>PVWD01000409.1 GCA_003003615.1 filamentous cyanobacterium CCP2 | reverse complement strand
GTTGTTTTCCCTGCACCAGATGCTCCAACCAGGGCGATCTTTTCCCCAGGCATAGCGAGAAGGTTGAGGTGATGAAGAATCCAAGGGGCAGAGGGGGAGTAGGGAGTAGGAAGTGGGGAGTGGGAGGTAGAAAGTGGGCGTAGCTCTTGAATAGAAGAAGGGATGTTTTGTCTATGTTTGATTCCCGACTCCTGACTCCCGACTCCCGGCTCCCGACTCCCGGCTCCTGACTCCCGACTCCCCATTCCCTCATACCCAAAACTCACTTCCCGATACTCAACCTTACCCGTCACGGTTGGCAGCTCGATCGCCCCTGATTGCTCGACCACCGCAGGCTGAATTTGGAACAGTTCAAAAATGCGATCGACGGAGGCTTGTCCTTGCTTGAATTCGTTGTAGTTTTCGGTGATGTGGCCAACGGGATCGATCAGCATGGCGACGGCGACGACATAGCTGCCAAACTGTTCGCCCGTGAGATTGCCCTGGGAAATTTGCCAACCACCCAGCAGGAGTAACAGGAGGACGGAGAGGGCGTACATGAAGCCCACAACAGGGAATTGAACCGCTTTTAAGTGGGCGGCAGCGTACTTCGCCTGACGGTTGCGCTCGGCTTCCTGGCTGAACCGATCGACTTCATAATCCTCGGCCGCAAAGGCCCGCACCAGCCGAATACCGCTAAATACCTCCGTCAGGATAGAAGACAGATCGGAAATCAAGTTCTGACTGCGGCGAGAATACACCAGCATCCGATCGCCAAACCAGCTAATCAGTAAGCCCATCAGGGGCACCACGATCAAGCTGGCCAGGGTGAGTTGCCAGTTGAGGTAGATCATGTAGGCAAACACGGCAATGAGTTGCAGGACGCAGGGGGTGAAGTCATGAAACACTTTATTCACCACTTCGCCAATCCGATCGATGTCTTCGGTTAATCGATAGGACAAATCTCCGGTTGGGGCCTTTTCAAAGTAGCTGAGGCTGAGGGTTTGCAGGTGGGCGTACACTCGATTGCGGAGGTCGAGGGCGATCGATAATGCCGCCTTTGCCATCCACGCATCTTGCCCATATTGAGCTAACTTCTGAACTAGAAAAATCCCTGCGACGATCGCGGCAGTTTGCGCCAGTTCCAGCACATTTCCCTGCACCAGGTAGCCCAGCAACAGCCCTGCGATCCATGCTAAAAGGGGCCAGCATAGGGTGAAAACCAGCGTACAGATAAACGCCTGGAGAATCGTTCGCCAGTGGGGACGCAGATAGGGCAGGAGTAGCCAATAGCTGGCACGGGATTTCATAAGTCGGGCAATGCAAAATTAAAGTAAGACTGACAAGAGGCATCATCCAATGGTGGCAATCGTACCACAGGCAAATACGCAACCCATCGGCGAAAAGCGAGTTACGTTACGCGGGCTGAACTGGCAGGCTTACCAACAAATTCTCCATGCCTTACCCCAAAGCCGAGGGGCACGTCTGACGTACGATCGCGGAATTTTAGAAATCACAATGCCGTTAGAAGATCATGAATATGCTAGTGAATTGATGGGTTTGTTCATCCGAATTTTAGTAGGCGAGATGGGCTTCAAACTCAAATCAATGCGTTCGACAACCCTCAACCGAGAAGATCTAAATCGTGGAGCCGAACCTGATAACGCTTATTACATCCAGAATCAGCCAATGGTGGCAGGACGTAATGTGAATTTGGATCAAGACCCACCTCCTGATCTAGTCGTGGAAGTAGACATTACCCATACGGATATTGATAAGAATCGGCTCTATGCTGCGATGGGAGTGCCGGAGTTCTGGCGATTTAACGGGCAGGAATGGCGAATTTTTCAACTGCAAGATGGAGCGTATCAAGAATGCGATCGCAGTCCCACCTTTTCCTGGGTTGAAAAGGAGTATTTATATCAATTTTTAGAGCAGGCGCAACAGGATGAAATTGCTGCCGAAAAAACGTTTCGTGCCTTTGTCCAACAAAAACTAGCAAACATCAATCATGAAAGCTAATCATCCCGATTCATCCCTTACAGGGCTGACCGAAAACCTCTACGAGCATGATTTTATGCTCTGGATTGAATCGACTGTACAACAATTAAAGCAACGGCGGTTTTCTGAGCTAGATCTTGATCATTTAATCGATGAAATTGAAAGCATGGGGAAGCGAGAACGCAGTGCCGTTCGGCATAATTTAATCGTCGTATTGCTGCATTTATTGAAGTGGAAATATCAACCAGAAAACCGCTCCAGAAGTTGGCAGTCCAGTATCCTGGAACATCGTCGTCGCTTAGAAGATGACTTTGAGGATAGCCCCAGTCTGAAAAATTACTATCTCGAAGTCTTCGCAAAATGTTATCAGAATGCCTGTCAGCAGGCGGCGATCGAAACAGGGCTGGAGTTGAGGACATTCCCAGAGGAGTCTCCTTCTACGCCGGAAGAAGTTTTGAGTCCTGATTTTTTACCTTAAGCACGACAATTATCTCACTAGCAGGCAATATGCTTACATTACGGAGGTTAATCAATTTGCGCAAATGGGATGTTTCTGAAATTTTAGGCGATTTCACCGTTCATACGATTGAGCAAGATGATGAATGATCGACGGATTTGAACTCTCCGAACACGCCCGCCACCAAATGCGAGAACGCGACATCCAACCTGCCTGGCTAGACGAGGCACTCTCTGCACCGGAACAGATTCTTCTTTTTGCTGACCCTCATGGGAATACGCACTACCTGAAACGAATTCTAGACTTTGAAAACCGATGGCTGCGCGTGGTGGTTAACCCTAATGTTGCTCCAAACCGAGTTGTAACCCTCTTTTTTGATAGGAGAGTCCGATGAAGCTAACGGTTCATAAAGATGATGATGCCCTGTATCTACGATTGGATGATACTGCAATCGTTGAGTCCGAAGAAGTTAGTGATGGAATTATTCTGGACTACAATGCCGAGGGGCAAGTCGTTGGGATTGAGATACTTTATATCAGTCAAAGAAGCCCCCACTCCTGGCAACAAATTCTTCTAGAGACGACTCCATAATCCCACGCAATGAAATAGGGTTAGCCTGACAACTCGGGTTGATGCAGAGCTTTACGCCTCCATTTCGGGCACTCTAGCGTTAGTGGCTTCATCGATAGAGGATCAGAGTAACGATGCTGGCAAGGGTTTGGAGTGCATCATTGGTGGGGATCGACGCAGTGCGGGTGGGGGTGGAAGTCGATATTGCCGGTGGACTGCCGGGGGTGGTGGTCGTGGGGCTGCCCGATGCTGCGGTTCAGGAAAGTCGGGAACGGGTGAAAGCGGCCCTGAAGAATGCGGGGTATGCCTTCCCGATGCGAAAGGTGGTGATCAACCTGACTCCTGCTGATTTGCGAAAAGAAGGGCCCAGCTATGATTTACCGATTAGCGTGGGCATCCTGGCAGCTTCGGAGCAGGTTAACACGCAACTGCTGGACGATTACCTGTTTCTGGGGGAAGTCTCCCTGGATGGATCACTCCGTCCGGTAGCGGGCGTTCTGGCGATCGCAGCAGCGGCTCAACGGATTGGCTGTAAGGGCTTGGTGGTTCCGGCGGATAATGCTCGTGAAGCGGCGGTCGTGCAGGGGATTACGGTCTACGGCTTTCAGCACCTTCTGGAAGTGGCGGATTTTCTCAATGATCCCAATCGCTATCAGCCAACTCAGGTGAATGGGATCGAGGAATTAATGCGATCGCGCTCCCTCTCCCTGGATTTGAAGGATGTGAAGGGACAAGCTTACGCCCGTCGTGCGTTGGAAATTGCGGCGGCAGGGGGGCATAATTTGATCTTTGTCGGGCCACCTGGCAGTGGTAAAACCATGCTGGCGAGAAGATTACCCGGTATTCTTCCTGCCCTTTCCTTTGATGAAGCCTTGGAGGTGACGCAGATTCACTCGGTGGCTGGATTGTTGAAGGAGAAAGGAGCGTTGGTGGGAGAACGGCCCTTCCGCAGTCCCCATCATTCCGCGTCTGGGCCGTCGCTGGTGGGTGGGGGAAGTTTTCCGAAACCAGGGGAAATTTCCCTGTCCCATCGGGGAGTCTTGTTCCTGGATGAACTCACTGAATTCAAGCGGGATGTTTTGGAATTTCTGCGTCAGCCTCTAGAGGATGGTCACGTTACCATTTCCCGCACGCGCCAATCGGTTTCTTTTCCCGCTAAATTTACCCTGGTTGCTAGCACCAATCCCTGCCCCTGTGGCTATTTCGGTGATTCAATTCAACCCTGCACCTGTACCCCTCGCAGTCGAGAGCAATACTGGGCCAAGTTATCGGGGCCGTTGATGGATCGCATCGATCTGCATGTGATTGTCAGCCGCCTCAAGCCAGAAGAAATTACCCAGCAAGCCACCGGAGAAGAGTCGATCGCCATTCGTCAACGGGTCGAGCAAGCCCGCTCGATCGCCCAGCAGCGATTTCAGGCAGAACATCTTCACTGCAATGCCGAAATGCAGAGTCGTCATATCCGTAAATGGTGCCGCATGGATGATACAACTCGTAATTTACTGGAAGGAGCAATCCGTAAGCTGGGACTTTCCGCCAGAGCCACCGATCGCATCCTCAAAGTGTCCCGCACGATCGCCGACCTTGCCGGAGATGAACATCTCCAAACTCATCAT
>PVWD01000408.1 GCA_003003615.1 filamentous cyanobacterium CCP2 | reverse complement strand
CCCCAATGCCGCCAATCGTAGCCGAGGCTGTTGCCCCTACCACCATTCCCAGCCCGATCGCCGCAAATGCCATCGGATCACCTTCATGAATTGCTTGAGTAGAGCCATAGATTGCTGCCCCCACAATGGCCCCTGCTCCTGCGATCGGCACAGCACCAATGCCAATTCCGCCAAACTGTCCAACCAATCCAATATTGCCAATCGTGACAGCAGTAAAGGTTCCTAACCCCGTGCCTGCGGTAATGTAACCAATTCCATCAAGTGAAACTTCAGCCATAATCAGCCACAAATTTATATGAAGGAAGATGTCAACCGCATGTACATCGATCCCATTTGAATCGCGATCGTAGGGTAGGCATCTTGTCCGCGCAGGCTTGAAGCTTGCACTACGGGTGTTCATCAATCATTCAAGATTGATCAGGATTTACGCAAAATTTTCAATCGTAGGGTGGGCACTGCCCACCTTACGCTAAATCTGGAGGTATGAAACAGAGCTTGCGTAAGCCCTGATTGATGTAAATGCGGCTCCTAACTTCATTTTGAATACTGCTGGATCGATCAGTTCAGGCTTGAAGATCTCTTTAAATTAACTTTGTCTTCTCTAAATAATCTTCTGTTTGATTCAGTTAAATCAACACAAGCATTGAAATCAGTGACTTAACAAAAAACATATCAATGGAATCAGTCCATTACAAAATCTTTTTACTCTTATTTCTGACGCAAAACAACTGTCAGGAAAACTGAAAGGATATGAGTTATTTTTCTGAATTATGAATACATCCAATATTTTTGAAACTCTGTTTACCCCAACCTCAGAAGCGTCCCTTTCCTTACTCCTTGCCAAGTATGCTGCTGTTCTAGTTACCATCATTTTGACGGCTAGCATCACCTTTTGGTTTATCAGGAAGATCGCCGATTTAATAATTTTTGTTTCTCTACTTGGAGCAGCATGGATTGTTTGCCAAAGCATACATGATGGAAACATTTCATCTTGGGCAGAAGCGATCGGGGCAGCGATCGGTACAGGGATAATTGCTAGCCTCCTTTGCATTCCTTTATTGCCATTGTCTAGTGGAAATAATGAAGCTAAAAAATCAGAAAATCACCCGCCTCAACCCTATAAAATTGTTGAATCGATGCGAGAAGAAAAAATTAAAAGTAGACCCTCAACAGGAAATTAAGGGATCAATTCAACGATCTAATTCCTGCCTCGAAATCCTGCACTGTTTCCTGAATATTGATTCCTACCATCAAAATCCATCGCTTGAATCAACCAACTGACGGTTCCAATTCGGGTAGCTGACTACGATCGATCTCTGCGGAGCCTGTTTCTCGAAGGTGATACCACTCTTGAGATTCATTTGTCACAATCAGAGAAGTAGTCGTTTACATTGGGCCAGTCATCGCATGAAAAAAGCAGCAGGCGGTACAGTGGGCCGAGTGTCAACCAATCAACGATCGAGCAGGTAGGGCTAGGATGGGAGCATTCATTGTCATCATACTGGTGGTTGGGGTCGTGTGTTTCTGGTTCATACGAGTCCAGCGCAAACTTGAATGGGTCGATCGCCACGATTTAGTCTATGTCGATGGGGCAGAGCGACGGTATCCTAATTTGCCTCTGGGAAATTATGGGATTCCCATCCGAGCTAAAGATTCAGACGGCTACAAGCGAGTACAGGTCGTCTTTCCTCGCCTAACGGAACATGGTGACATGGAGTACATTTACTCCTGGCATGATTTGGGCAGCATTGAGCTAGCCTCTGCAAAACAAGCGAACATCCCCACATTGTTGACTTCTTCTACGGGAGTCGCTCCGGTGATTCAAGAGCATTTGCAAATTGAAGCTGAAATTGAACGGCTGCTGCGGGAACGAGAAAAAGTTTTTGATCTGGCGAACATTCTTTCTACTTCTGAACTGTATGCCAACAAAGCCGAAATTTACGATCGCGCTCTAGCCCAAATTGAAAATTTGCTGGAGAAAGCCAGAGAACTTGAACACATTTACGTGCGAATTATTCGTGAAACGTTGATTGGGCTGCAAGTATCGCGGTATGAACCCGATAATTTGACCAGCGATATGGTGAGTTTTGATGCCCAATATAAACATCTCAAGTCAGAATATCTCCGGATGAAGGATGCCGCAACGGCCTACGATGAGTTGATGCAAGAACAGGCTGCTTCTCGATCGTCGTCTTCCAGTTCGTCTTCCTTCCCCCGAAATTAATTCATTTTGCCTAAATTTAGCCCGATCGCCCTACCGCATCTCTGTTCATCGTGATCAGCCTTACCGAACTGGGCATTCTGAACCATAGATACAGGCTGATTTGCAAACGTAGATTGTTACAACAGAGGGCAAGATGAAGTGGATGCAGGTGATCGGTTTAGGGTTAGTGGGTTTCGTGGCAACGACTCCGGTTTATGCAGCCATGAGCGAGGCTGAACAGGTTGCTGCTTGGCGATCGCAGTTAGGACGAGCCTATTGTGCGGCAAATTGGCCAGAGGCTTTGAGTTTGGCTGGGGCCCTCATGGGAAGTGAGATTACGCCCAATGAGCGAGTTTGGCTGTTTGTGCTGCGCCAGGATATGTTCAACTACCAGAGCGGCATAGCTGATTTTGACGGATGTCAGGGTGAACAAATTGTGGCTGGAATCACTGCCCAGGAAGCAACTGCTACATCCGAAGTCTCTTCTTTGAGCTGGCAAAGAGGAAATCCTACCAATCGCCGCAGTGCTTCTCCATCAAGCGCAACATCCAGAGGCAGCCGGAACCCGAATCAGGAACCTGCATGGGCTACGACTCCTCCTGTTCCAGTTAGCCAGACTGCTAATTCTAATACAGCCTGCACTCCCACCTCTGAACGCGATCGACGGGTCGCCAACGGCACGGTTAGCAACCGATGGGCCTATGAAATCTGGCAGGATGGTCGAGGTTTTGAAGCACGCTATTGGCAGCAAAGCCAAACCTGCAACGAAGCCAGAAGAACCGGACATCACTCCACCCAAAGCGGGGCCTATGAAGCCTTTCGAGATGCTGCAACCTACAACGAATCGCGTGGTGTGATTCAGGTGAATCCCTAAACTGCTCCTGCAAGCTCACAGATAAGCAATACGCAGAATGGTTGGGACAATCTCTATATCTTCCACATCATCCGTTGTGGATTGCAGATTACAGCTTCCTAATGTTTCTATCCGTCGCCATAGGCCTCCATTGGCAAACACGCACACACCAAATTTCGATCGCCATAGGCATTATCAATCCGATCGACTGCTGCCCAGAATTTGTTTTCTCGCGTCCATTGGGTGGGGTATGCAGCCCGATCGCGAGAGTATGGCCGATCCCATTGGTCAGTGAGCAAACTGGCCGCAGAGTGAGGGGCATTCTTCAGCAGGTTGTTTTTGGGGTCAACGTTGCCCGCTTCCACTTCCCGAATTTCTTCGCGGATAGCAATCATCGCCTCACAGAAGCGATCGAGTTCCTGCTTAGATTCGCTCTCCGTCGGTTCGACCATCACCGTTCCAGCCACCGGCCAGGACATTGTGGGCGGATGGAAGCCGTAGTCAATTAACCGCTTGGCAATGTCTTCAACATCAATGCCCACCGACTTTTTGAACTGTCGCAGGTCAATAATGCATTCATGGGCCACTAAACCATTCTTGCCTTTATACAACACCGGATAGTGATCTTCTAACCGCTTGGCAATGTAATTGGCGTTGAGAATGGCAACCTGAGTGGCTTTGGTCAGTCCTGAGGCTCCCATTAGGGCAATGTACATCCAGGAGATGGGCAAAATGCTGCTGCTGCCCCAGGGTGCGGCGGAAACGGCTCCGGTGGGGGAGTGGGGAGTGGAGCGTGGGGAATGGAGCGTGGGGTTAATGACCGTGTGACCAGGGAGGAAAGGAGCAAGATGGGCTTTTACGCCGATCGGCCCCATGCCTGGGCCACCCCCTCCATGGGGAATGCAGAAGGTTTTATGCAGATTCAGGTGGCAAACATCGGCCCCAAAGTCAGCCGGACGGCACAGCCCCACTTGAGCATTCATGTTGGCTCCATCCATGTAAACCTGTCCGCCATTGTCGTGAATGATTTGGCAAATTTCCAGGATGCCTTCTTCAAAGACACCATGCGTGGAGGGATACGTCACCATTAGAGCAGCAAGATGCGATCGGTGCTTTTCGGCTTTTGCCTTGAGGTCAGCAATATCGATATTGCCATCAGCATCACACGCCACCGGAACCACCTTCATTCCCGCCATGACTGCACTCGCCGGATTTGTGCCGTGGGCGGATTCTGGAATCAAACAAATCGATCGATGGGGTTCACCCCGGTCTTCATGGTAATGACGAATCACCAACAGCCCTGTGTACTCGCCTTGGGAGCCGGCATTTGGCTGAAGCGAGATGGCATCAAACCCAGTGATTTCGGCTAGCCAGTCCTCCAATTGCTGAAACAGAATTTGATAGCCTTTGGTTTGTTCCAAAGGAGCAAATGGGTGAATGTGGGCAAACTCCGGCCAGGTGACGGGCAACATTTCCGATGTCGCGTTCAGCTTCATGGTGCAGGAGCCAAGGGGAATCATGGCCGTTGTCAGGGATAAATCCTTTGCCTGCAAGCGGTAGATATAGCGGAGC
>PVWD01000106.1 GCA_003003615.1 filamentous cyanobacterium CCP2 | reverse complement strand
CCATTCACCATGCTCAGCCCGGATTAGGAACAGAAGTTACAGGTGGGTGGTGGTATCCCGAAGAAGCTCAGGTGGACAACCGGGCATTGGTGGAAACGCTGCGATCGGTTGCTCAACTTTTGGGGGTAGAAATTCTTGAAGGAATCACTGTTAGGGCGATTCAGCAACAGCGAGGGCAGGTAACGGCTCTTAAAACCAGTGCGGGAGACGTTCAGGCAGGGCATTACATTTTGGCAACCGGAGCCTGGGGGCAGGAACTCTTGCCGATCGCGGTTTCTCCCAGGAAAGGGCAAATGCTGTCTGTGCAAGTTCCTCACCTTGAGCAGGCAAGCCTACCCCTTCAGCGCATTCTATATGGTGAAGATATTTACATCGTGCCGCGCCAGGATGGACGGATCATCATTGGGGCAACGGTTGAGGAGGTTGGCTTTACCCCAGGAAACACCCCTGCTGGGCTTCAAACCCTGCTCAATGCAGCAATTCGTCTTTATCCAATCCTGCAAGACTTTCCCCTTCAAGACTGCTGGTGGGGGTTCCGTCCTGCCACGCCAGATGAACTCCCAATTTTAGGAGCCAGTCGTTGTCAAAACCTACCCCTTGCCACCGGGCATTACCGCAACGGCATTTTGCTAGCCCCCATCACCGCCAGCCTCATTGCTGATCTGGTCTGGAATCAGCAGTATGATCCTCTTCTCACTCACTTTTCCTGGGAACGATTCCTCGTCTCCCCAACCCCCTCATCTCCCCAGCCCGCTTTTAATTCATCTCCCCCTTCTAAAATGCTTCAACTTTCCCCCACTCCCCACTCCCCACTCCCTACTCCCGATTCTCCTGCTGATTCTCCCCTCACGATTGCCGGACGCACCTTCCGATCGCGCCTCATGACTGGAACAGGAAAATATCGTAACTTCGACCACATGCGTCAGAGTATTATTGCGAGCGGCTGTGAAATTGTTACGGTGGCTGTGCGGCGAGTGCAGACGAACGCTCCGGGCCATGAAGGATTGGCTGAAGCTTTGGACTGGAACAAAATTTGGATGCTGCCTAATACCGCAGGCTGTAAAACGGCGGAAGAAGCGATTCGGGTGGCGCGGTTAGGACGGGAAATGGCCAAGCTGCTGGGGCAAGAAGACAATAACTTTGTCAAGCTGGAAGTGATTCCCGATGCCAAATACTTGCTGCCAGACCCGATCGGCACGTTGGAGGCCGCAGAGCAGTTAGTCAAAGAAGGGTTTGCCGTTCTGCCCTACATTAATGCCGATCCTTTGTTGGCCAAGCGGTTGGAAGAAGTGGGATGTGCCACTGTTATGCCCCTCGGATCGCCGATCGGCTCTGGGCAGGGGATTAAAAATGCAGCAAATATCCAAATTATTGTGGAGAATGCTACGGTGCCGGTGGTGGTGGATGCGGGGATTGGTTCACCCAGTGAAGCAGCCCAGGCCATGGAATTGGGAGCCGATGCGTTGTTAATTAATACGGCGATCGCCCAAGCTCAAAACCCACCCGCAATGGCACGGGCAATGGGGCTGGCCACTGAAGCCGGACGTTTGGCATACCTGGCTGGACGCATTCCTATTAAAATCTATGCCAGTGCTAGTTCTCCCCTCACAGGAACGATCGGAGATTGAACTTCTTGACTTTTCAAATTGCATAAAGGGGCAGGCAAGATACCCGCCCCACAAGATTTTTGTCTTACAAGAAGTGTTGAGAAGGTTGAGTAATCACATCAAATCCTTTCTTCAACCTCCCAGTGTTGAGTTGCTTGAATGGATTGAAGGCTGATCCAGCAAAGCTGTACCGCTTGCAGGAGGGGCGATCGTGGCAGGGGTTAGCAGAGGGGTGCGAAGAACAGAATTATTTGCCAGGGTAAAGAGCGGGTTAGACAAAATGCCAGCCAGTGAAGTTGCCACCAAGCAAACCACCAATCCAACCTGTAAAGGACGCATTCCCGGCAGTTTCCAGTCGATCTCTGGATAATTCTTCACCGCATCCGACATTTCCTCTGGCTCCTTGACCACCATCATCTTCACCACGCGGATGTAGTAGTAGATAGAGATCACACTTGTCACCAAACCCAGCAGCACCAGCGTATATGCTCCCGATTGCCAGCCCGCCCAGAATAGGTAAATTTTGGCGAAGAACCCAGCCAGGGGAGGAATACCGCCGAGCGAGAGTAGGCAAATACTGAGGCACAATGTCAGCAACGGATCTTTTTGATACAGCCCGCTATATTCAGTAATTTCGTCTGTGCCCGTTCTCAGGGTAAACAGAATAACGCAGGCAAACCCTCCCAGGTTCATGAACAAGTACACCAGCAAATAGAACACCATACTGGCATATCCGGCATCTGTGCCAATGATCAGACCAATCATGACAAAGCCAGCCTGGGCGATCGACGAATACGCCAACATCCGCTTCATGCTGGTTTGGGCAAGGGCAACCACATTCCCCAAAACCATACTCAGAATAGCAAGGGCCGTCAAAACAAACCGCCACTGCTCTGACACCATCGGGAACGCACTCACCAGCAAGCGCACCGCCAAGGCAAACCCAGCCGCCTTTGAGCCGACAGATAGAAAAGCGACAACAGGAGTGGGTGAACCTTCATACACATCTGGAGTCCACTGGTGAAACGGAACAGCCGCAATCTTGAAGGCAATGCCCGCAATCACAAACACCAACGCCACAACCACCCCCAGGGACTGTTCCCCATTATTTGCCACGATGCTGGTAGTGATGGCACTGAGGCGGGTTTCTCCTCCTGAGAGTCCGTAAACCAGTGAAACCCCGTACAGGAAAATCGCTGAACTGGCAGCTCCAATCAACAAATATTTTAAAGAAGCCTCGTTCGATCGCGGATCGCGCTTCATGTAACCCGTCAGTAAGTATGAAGAAATACTGAGGGTTTCCAGGGAAACAAAGATCATCACCAGTTCATTTGCCCCCGACAGAAACATTCCGCCCAAGGTAGCAGTCAGCAAAATCACAATAAATTCGGGTAGGGCCGTGCCAGACTGCTCAACATAGCGAGCCGTAATCAGCAGCGTGATGGCACAAGACAGGGCAACGATCCCCCGAAAGACGATGCTCAGTGCATCCCCATTGAAGGCTCCCAGGAAGGAAATTGGGTTGGTGGTTGTCGTCCACTGGAAGTAGAGGGCAACGATCGCCGCCAGCAGCCCAGCGATCCCGACGTAGGGCGACCAACGGGAGGAAGAGGCTCGTCCGGTAATCAAATCACCGACTAAAACCACCATCAGGGTGACTAAGACGATTCCCTCTGGCAAGATAACGCCAGTATTTAACTGGGCGGCAAGGTTGGCAAAGTCCATAGGATTTTGGCAAGTTGAGTAATATCAGCAGTCCTTAGAACCGTAAACGATTCTTCATAGTGAATCATACCCTGTGAAACCGCTCCATCTCAGCTAAATTGTGATGACAGTGGCATAACAATTGCTGAAATAAATCTGAAATTTCGCTGATATCAACTATAAAGTAGGGATCAAGGGTATGTTCTACCAAACGCACCTCTGCTTTGAGTGAAGTCTCCTGAAACCCGCTGCTTTGAGCGAATCATCCAGTTGTTTCTTCTTATTTATTACTGGGTCAAGGTCTACTTTCACGAGCAAAATGTAGAGGTTTAATCGGCAAAATCGAGTTTTTCATCATCAATTTTAGCTATCAAAGTTATGTTAAAGAATATCTCCCTGTACTGGTCTGGACGCTGCATGTTGTGAATTTCACAAGTTGTGAACCATACTGAAGCATTAGTGTCACGTTGCGATCGCCCACTGTCGGCATCGAGCCAGCCCCCTTTCAATTTGCTGCTAGATTTCTGTTAAAGAGCGTTTGATCCCATGTCAACTCTTGTCATCGTTGAATCCCCAACAAAAGCCAGAACCATTCGCAATTATTTGCCTCGTGGCTACCGAGTCGAGGCATCAATGGGGCATGTGCGCGATTTGCCCCAGTCTGCCAGTGAGATTCCAGCATCCGTCAAAGGCGAAAACTGGGCAAAAATTGGGGTGAATGTAGAGGCGGATTTTGAACCGCTGTATGTGATTCCGCAGGACAAGAAAAAAGTCGTTAAGGCATTGAAAGATGCGCTTGGTGATGCGGATGAACTGGTTCTAGCCACAGACGAAGACCGTGAGGGAGAAAGCATTAGCTGGCATCTACTTCAGGTGTTGAAGCCTAAGGTGCCCATTAAGCGAATGGTGTTTCATGAAATTACGGAGGATGCAATTCAGGCTGCCCTGAGCCAATGTCGAGATGTCGATGAACAGTTGGTGCGGGCCCAAGAAACACGACGAATTCTCGATCGCTTGGTTGGCTATACCCTTTCGCCCCTGCTCTGGAAGAAAATTGCTACAGGTTTGTCGGCGGGTCGGGTGCAGTCGGTGGCGGTGCGGCTGTTGGTCAACCGTGAGAAAGAACGCCGTGCCTTCCGCAAAGGAACCTATTGGGACTTGAAAGCAAGTCTCACCAAGGATAAAACCCCCTTTGAAGCCAAGCTTGTCTCATTGAGAGGCACCCGGATTGCCAACGGTTCCGACTTTGATGAGGCGACTGGGCAAATTGCTGCCGGACGGGAAGTGCTGCTGTTGGGTGAGGAAGAAGCCCGATCGCTCCAGGATCAGCTTCAGCAGGAAATTTGGACGGTTGCCAGCATCGAAGAACGCCCCACCACCCGTAAACCGTCGGCCCCGTTCACTACTTCCACCCTGCAACAGGAAGCCAACCGCAAACTCCGGCTCTCGGCACGGGACACGATGCGGGTTGCCCAAAGCCTGTATGAGCAAGGCTACATCACCTACATGCGAACGGACTCGGTGCATTTGTCGCAGCAGGCGATCGCAGCGGCCCGAAATTGCGTCGAGCAGATGTATGGGACAAACTACCTCAGCCCCAAACCCCGTCAGTATGCCACCAAGAGTAAGGGGGCACAGGAGGCTCACGAAGCCATTCGTCCCGCAGGCAGCACTTTTCGCACACCTCAGGAAACTGGGCTAGAAGGAAGAGAACTGCGACTGTATGACCTGATCTGGAAGCGGACAGTTGCCACCCAGATGGCAGAAGCTCGCCAAACCCACATCACGGTTCAGTTAGAAGCAGGCGAGGCTGGATTCCGCGCCTCCGGGAAGCGCATTGATTTTCCGGGTTTCTTCCGGGCTTATGTGGAAGGGTCGGATGATCCCGATGCGGCGATCGAAGATCAGGAAGTGATTTTGCCTCGGCTCCAGCAGGGAGATCATCCTGAATGCCAGGATTTGGAAGCGATCGGCCATGAAACTCAACCTCCGGCACGGTTTACGGAAGCGTCGCTGGTGAAAACTCTAGAAAGTGAAGGAATTGGTCGTCCCAGTACCTACGCCAGCATTATTGGCACAATCATCGATCGCGGCTATGCCCAGATGGTGAGTAACAGCCTCGTGCCCACGTTTACCGCCTTTGCCGTTACAGGGCTTCTGGAACAGTATTTTCCCGATTTGGTCGATCCCAAATTCACTGCTCGGATGGAACAAACCCTCGACGAAATCTCCACAGGCGAGGCAAGTTGGTTGCCCTACCTGAATCAGTTTTATCGAGGTGAAGCTGGGCTGGAAACCCAGGTAAAACAGCAAGAAAGCCAGATTGATCCAAACCAGGCTCGTTCTGTCCTGCTAGATGATCTGGAAGTGAAAGTGCGGATTGGACCCTACGGAGCCTACATTGAAGCAGAGGATGAATCGGGCCCCATTCGGGCAAACATTCCCCAGGATATGCCCCCTGCGGATCTGGATGTAGAGCAAGTGCAGCTTCTCCTCCGTCAAAAAACCGAGGGGCCAGAAAAACTAGGACTTCACCCAGATACGGGAGAACCCATCTACGTACTACTTGGCCCCTACGGCCCCTATGTACAACTTGGCGACAAAACCGACGATAATCCCAAACCCAAGCGAGCTTCTCTGCCTAAGGGAATGACTATGCAAGATGTCACGATGGATTTGGCAGTGGGCTTGCTTTCCCTACCGCGTACTCTGGGGGTTCATCCTGAAACTGGAGCGAAGATTCAGGCAAACCTGGGTCGATTTGGCCCCTACGTCATGCATGCTAAAGGCTCAGAGGGCAAGCCAGAATATCGATCGCTCAAAAAAGAAGATGATGTTTTAACGGTGTCCCTAGAGCGTGCTTTGCAACTGTTATCTGAACCCAAGTCAGGACGAGGACGCAGCAAGACAGCCGCCAAGCCATTGCGGGAACTGGGAGCACATCCAGAAGACAATGAACCCGTGAATATCTATGACGGCCCTTATGGCCCTTACATTAAGCACGGCAAAATTAACGCCTCTCTTCCTGAGGGGCAAACCGTAGAGTCAGTCACGATGGAGATCGCAGTACAGGCATTGGCAGAAAAAGCCAGCACTAAAAAGAAAACTAGCCGATCGAGCAAATCAACTGGCAGCAAATCAACTGCAAGTACGAGCAGCAAAACCACCAAGAAAGCCAGCACAACAAAGAAAACCACCAAAACGGCTGCCAAATCTCGTAAAACAGCAAAAACGAGTACCAATAGCAAGTCTACAAAGGCAAAGTCTGCGGAGTGAGAGGGTAATGGGTAATGGGTAATGGGTAATGGGTAATTGAGCTGTAGGACAGCATTCTGTCTATGCAGGCTAGAAGTCTGCGCTGGGGTTTTCAATCCCCCCCTTCCCCATCACCGATTACCTATCCCCAGTTACCGATCACCGATTACCTATCCCCAGTTACCGATCACCTATTCCCGATTACCGCTTACCGATCACCATTCTCAAAACTTTGTATCCTAGCTTCTAACAAAACAGCCCCAAATCTGTGGCACTCTGGAACTAGGGTTGAACGATTCAGATTTAAGAGGGCATCCTCAACCCGCACCGTCACACGACACAACATATAGGGTATGCAAACGCTTCCAAATCCTGTTACGGCTACTAACGATTCTTCTATTTGCCTGTCAACGGATGGCAAAATTCGTCGTCGCAAAACCCGTCCTGTTCCTGTAGGGAGCATCTTCATTGGCGGCGGACACCCGATCGCCGTTCAGTCCATGATCAATGAAGACACGCTAGACATTGAAGCATCGGTAGCGGCAATTCGGCGGCTTCATGAAATTGGCTGCGAAATTGTCCGGGTGACGGTTCCCAGCATGGCCCACGCCAAGGCAATGGAGGAAATCCGCAAACGGGTGTTCACAGCGTATCAACCTGTACCGCTTGTGGCAGATGTTCACCATAATGGTATGAAGATTGCCCTCGAAGCGGCCAAGCACGTTGACAATGTACGGATTAACCCTGGGCTGTACGTTTTTGAAAAGCCGAAAGCCAACCGCACAGAGTACACCCAGGCAGAATTTGATGAAATTGGCGATCGGATTCGCGAAACCTTAGAACCTTTAGTGGTTTCCTTGCGGGATCAGGGCAAATCCATGCGAATTGGGGTGAATCATGGCTCTTTGGCAGAGCGAATGCTATTTACCTATGGCGACACGCCAGAAGGTATGGTGGAATCGGCATTAGAGTTCATCCGCCTCTGTGAATCGATGAACTTTTACAATATTGAAATTTCTTTGAAGGCATCTAACGTGCCGGTGATGATTTCTGCGAATCGCCTGATGGTGCAGCGTATGGACGAATTAGGGATGGACTACCCCTTGCATCTGGGTGTGACAGAGGCAGGAGACGGGGAGTATGGGCGCATCAAGTCTACAGCAGGCATTGGGACGCTGTTGGCAGAGGGGATTGGTGATACAATCCGCGTTTCGCTGACCGAAGCCCCAGAAAAAGAGATCCCGGTCTGCTACGGCATCTTGCAAGCATTGGGTTTACGGCGCACAATGGTAGAGTATGTTGCTTGTCCGTCCTGTGGTCGTACCTTGTTTAACCTGGAAGAGGTGCTTCATAAGGTTCGAGAGGCGACTAAGCATTTGGCTGGTTTGAACATTGCAGTAATGGGCTGCATCGTCAACGGGCCGGGTGAAATGGCAGATGCTGATTACGGCTATGTGGGTAAGCAAGCTGGCTTTATTGCCCTCTACCGGGGACGAGAAGAAATTAAAAAAGTCCCTGAAGACCAAGGTGTTGAGGAGTTAATTAACTTAATCAAGGCAGATGGACGCTGGGTTGATCCCTAAATTTCTTTGAAGGTTCTCTGAAGCGGGTTCAGTTCCTGAAGTCTCACTGCAAGCTGTCCCTCATTGGTGTTCTGGGTTATCGTGATTCAAATTCACCCTGAATCAACATTAAAGATCTAAAGTAGACTACACCGAATTTAACGGCTGTTTCCTTTAGCCTGTGTTAGATTGGGCGTACTTGCCTTACAGTTGTCCTTCCACTTCAGTTCAAGGGTATGAGCATGACAAAGCGTGGACTCGTTTTAGGTGCTACGGCGGTCGCAGTGACTGCTGTTGCTGTTACAGGTATTGGCTTGCACTCGTCTCAAGGGCAAGCCTTTTTTCAAGAGAGTCCAAAGGAACTCATTGACGAAGTTTGGCAGTTGATCGATCGCAACTATGTAGACGGAACATTCAACCAGGTGGACTGGAGGGCTGTACGGCAACAGTACCTAGGACGGGCATATACGAACCGGGAACAGGCCTACGATGCGATCCGGGAAATGCTGGAACTGCTGGATGATCCCTATACCCGCTTTATGGATCCGCAAGAGTTCCGTAACATGCAGATTGATACCTCCGGCGAACTAACTGGGGTAGGGATTCAGCTTGCTCAAGACGAAGAAACGAATGAATTAATTGTTGTTGCCCCGATCGAAGATACGCCTGCTTTTGATGCTGGAATTATGGCAAGGGATGTCATTGTGAGCATCGATGGGCAAAGCACAGAGGGCATGGATACCAATGCTGCGGTCAATTTAATTCGTGGCCCAGTTGGAACCGAGGTGAACCTCACCATTCGTCGTGGTGATCAGGAAATGGACTTCCAACTCCAGCGCGCCCTGATTGAAATTCATCCCGTCCGTTATTCTGTTCAGCAGCAGAATGGTGAACAGGTTGGATATATTCGCCTTAACCAATTTAGTGCGAACGCTTCTGAAGAGATGCGTGATGCAATTCAGGATCTGGAAGCCCAAGGTGTGTCGGGTTATGTGCTGGATCTACGAATTAATCCAGGCGGGTTGCTTTATGCCAGCATTGACATTGCGCGGATGTGGCTTGATGAAGGTATCATCGTCTCTACGGTGAGCCGTCAAGGAATGGCTGAGCAAGAAGTGGCGAATGGAACCGCTCTAACAGATAAACCATTAGTTGTCTTGGTGGATGGCGGCTCTGCCAGTGCCAGTGAGATTTTGTCCGGTGCGCTGCAAGATAATAGCCGTGCCGTCTTGGTTGGAACTCGTACCTTTGGTAAGGGTTTGGTTCAGTCGGTACGTGGACTAGGTGATGGTTCTGGCTTAGCTGTCACAGTTGCGAAGTACCTCACTCCAAGCAACCGGGACATTAACGAGCAAGGGATTGAACCAAACATTGTTGTGGAATTGACAGAAGAGCAGCGTCAAGAACTGTTTGGAGTCAGCAACAAGATTGGCACAGATGAGGATCTGCAATATCGCACGGCTCTTCAAGAGTTAGATCAAATCATTGCAGAGCAGCGATCGGGAACTAGAGCCGCACAGTAAAAGCTGCACAGTAAAAGCACTCGTTGAGGGGGTGGGCAAGATGCTCACCCCGCAGGAGTTTCAGTTTATTTGAGCTTTATTCCTAAACTGGCTGACATTTTCCAGCCCGGATTAAACCCACACGACGAGCGATCGCTTCGGATTGGGAGCCATAGGGCCCCCACTGTTCAGAGGTGTTAATTGGTTCTGAGGTGGGTGAGTCTGGGCTGGTTTGTTCTGAATTGCTCGAATTGGGATGACCCGAAATAATATCGCAGTGTCCATCCGATCGTTTGACGATGTACCAGGAGGCTGGATTTGGTGCTTCTGAATTTGACATGATGCAGTTGCTCCTTAAAATCGATCGCGCAAGTCTTAATCTCGTGGGAAGATAGGCACTGGCGTAACTCCTGCCCTCTTCTGCAAATTCATTAACTGTTTTTATGGCTTCTGAACAACAAAATTTTAAAAAATCAGATCAATCCAAATCAACCTCTTCTCCACCTATCCCATCTGCGCCAACATCTCAGTCAGATAGCTCCACCTCAATGGGAACTTGGTGGTCGCGGTTGCCCAAAACCCAGCGAGAGAATGCCCAGATTTTGGTGATTGCTCTTGTCCTTGCCCTGATTATCCGTCTTTTTGTGGCTGAACCCCGCTATATTCCTTCTGACTCAATGGTTCCCACGCTGGAAATTGGCGATCGGCTGGTCGTGGAGAAAGTTAGCTATTATCTGCATCCGCCGAGTACGGGCGATATTGTGGTGTTTGAACCGCCACCCCAACTACTGGAGTATGGCTACGCTCCTGACAAAGCTTTCATTAAGCGAGTAATTGGCACTCCCGGAGATGTGGTGCAAATCAGTGGTGGGTCAGTTTATCTGAATGGGCAAATTTTGGTAGAGGAATATATTGCCGAAGCTCCTGCCTACGAGCTACCCCCGCTCAGAGTGCCAAATGATCAACTTTTCGTCATGGGAGACAACCGCAACAACAGTAATGACTCCCATATCTGGGGCTTTTTGCCGCAGCAAAATGTCATTGGACGTGCCGTGTTTCGCTTTTTTCCCATCGATCGAATCGGGTGGATTATGGACAGGAGCAATTATTCAAACAAATAATTATTCAAATAAATAAAGGGAGGTAAATTCTACCTCCCAACTGTAATCGGGTTCGTTCGGATCAACCGAAGGACTCAAGTTAATCGCTCCGGACTTTGAAATTAAAGTCTAGATTTTAGATAAATCACTCTTAAGATCCATAATCCAGAGCAGCCGATCGCCCAACAAAAACCATAATTTCGTTGAACGATCGCCCAATCCCACATTCAAATTAGTAGCGGTAGCCACCTGAACCAGGCTTATGCACAATAAAGCTCATCACCTGACACTGCTTGATGTTGTCAAACGCTACAACGCGGATGAAGCAGTCTGGAAACTCAGAGCGGCACTGCTGCACCTCATTCAGAACCTCTTGAGGAGATCTGGCGTTGAACAAAGGCAGTTTCCACATTGTCCAGTAGTAAGTTTCAGCCGCGGAGTCTTCATTGAACTCAATGCAAGGGAAATAGCCCTGGTCAATGGTGTACTGAATTTGCCGAGCGATTTGAGCATCGCTGAGGGGAGGCAGGTAAGAGAAGGTTTCGTAACGACGCTCTTTGCGTAAGGTCTTCATAGTTTGCCTGTGAATTAAGGTTTACAACTTGAGCAAGATTCTGGGGTTTAGATGCGGGCCCATCAACGCCTTTCAATTGCCCTCTACATCTGTGTCGGCAGGTTCACCGTCTACCCACTGTTCCGGTTGTCCAGATGAAATGTCCTGGCTCAGATGAGTCATACGCTCTAACTGCTGGCGGCGTTGCTCCGTATTGACCTGTTGCATTGTCGATCGCAGCATTTCTGGTAAGTAATCTGCAATCTCCTGTGCCAGATGTTCTCGTACCGTTAAGATGCGGAACGCCAGATCAGGCTGCTCTTTGAACAACGCTTGAACGTATGCTTCACCATCCTGAATGCTTTCTTTAGAAGAAAACTGGTGTAGCCAGAACGATCGTGGCGGATCAGTTTCCCGTAATTGACCAATCACGGTTCGTACCGCCTGATAAGTGAGGTAACTAATTAGCGTTTTGGTCGTATCTTTGGCAATTTGCCGGAGATCCATAGGAAAGAGGATGAAGGATGAGAAAGAAGGGATGAAGATATTGTCTTCGATCCAGCTTGACGCGGAAGGAAAAAAGGAATATCACACTTCATCCTTCCGCCTTCCGCCTTCATCCTGCTGCATCAGACGGTATCAACCGCCTCAAATTCAAACTTGATTTCCTTCCATAGTTCGCAAGCAGCTTGCAGTTCAGGACTCCAACGACAAGCTTCACGAATGATATCGCCACCTTCACGCATCAGGTCACGACCTTCGTTCCGAGCCTGCACGCAGGCTTCCAGAGCTACACGGTTTGCTGTTGCACCAGGCGCGTTACCCCAAGGGTGACCGAGGGTTCCACCACCAAACTGAAGCACAGAGTCATCGCCAAAGATTTCCACGAGCGCGGGCATGTGCCAAACGTGGATACCACCGGAAGCGACTGCCATGACACCCGGCATGGAGGCCCAATCCTGAGTAAAGTAAATTCCGCGAGAACGATCTTGCTCAATGTAGTTTTCCCGGAGCAGATCCACAAAGCCCATGGTGATGGCCTTGTCGCCTTCCAGCTTACCCACAACCGTTCCAGTGTGGATATGGTCTCCACCCGACATCCGCAGAGCTTTTGCCAGAACGCGGAAGTGAATTCCGTGGTTCTTCTGACGATCGATTACCGCGTGCATTGCCCGGTGAATGTGGAGCAGCAAGCCATTGTCACGACACCATCTAGCAAGGGTTGTGTTTGCAGTGAAACCTGCTGTCAGGTAGTCATGCATGATAATGGGCATGTCGAGTTCTTTGGCGTACTCAGCCCGCTTGAGCATCTCCTCACAGGTCGGAGCCGTAACGTTGAGGTAGTGCCCTTTGATTTCACCCGTTTCAGCCTGAGATTTGTGAATCGCTTCTGCTACGAAGGTGAACCGATCGCGCCACCGCTGGAATGGAGCAGAGTTGATGTTTTCGTCGTCTTTGGTGAAGTCTAAACCGCCGCGCAGACACTCGTATACGGCACGACCGTAGTTCTTTGCAGACAAACCGAGTTTCGGCTTGATGGTACAGCCAAGCAGTGGACGACCATACTTGTTAATCTTGTCGCGCTCCACCTGAATCCCGTGAGGAGGCCCTTGGAACGTCTTCAGGTAGGCAACAGGAATCCGCAGGTCTTCCAGGCGCAGTGCCTTGAGAGCCTTAAAGCCAAACACGTTACCTACAATGGAGGTAAACAGGTTGGTGACAGAACCTTCCTCAAACAGATCGAGCGGATAGGCAATGTAGGCAATAAACTGATTGTCCTCGCCAGGAACCGGCTCGATATCGTAGCAACGCCCCTTGTAGCGATCGAGGTCAGTCAATAGGTCTGTCCATACCGTTGTCCAGGTTCCAGTGGAGGACTCAGCCGCAACCGCAGCCCCAGCTTCCTCAAAAGGAACTCCAGGTTGTGGAGTCACCCGGAACGCTGCCAAAACGTCAGTGTCTTTGGGAGTGTAGTCTGGCGTGTAATAAGTGAGGCGGTAATCCTTAACCCCTGCCTCATACCCAGCCTTAGACTGGGTTTTTGTTTGCGAGTAAGACATATTTTCCCTTCCTGTGAATCACTTCGATCCGAACATAAAAACCCTCACCTGCACATCTCACCGGATCTGCAAGCACTAAATCGCCTCAGACATCAGACTTAATCCTGAAAACTCAGTCGGCATGAGCTAGGGCAGTTGAACTGGCAACTTTTATCTTATCTTTATGTTTGCCCTGTTCGATGGGTTCAATCAAAATATACCAGGAATGCAATAAGCTTTACTTTGAAAGTTCTTAGCAAAAATATAACCAAGGTTTATAAATCTAACACTCGGTAACGCTGTGTCTAATGATGTAAAATAATCGGCTCAATTTGAAACATTTCGCAAACCGTCGTTACATTATGGTGAAGCAGTACTTTGCCTATAGGTTTATCAGGCAACTGAAGCAATGGGTGTTTGTTGATGAAAGAGAGCGGTTATGATTTCTGTCTTCCGTCCTTCGAGTTTGCTCCCAACATATCTTCAACGTAAAGAAGCTTCACCAAGATAAAGATGACGGCAGCAAGCGGCGTTGCGACGAGGACTCCTAGAGGGCCAAATAGGAACCCCATGACCAAAACTGCGGTTAACGTGAGGGCGGGGGGAAGGGAAACCGTTTTTTGTTGGACGATCGGGGTTAACACGTTTCCTTCAAGCTGTTGCGCCACAAGGTAAAACACTGCTACATAGACCGCCAACATTAAGTCTTGGGTAAAGGCAATTAAAATGGCAGGGCCAGCCGACAGAATTGGCCCAACGATCGGAATGAATTCTAATAGTCCAGTAATCACTCCTAAGGCAGGAGCTAAGGGAACGCCGAGCAGCATAAGCCCCAATCCAGTCACAGTACCGATCGCCACCATTGAAATGACCCGCCCCAACAGCCATGCCCGAAGTCCTGCAACCAAATTATCAAGCACTTCATGCGTCCGCCGCCGCCCTTCACGCGGAATCAAACTCACAATCCCTCGACGATAAAGTTCTGGATCAAACGCAATGAAGAGTCCAATAAACAGAACAAACAACACATTGGTCAAAATGCCTAATGTATCAGCAAAAGTCCCTGTGAGTCCTGTGAATAAGTTTGGGCTAGGTAAGGTCTGTTCTTCTCCAAAAATCCGTCCCGGCAGTCCTTCTCCCCAGTCGCGATTGATAAATGCTTCAACCTGGTCAATTGCGGCATCAATCTGCTCAAACAGTTCCTCTGTCTGCTGCAAAAGTTCTGGGACAAAAAGCCATCCCCCAACCACCAACAGCACCACAATCCCCAGCATGACAACGAGCACTGCCCATCGAGGGGATAAGGATGTCCGACGGGCGATCGGCTGAGCCAGGGTGCGTAGGGCAATGGCCAACAAAATTCCTAAAAAAACAAGCAGTAGCACATCGGCGATCGTCCACACAAACAGCAAGAGCGTGATGAACAGAGCAATGACACCAACGGCTAGCAAAATTCGCCTAAAATACTCGCCGGTACTCACGGTTTTGCGACTCGTTTACCTGAATACGGACTATCTTAGGGGGTGGCTGGGTGAGTATCGATATACCCATAGCCATAAAAGTTGGTAAATCCAGATTGTTTAAAGGGACGATCGAAACTGAAGGGCTGAGTGAAGTTAAGAATTTAATCAGGTCGTTCGTAGCGAATTCCTCTTGCCTGCCCGTGGGACGATCGCCCGATCGCAATGACTGAATTTAATTTTTAACTTCCATAATTTCCGGCTGAAGGAAAAGTTGATCCAGCCATAATACAAATCCTCTGACTGGGCGGGCAAGATGCCCACCCCACAAGACATTACCCTTTGAGCGAACCAGCCCTTTTTATCGACCGTTGCTCAACAGTTCTGCAATGACGCGATGTTCGTCTGGGGGAACCATCGGATCAATTTTGCGAGCATCCGTAATCAACCAGTCAAGGGCTGCCGCCTGAACATCGATCGCAGCACCCGTTTTGTCTACGCAATACCGACCAAACACCAGCTTATCAACCAGGCGCACCCCAGCCCCCAAACGGGAATATTCAAAGATAACGCTGTTGTCTACGGTGGCATTACTGCAAATGTGGCAGCTTGGCCCAATCATCGACGGGCCAATAATGGTGGCTCCATCATCAATGCGGGTCATCGCACCAATGTAAACGGGGCCTCTGATATCAACCTTGTCCCAATTCACCATTGCATTCAGCCCGGTGTAAATCCCAGGGGCAACTTCCTTACCAGGAATTGGCACATTTTTGACCTTGCCCATCAGCACATCCCGAATGGCTTGCCAATAGTCAGGGACTTTGCCGATATCCACCCACTCAAAATCCATTGACACCCCATAAAAAGGAGCACCCACTTCTACTAGTTTCGGGAAAAGCTCTCCGCCAATGTCATACTCTACGCCGGAGGGAATGTAGTTAAAGATTTCTGGCTCAAAAATATAGATCCCAGTATTAATGTCAGTGCTAAGAGCTTCTTCAACTTTAGGCTTTTCCTGGAAGGCTTTAATGCGCCCATCTGGGTCTGTCACCACAACTCCGTAGCTGGAAACCTGGTCTTGAGGCACTTTTTTCATCACAACAGTGGCGATCGCCCCTTTCTCTCGGTGCCACCGGACGGCTTCTGTCAGATCCAGATCAATGAGCGCATCTCCGCATAGCACAATAAATGTGTCATCGAAAAAGGGGTTAAAGTCTTGAATCCGGCGCATTCCACCAGCCGAGCCAAGGGCTTTACCTACCAAATTTCCCTCGACAATGCTCCCCTCAAAAGAGTACGCAATCTGAACTCCAAAGCGTTGTCCATCACGGAAGTAGTTTTCAATTTCGTGGGCAAGATGGCTCACATTGACCATGATTTCATCAAAACCATGCTGCCTCAGGAGTTCCAGCAAAAACTCCATGACGGGTTTCTGCAAAATTGGGATCATCGGTTTTGGGATGGTGTAAGTAATGGGACGAACACGAGTTCCCTTTCCGGCTGCCAGAATCATGGCTTTCATAAACTTCTATCCCTCTGTACCTGAATTGCAAACACAACCAAAAGACAATCAAGCAAACGACTTTTCCCAGTCTTTCACAAACCTTACGAATCGCTAAGTAAAGGTCGCTATCTTAGCGAAAAATTTGCAGAATCTATACGTAAGTGAAATTACAGAAGAGTTCTCGTGAATTTCGGGGAGATTTTCCGACTCCATATAAAAAGTTCCCAATTCAAAGGAGATCGGATACGTACATTGCCTCAAAACGAATGGAAATAAAAAGTGATTAAAAATGCTGACGAAACAGCACATTTTGATTTGATATATTTATTTCTGGACTAGGGCAATCCCATTACCTGACGGTAGCGCACCTCTGTTTGTTTCACAGTGGGGGAATGACGATCGCTGCTCCATTGGCTCCGTTGAAATAGTTCTTGTTTTAGCCCATCAACATCTATGGTTGATACCATACCATTTGCCACAAGCTGCTTGCCATCCACCCAAAGGCTACTCACCGCTTGAGTTGGGCGGCCCCAAATCAGCAACCCCAGTGGATCGGTGCGGGGAGAGAGTGAACAACGAGTCAGGTCATACAACACCAGATCTGCCGTTTTGCCTACTGTCAACGTTCCCAGTTGTTCGGCAAGGTTTAGCCCAATGGCTCCGCCCAAACTGGCCATCTGTGCAGCCTCGATCGGCTTAATCCAGTGGCGATAGTCTAAGTTGGTGGTGTTGTGCAGCATGGTGCCAATTTTGATGACTTCCAGCAAATCCTGGGAATCGTTGCTGGCTGAACCGTCACAGCCAAAGGCAATATTAATTCCAGCTTGCCGATATTTCAAAAGCGGAGCGATGCCACTGCCCAAACGGAGATTGCTTAAAGGGTTGTGAACAACGGTTGATCGCGTTTTTGCCAAAAGGGGAATATCTGTATCTTCTAGCCAGACGCAATGAGCCAGAGACGTTTGAGGACTGAGAAACCCAAGCTGATGGAGATGTTCTACGGCCGTACAGCCATATTTTTCTAAAGCCAAGTTGGATTGGGCTTTGGTTTCCAGCAGGTGAGCATGGCGGCAGAGGTGATGGCGATCGCTTAATTCAATACAGCCTGCAAACAGTGCGTCTGAGCAAAGCTGGATTCCCGTTGGAGCCACCATGATGTTGATGCCTTCTGCCGGTCGGTGAAACTGTTCCACTGCCCATTCCACCAATTCCAACAGCCCTTCCGTACTGCAAACATAGGGACGAATCACACCGTCATACCCACCTGCTGGCAAATTTGACTCCATGGACAAATCTTGAAGCAGCGGAGCCACAAACGCCCGAATCCCAACTTCTTTGTACGCCCGAACCGCCGCCGCGATCGTTTCTGCCTCTTGTCCGGGGATCAAAACTAAATGATCAACGATCGTTGTGCCACCCGAAAGCAATGTTTCTACCGCCGTTCCAAGGGCACTGAGATAAATTTGCTCTGGGTCAAGGGGCGTAAAGTCATAGAGTTCTGCCAGCCATAGCTCCAGCGGCAAGGGCGGAATGATCCCTCGTTGCCACAACTCCGATGAATGGGTATGGGCATTGACAAAACCGGGTAGTAAAAGCTGATTGGTTGCGTCTATTGGCTGCTTTAGAGGGAATAAGTCTGGCTCGATCGCAGTAATTCTTCCCTCATCTACCTGAACATCTACAGTGCAATAACCTTGCTCAGTGGGGATCAGGGCGTTTTGAATTGTGAATGGTAAATGACACTCCAGCATGGCAACCCTTAAAAAACTCCTTTCAAGATAAGGGATTGGAGCCAGAATGTAGTATTCCTCTTTTGTACAAACTCAGTTGCAATGCTTTGTTGCACTGTCAAGTTGGAGAATTTATCGTGTTTGAGCGAATTAATCTGCCAGAGAACGTTCTGCCACCTGTTTCGCCTTACTGTCATGCTGTGAGGGCGGGCGATTTTTTGTTTATCACAGGACAACTGGCCCAAGATCCAGAAACAGGAAAAGTTGTGCGGGGGGCGATCGAAGACCAAACGCGGCAAGTCATGGATAACTTACAACTTGTACTCAATCAAGCGGGTTCTGGGTTCGATCGCGTGGTGATGGCGCGGGTTTTCGTCACAGATATGCGCTTTCTGCCTGTGGTGAATGAAATCTACGCTTCCTACTTTCCTTCACAACTTTTTCCAGGACGCACGGCGATCGGGGTGACTGGACTAGCTGGATTAGGGGACATTGAAATTGATTTGATTGCTTATTGTGGGGAGTAGGG
>PVWD01000407.1 GCA_003003615.1 filamentous cyanobacterium CCP2 | reverse complement strand
ATTGTTCATAAACCGCCGTTGCCCGTTTTTGCAACGTACCGCTAACTCCCCCCAGTTGAATATAAGGATTCAGCTTCAACTGATGATCCGATCGCCGCTTCCACAACTCCGTCAGTGCGTACTGCAACAGTGGCAAACTGCCCGGAGCCTCTTCCACATCCTGAATTATCTGCCGCACCAGTTCTGGCTCCACTGTTAGCCGCACCCGTTCGGCAGGCTTGACGATCGCCGCTTCTAACTCTGCCCTGGTGAGAGGAGTCACCGATACCAAATTTTGCTGAATCTGTTGTGCTAAACCGCTGTATTCCTGCTCCAGGCATTTGCTAAAGAAATCGGCTCGCATTGCCAAAATTAAGCACAGTCGAGGGGACGCTTTTAGTCCATCCAGCAGGCATTGGATAAACGCTTGCCGTTCCGTGGCATCCTGACAAAGGGTAAAGACCTCCTCAAATTGATCAACCACCAACACCACCCGATCGGTGGCCGAAACCTGCACCAGTTGCCGCAAACCGTCTGCCCCTGACTGAATCAACGTTTCCGCCTTTGCCAGTTGTATTGCTCGATCGGTTGTTGTAGAAGCAGATTCATCCACAAACGCTTGCGCCAACGCCTGAAGGGGATGCTCTCCCGGCACTAAAATTCGGATCTGCCAGCCATTGCTCCCGGAAAGCTGCCGTCCCTGCTTCAGTTGATGGAGTAATCCGGCTCGCAACACCGATGATTTACCACTTCCCGAAGCCCCCACGATTGCCAAAAAATTGCTTTGCCGAACCCGATCTAGCAGTTGATTAGTGAGGGCTGTGCGTCCATAAAAATACTTTGGGTCTTCCTCATTGCAATCAAAATATTGCAGTCCTTTGTAGGGACAAATCTCCACCTCAGCCTCAGCCCTGGCAATCGTCTTCTGGGTTTGCCACGAGCGGGTCAGGTGAATCGGTTCGCCAAAATTAGTAAAGATGGGGCGTTGAGTCGCTCCCTGCATCTGCTGGTTGAGGAAGTCCACCAGGCTATAATTTGTCACCCAGCGATCGGAGCAGCGAGTTGGATCAAGCCCATCCAGCAATGCTTTGGTGAGAACGCTGTAAGAACTGCCAATGTCTTGCCACGCCGTTTCAAAATCACGGGATGCGGCAATAAAACAGCGATCGCGCCCTCGTCCCCTTTCTGCCGGATCAGCTTCAGCAATGTTGATCAAAGCCCCACTATGGCAACAATCCAGCCAGATAATCTGCTGTCGAATCGGGCTTTCCTTCAACAAGTCCCGTAGCCATCCCAGCGATAGTCCAAAAAACTCCTGCTCTGGATTCGTGTCGCTTGTCGCCAAATACCCTTCCTGAATACCTAAATCCGCCCGCAAGCCATGACCCGAAAAGTAAAACAATGCCGTATCCGGAATTTGTTGGCTTTCTGGCTTAAATAGATTCACCAGAGCTTGCTTCAACTCTCGCAGCGTCACCCTCGTTTGTTTGCCAACCCGCAATTCGCCTGCCTGAACAATTTCAGGTAATCGCTTCACCTGAAACTCACCGTCCTGTTCTAACCGTCGGGCGATCGATTCTGCATCTTCAGCCGGAGCAGTCAGCGGGGTCAGATTCGCATAGGTGTTAATTCCGACAACCAAAGCATCTCGACTCATGGTGAGGCTATTTTTGAGGGGCTATGATTCTGTTAGTAAACAAATACAGCTTTTGCAAGACTCTTTCCGCTCAATCATAATTCACCATGCCACAGCTTACTCCTCTCCGCCTGGATGACGGCACCCTCATCTACATTGAAGCATCCGAGAATATCACCATCCCATCCCTGAGCGAAACTGACCCTGATTCATGGCAATCTCCTACCGACGAACCCAGAGAAACAACCCGCTCTGATTTGGGGGCTGAAAAGGGATGGCAGCCCAATCCTCGGTCTTTGCAAAATGCTGCTGTTCAAAGTTTTCAGGCAATGGAGAGTACTATCCGAGCCTATACCACCTACAGCTTGAGTGCTTTCAAGCAAATGACGATCGCCAAGGTAGACAAAGTTACATTGGAATTCGGCATTGAGGTGGGCGGAGAAGCTGGAGTTCCCTACGTTACGAAAGGAACTGCAACCAGTAATTTGAAGATCACTGTAGAATGCTCTTTCCCAAATAGTGAGAAGTCTTGAGACATCGCAGCAGCAGATAAAGAACCTGACCTCGTTAATTAGGAAAGTTAGAAGTTTCTATTCTCACACAAATAAAAAGCAAATCATGAAGCGGGCAGAGGTATTAAATTTGGTTCAAGCTCACCAGGCGCAACTGCAACAGTTGGGGGTCAAATCTCTCAATCTCTTTGGCTCCGTTGCCCGCGATCAAGCCCATGCTCAAAGTGATATAGATATTTGGGTTGAAATTGATGAATCGATCGGCTTCTTTGAGTTCTTTCAAATTAAGCATTATCTAGAAGATCTCCTCCAATGCTCGATTGACTTGGGCACCGCCGATGCCCTGAAGGAGCATTTAAGAAAGCCAGTTTTAGAGGAGTCGATTCGTGTCTTCTAGAACCTTTGCGGCAGTTGCAAGAAAGGCTGTAACTCGATCGCCCAAATTATAAGCCCCCCAACGAAGACGATCGCAGAGGGGCAGTATTCATAGAGATTCAGTTAACGCTTTGCTATAACGAGAGCTACAGCTCGGTTATCTCTGATTCCGGAACAGACTTTCAGCCGAAGCACAAACCCTTGTGGGGATTAAAGGTAAAGTAGAGTCAAGCAGGCAGGAGCGACAGCGATGCGATCGAATCTGTATGAAACTGATTTTTACGCCTGGACGTTAGAGCAGTCCAAGTTGCTCAAAAATAGTGACTTTGAGAGCCTGGATATTGTTAATTTGGTTGAGGAAATCGAATCATTGGGAAAGCAACAACGGCAGGAGTTGCGGAATCGCCTGGGGGTGTTAATCGGTCATATTCTAAAGTGGGACTATCAACCTGAGCGGCGGAGCAAAAGCTGGCGGGCTACGATTCGAGAGCAACGACGAGAAGTTTTGCAACTGTTGCAAGAAAACCCTAGCCTTAAGCCCTATTTAGAGGAAGCGATCGCCTTTGCTTATGAATCAGGATTAGATCTGGTTGTGCGTGAAACCCCATTGGATTATTCAGATTTACCTGAAAATTGCGCCTACACGCCAGAACAGCTTTTTGATCCTGAATTTCCCAGCGGTATTAATAGTTAGGTTAAGTATGCAGGTTTTTGTTACGGGTGGAACGGGGTTTGTGGGGGCGAATTTGGTGCGGCTCTTGCTGGCGGAAGGCTATAGGGTGAGGGCATTAGCGCGATCGAGCAGCCGTTTGGACAACCTGCAAGGCTTGGATGTGGAAGTGGTGAACGGGGATTTGCTTGATCCGAACCTGGCTGACCTCATGCAGGGTTGCGAAGCAGTGTTTCATGTGGCAGCGCACTACTCCCTGTGGCAGTCCGATCGCGAGATGCTTTATCAAAATAATGTGTTGGGCACCCGAAATGTGTTGGCGGCAGCGCGGCAGGCAGGGGTGAATCGCACCGTCTACACCAGTTCTGTAGCGGCGATCGGGGTGGGTGCAAATGGGGTTCCGGTGAATGAAACCTACCAATCTCCAGTGGAGAAATTAGTCGGGTATTACAAGCAGTCAAAATATTGGGCGGAGCAGGAGGCAGTGCAGGCGGCAAAGGCGGGGCAGGACGTGGTGATCGTTAATCCCAGCAGTCCGATTGGGGCGTGGGATGTGAAGCCAACTCCAACAGGAGAGATTATCCTGCGGTTTTTGCGTCGCCAAATGCCTGCCTACGTGGATACGGGGTTGAACTTTGTTGATGTGCAGGATGTGGCGTGGGGGCATTTGTTGGCTCTGCAAAAGGGTAAGAGGGGCGATCGCTACATTTTAGGCAACCAAAACCTGACGCTGAAATCGGTGTTAGACCAACTCGCGCAAATCACTGGATTGCCTGCACCCGCCCGATCGATTCCTGCCTGGATTCCCCTGAGTGTGGCGTGGGTTGATGAAAAGGTGTTGGCGCAATTTGGTAAAACGCCTTCTGTGCCCATCGATGGGGTGAGAATGTCGATGCAGTATATGTATTACGATGCCGCAAAAGCAGTGCAGGAGTTGGGATTACCTCAAACACCGATCGAAGTGGGATTACGGCGATCGGTGGATTGGTTTAGGGAGCGGGGATATGTGGAGAAGGAAATAGAGTCTCGTTAATGCAGTTGACAATACCTAATTCTAGCCCCGACTCAACTACAGCCCCGTATAGAACAATCCAAGGCTGTTACTCATGCGAATCAGCTTTTCCGGTGTCCACTCATCAGACTCAGCAGCCTCAGCCCGCTCAAATTCGCTCCCTGCCACAAATGCCCAACTCCGGCTGGCATCTAAATATTGCTGAGTTGTCCAAGTTTGAGACGATCGGTTGGAACGACGATTGAAATGAGCCATTTGTATTTCTCCTTACTGATGAAGGTCTTTCATTAACATCTCCAGTATAAAAAACCGTAGCTTCTGATACAAAAACTAACTTGCATTGTTTGTATGAGTAGGTTCGATGGGAAGGGTGAGGAGGGCGCGAGGAGTGGGAGCATTCCATTGATACAAATGGATCGATTTCCGTAGTGCAGGCATCTTGCCTGCCAGTGAGA
>PVWD01000406.1 GCA_003003615.1 filamentous cyanobacterium CCP2 | reverse complement strand
AGGGGAGCCACCGCCGTTGTCGGATTGTGAGGATAGCTCAATACCATCATGCGTGATTGCGCTAGCACCGGAAGCGGAATGTCCTCAAATACCGGCAAAAAATCGTTTTCTGCAAGTAACGGCATCGTATAAATCTGACCGTTTGCCAAATACACGCCACCTGCATGGGAGGGATAGCCAGGGTCTTGAAGCAGGGCAAAATCTCCTGGATTCAGCACTGCCAAGGGTAAATGGGCGGTTCCTTCCTGAGAGCCAATCAGTTGTAGCACCTCAGTTTCCGGATCAACCGCGATACCAAACTTTTGGGTATACCACTGGGCAGCAGCTTGCCGAAACGCTTGGGTGCCATGAAACAACAGATAGCCGTGGGTTTTGGGATCAGAAAGGGATTGGGCGATCGACTCCAATATATGAGGGGGAGTCGGCAAGTCAGATGATCCCAAAGACAAATCAATCAAACTTTGCCCTGCTGCTCTGGCCTTTGCCTTTGCCTGATCCATATCGGCGAAAACATTGGAGCGCAACGGGTTTAGGCGATCGGCAAGTTGAATCATGGTGAGGTGAGAGTGATTGAAGATTGAGGATGCGAGTCAGCAAACGCAGCCTACAGTAGGCTAGGATACCTCAAGCATTTAGATTTCGGCTGAGTCACCACTCAGAAAACTTTAAGCGATGCAAAACCCTCAGACCGTTGAAGAGAGATGAGCATCCACCAAATCTTGCAATTTTTGCTTGCTCATTGCCCCTTCAACCGATTCAACAACAGTACCTGCTTTAAACAAGCGAAATGCTGGAACCCCTTCAACGCTGTAAGTAGCGACGGACTCTGGGTTAGGGTCAACTTCCATTTTGGCCACCTTCAACCGATCGCCATACTGCGTGGCTAGCGAATTGAGAATCGGCGACATTAAACGGCACGGCCCACACCAAGATGCCCAAAAATAGACCAATACAGGCTGTGCTGCATCTAAAACTTCAGTGGAAAACTCTGAATCGGTAATCGTCAAAACAGTGTTACTCATGATTAGGAGTGTAAGGATAATGAGGACGAAATTTAACAGACTCCATTTTCTAGCTTACTGGTCAGGTTCACGTTTCAGCGACTCATTCCAGCAAACTCGATTCATCCTGACAAACCGAATCACATAAATCGCAAGCTGCACAAAGGCAGCATTCCCAAGGAGGAGCAAAACCAGTTCTGTATTCTCAAGCTGTTTAGTTACAGAACTGGTCTGCCTCAACTTTTCAACCGAATGCGTTGATTTTATGAGGCGATTTTGCTAGGAAACAGTCTGCACGATCGCCTCCTGCTTAGGACGGTTGGCATCTCGTTTGCTGATGACCTTTGCTGGAACCCCTACTGCGATCGAATACGGAGGAACGTCTTTAGTGATAACGGCTCCAGCCCCAATGACGCTACCTTTGCCGATCGTCACACCATCTAAAATCTTGACTCCAGAACCTATCCAACAGTCTTCCTCAATCACAATTCCTTCGGCTGAAACCCCTTGTTGGTTAATGGGCAGATTGGGGTCAGCAAAAGCATGATTGTTTGCAAAAATACCTGTATGTGACGCAATCATACAATCATCTCCAATGGAGATTTTTCCAGGCCCAGCCATACACACATACGGGCCAATATAAACTCGCTTCCCAACGATAATTGTGGCACCGATCGTCTGAATATGGGCCCCTTTATCAATCTTGGAGAAATCTTTCAGGATAAATTCACCACCATGCCAACAATTGACCAACGAATCGCTACAAATTGCTGACGAAGTGCCAATTTCAATCGATTGAGAATAAATGAATTGCACATTCGGCTCAATATTGACCTCTCTCCCAAATTTCCTGAAGAGAAATGGATAAACCAGTCGGCGCAGTTTCTGTCCAATTTCTAGCGGAATGGAGCCAAGCAAAGCTGTTGTGTAGGCGGTTCTGCGGTGTAGTTTGATTTTTGTCTGTGAAGAATTTATGTCGTTCATTAGGGTTGTCATCTTTTAGCTATAGATTGACCAATGAATCAGCGAGGCAACAAAACTTTTAAAAGCTCTGCCATTGCTTGTTTAGGATTGAGAAAAGTAGTGAGGTGAAAGAATTAAGAGCTATAACAACGGATGCAAAGTTAGGACAGTGGAAGTTGTTGAAGTTCGTTATGGATAAGTTAGAAAGACAGAACTTTTCCTAACCATTCTGCGTATTGCTATCAAACAACCTCAATTTGTTTGTTTCCACCAGATTGCAAACATAAATGATGTGCAACTTAATCAGTTTTCTGGCGATGCAAACAAAGCTTGAACTGGTTTTTCAGATAGATTTTGGCTAACAAAAAAGCTTAAACTGCTTGACTTGCTATACGTCGATACTGAAGCTTTTTCCCAGACATAATAGGGTCAGGACTTACGCAAAGCCTTCAATTGTAGGGTGGGCAGTGCCCACCTTACGCTAAATCTGAAGGGATGAAACAGAGCTTGCGTACGTCTTGAGGGTAACAAAGCGAAGGATCTGAAAGAACATCAGATTCGATCGCATTAGCCACTATGAATTGAAAAGTGAAACTGTCCTATCGAAAGCAGCTAAATTTTTATTACTAAGCCCCAAAGAATCAGAAGCGTTCAGCTTGATGCATCAAGCAACCCAACTCAGGTAAACAGCTACGGCGGAGTAGTCCCAACTCCTATCATGCCAACCCCCACTGTTACATTAGAACCAACCGTCGGTGAAGGCATATATCTACTCCCCCGATTTCCATGACGGCTTTCTAATGCCCAGATTTTTCCATTAATAAAAAATGCACTCATAGTGCTAAGTCTTATATTACTAAGATTTTGGATTAGAAATTTGTTCGTGCTAATCCTGTGTCCAATACTAAAGCAGTTAAATTTTAGATGTCAATCAAACCTGAAGTGATAAAAACGCTATTCCAAGGATCTCAAATGAAGTTTGAGTAAATATAGTTTAAAGCTTGTATAAAAGGCAATGTTTTTACGGGATTGGTGCGGCTTTTAAATAGATTTAAAGAGAGCTGGGGAAATCAAGGAAATAAAGCCTGTAAGAGGCTCCATAACAGATGAACTTAGAAATACAGGTTTGAACAAATCGGTTGGTCTGTCACCACAAAACGATTTGAGTGCATTAGTCATACTTTACGTGAAGTTGCCTATCAGCAAAGCGGTTTCCAATGCACCCGATCGATTTTTATTAATAAAATTCGCAATCAATAACCGTCACAGCTGATCTAACTGTGCTTTCAAAGCTTCCAGTTCATCATCCACTGCTGCATCTTGCGGAGAGGTGGTTTCAGCAGGGGCACCTTGAGGAAGCTGAGATTGCTGGGAAGATGTACCGCTAACCAAAGCAGCCTTCATTGCCTCCAGTTCTGCATCTACATCACCGCCAGACTCTAACGCTACAAACTGGCTTTCCAGATCTGACCCTGCAAGTTCTGCTGCCGCCTGCGATCGAGCCTCCATTTGCATCACTTTTTCTTCCATGCGCTCAAAGGCAGACATGGCACTGCTCGTTCCCAAATTGCCAACCGTTTTCTGAAGCTGCTCATTAGCTTTGGCTGCTTGGGCCCGCGCCTTGAGCATATTTTTCTTAGTTTTTGCTTCAGAAATTTTGCCTTCTAGGGCAATTAAATTCCGTTTGAGGGTGTCAACCGTTGAAGACTGCTGATCCAGTTGGGTTTTGAGGGCAACCGCAGTTTCTGCCTGGGTCTTTTTGCGGCTAAGGGCTTCACGCGCCAGGTTTTCATCTCCTTTTTGTAAGGCAAGTTGGGCCCGTCGCTGCCAGCTTTCCGACTCAGACTGAGCCTGCATATACTGCTGTTGGACTCGCTTTTGGCTAGCGATCGCCGTTGCCACAGCCTGACGCAACTGCACCAGGTCTTCCTGCATATCAATAATGGCTTGCTCAAGCACCTTTTCTGGGTCTTCGGCGGCACTTACTGCTGCATTTAAGTTTGAGCGAACGACCCGGCTTACACGGTCAAATAATCCCATGACTCTGTTTTTCCTTCTTGGGGTTTACGAAGAAGCGGCTAAAGGGTTCTGGGAAGCTGAACCAATTGATCCCTGCCATTGTCCTAGCACGTATTGTCCTAGCACTTTTAGTCTTAGCACATCTACTGTTCAGACTCCTAGAAACCATAGATTAAGGTTTTCAACAAATGGGGCTAGCCCTACTTGTATTCTACGGATTGAGACGAGTTGCTGTGAGACAAGTCATGGAGACAGGAGCGATTTTTGATGCATCCAGGCAGTACCGCTATGCCCTGTGGCGGAGATGGGACAAAACCATTCCCAAGGTCGTCTTCATCCTGCTGAACCCCAGCACCGCTGATGCCACAACAAACGATCCCACAATTTGCCGATGTGTGCGGTTTGCCCAAGCCTGGGGATATGGCGGTCTGGAGGTGGTGAACTTATTTGCATTGATGGCAACTGATCCACAGCAGCTTAAAGCGGCGATCGATCCGATTGGTCAAGCGTGCGATCAGTATCTCCTGGATGCGGTGAGGAGAGCCGATCGAGTTGTGATTGCTTGGGGGAACTGGGGCAGCTTGCAGCAAAGAGATCAGGCGGTTTTGACACTGTTGGCTCCTAAGATGCCGCTCTACTGCTTAGGGATGAATCGATCGGGACAACCC
>PVWD01000405.1 GCA_003003615.1 filamentous cyanobacterium CCP2 | reverse complement strand
TAGTCGTTCATGCCCGATTCTAGACACATTTCTCGATCGCCTCGCATGGCATTGGCCGTCATTGCAATGAGATAAAGAGGTGGCGAGACAGCCTGCTTTTTTCTTAAGCTTTCATTGTTGCGGATGTGTTGGGTAGTCTCTACCCCGTCCATTTCTGGCATGTGAACATCCATCAAGACTACATCATAGGTTTGGCGTTCCAGGGCTTGTAGCACTTCCAATCCATTGCCAGCAACATCAGCACGATATCCCATTTTTTGCAGCATAAATATGGCAACTTTTTGATTAACGCTGTTATCTTCAGCCAGCAAAATCCGCAGAGGATGCTGTTCGGCTGAGCAAAAATGGGATAGGTTTAGTTCAGTTTCAGTCGCTTTAACTCGGACGAATTGATTACTTAAAGCCTGTATCAAAACGTTGTAAATTTGAGATTGTTTTGCTGGTTTGCTGAGACAAGCTGACAAATTGCTGCTGGCGTGAAGGCATTCTTCCAATTGTCCTAAAGACGTTAGCATGATCAATGGCAAATTCTTATACTTAGGCTGTTTATGAATTTCAGCCGCTAGCATTAATCCATTCATTTCAGACATTTGCATATCCAAAATGGCGATGTCAAAAGGGGTTTCCTGTTGCAGCATCAAAAGAGCTTCTTGACCCGATCGTGCAATGCAGGTTTTCATGTGCCAGGACTTTGCCTGTAAGTCCAAAATTTTGCAATTGGTGGCGTTGTCATCCACAATGAGCAACCTTTTATGAGCAAGTTCAAGTGGCAACTGGCTAGCTTTAAAGCTGGTGCTGGAAACGATCGCCTGGAGGGTGATGGTGAAGTAAAACGTTGAGCCAGGAAAGGTAGCGTTTTGAATTTTTAAAAATAGCGAGTTTGTTGATGTTTCAGAAGAAATAGTAATGGGTTGAATTAATTGGTTAGTGCTACATTCTAGCGGAGAAGTTGATAGTTGAAAATCGATTGGAGGGACACCCCCCACTGCATTATTGCTGCTGACCCAGAGGGTTCCTCCCATCATTTCGCTGAGCCGTTTGCTAATGGCTAGTCCTAACCCTGTACCACCGTACTGCCGAGTGGTCGAGCTATCCACCTGGCTAAAGGGCTTGAGTAACCGATCCATTTTGTTGGGAGGAATTCCAATGCCCGTGTCTTTGATGGCAAATTGGATCTCATAATTGACTTGTGTTTCGGATAAATCATCTAATGCAGTTTTGGATGAACTGAATAATGAACAAAAAGGAGCACTAAATTCTGAATCTTTTAGCGATCGACTAGTGACGGTAATAATTACTTCTCCTTGCTCTGTAAACTTGATGGCATTGCTCAGCAGGTTAACCAAAATTTGGCGAATTCGGGCCGCATCTCCCAGGAAACGAGTTGGTAAGTCTGGTGAGATCCAGTAAGCTAGCTCAATTTTCTTTTCAGACGCTTTGGGTGCTAATAGGTCGATCGCTCCTTCTACACATGCCTGCAAGTCAAAGGGTTGCTCCTCCAGTTCCAGTTTATTTGATTCAATTTTGGAGAAGTCTAAAATATCGTTGATGATAGTGAGTAAGGCATCGCCACTTGCACGAATCGTTTCAACAAAATCCCGTTGATGGTGTGTTAGTTCGGTATCTAAGAGTAATCCAGTCATTCCAATTACTGCATTCATTGGCGTGCGAATTTCATGACTCATCATTGCCAGAAAATCGCCTTTGGCGCGGTTTGCCGTTTCTGCTTCGCGTCTGGCTCGTTCAAGGGCAAAATTTTTAATTTGCAGTTCTTCGCTATGCACTGCTAACTCTTCTCGCTGCTGCGTCTCTTGTTCAAGCAATTGTGCCTGCGCCAAAGCAATTCCTAGTTGTGCGGCTACTGCTTCTAAAAGTTCAACTTCATCCTCTTTCCATTCACGATATCGATCGCACTGATGTAAGCAAATTGAACCATTTGGTTTACCTTTGTAGGATGTCCGAATGGCTAACATCGATTTTAGTTGAACACTTTGGCACAGAGGAGCCGCAGCCTGTAAGAGTGGATCAGTATAGACATCAGGAGATGAAATGGCAATGTCTTGGGCAATGAGTTGTTGAGTGTGAGGATTGTCTATGACGGGAACCTCAATGCGGAACATGGAAAGACATCCAGGGGCTAAGTATTCTGCAACAAGCGGAATTTGCGGAATTGGCTGTGGAATATAGGTGTGAATTAAGCAGCGACTTACCCCAAATGCCTGACCAATTTGAATGGCAGCCGTTTCAAAAATTTGCCGAGCTTCAAGGCTTTGGCGAATTTCATCTGTAACTTTTTTGAGGAGCAGCGTTCGCTGAAGCTGTTGTTTCAGTAACTTTTCATCCTGCTTTCGATGAGTAATATCCCGTGCGATCGTCGATGCACCAATTAACCGTCCTTCGTCGTCGTTAATGGATGAAATGCTGAGTGACATATCAATCAGTTTTCCATTCTTGCAAATGCGGAGAGTTTCGTAATGATTAATGCGTTTACCTTGCTTCAGCAGATTCAGAATATGGGGTTCTTCTGTAAGCCGATCGTCTGGCGTGAGAATGCGGTATGGACATCCCAAGACTTCATTGGTTTTGTATCCAAAAATGCGTTCAGCCGCGGCATTCCAACTGGTAATTACTCCATCTAATGTTGTGCTGATAATGGCATCCTCCGAAGATTCCACGATCGCAGCAAGCTGGGCGCGGACAGCCGTCATTTGCTGGCGTTCTGCCATTTCCTGTTGCAATTCTCGGTTCATTCGCCCGACTTGGTGCGATCGAAGCGTGGCAACCTGAGCTAAGTAAATCGTTAGGCTAACGAACCCTCCCAACAGGATACCTGCAACGAGAACAACCGTGGGCAGTGGGGTAAGAGCAGCCTCTAACAGTTCAGCCGTTGGATAAATTTGTAGTGTCCATGTGGTATTTCGCAAATTTACCGCTGTCTGCCCAACCCAAGGTTGTCTCAGACTTGAAGTGTTGGCAAACTGCTGGTAAAGCAATTCATCACCGTCATAGATGACAATGCGATATCGCTGGAAGTTTTCTTCTTGCAAAATCGATCGCAGAAAGAGTTGCACTTCAGAGATGCCAATAATCCAGCCATCGAAGGTTTCACCTCGGAATAAAGGAATGCTGGATAAGAAGCCCTTCTTCTCTGAAAGCAAGTTAAAAGAGCGGCTTACAGTGATGGTTTGCTGTTTCTGTGCATTTATCAACGCTGCCCAAGACCGCGATGTGCTGGTGTACAAATTCTGCATGGTTGCCGTGGCATCTTGCGGAACAACCCACTGCATCTGAAATTCAGCATCAACCCATTCGATCGCCTGATAACCTGGATAGTCTTTGATCAATGCTTTGGCATCAGCTTCCCATTCGGGGCGAGGCGTTCCACCACGAACTTGCCATCGGTTTGCCATTCGCTCTAGGGCCAAAAGCTGGTTGTCAACAGCCGCTTCAATCTGATGCTGAAACACCGTGGCTTCTAGCTTGAGATGTTGATTTACCTGTTCATGTTCATAGGCGGTCAAACCTTGCCACAGGAATAGCGTAATCAGAACAATCCCAATCCAGATTGCAACGGGCAAACGGAGCATTCTAGGCATGTTTTTAACGATGAGAACAATGGCAACGGACACTCTCTACCGCCGTAGTATTCCCAGTTGAAACATGAAAACTTTACGCAAGTTCTCCCTAAGTGCTTTGTTGCAGGATGAAGTCAGTTGCGCTGAGGGGCGGTTTGCCAACCAAGGTGATGAACTGTCCGCCCAGGCCAAAGCCTGATTTAGCTCGATTGGGGTTGTAAAATAACTTGCCATTTTTGGAGTTATAGACAATCACTGCTTTACTCTTAGCGGCTTGGCGACTTCCTTCAACAGCAGCAAAGTAGCCAGAGCGAATAAATTGCCGAGATGAAACCTGCCGCAGAGCAGCAAAAGTCGATCGATCTAAAACAATTTTGTCTTGTCGCCGCTGGAAGCCCCGAATCGTATTCACACCGATCGATCGGTTAAAGGATGTATCTAGCTCAAAAACATACTGATCTCGTCCTGCTCCGCCAATTAAGGTGTCATTGCCAATGTTGCCAACCAGGCGATCGGTTCCAGCCCCCCCTACCAGCAAGTCATTTCCGGCCCCGCCAAAGAGTATGTCGTTGCCTAGCCCACCCAAGAGCGTGTCGTTGCCCGTTTCACCATAGAGGGCATCATCGTCTGCATCTCCCACCAGCAAATCTTCACCCTCGCCAGCAAACAAGACATCGTTACCCTCGCCACCATAAAGGCTGTCGTCTCCGTCGTTGCCAAACAACAGATCATTCCCGGTTCCGCCTAACAGCAAATCATTTCCAGCTTCCCCATCCAGGCGATCGTCCCCTGCATCGCCAGACAGCACATCGTTGCCCTCACTGCCGTGCAAAGAATCATTTCCGGTTCCGCCCAAGAGGGTATCGTCTCCAACTTCGCCGTAGAGAGCGTCGTTGCCTTCCCCACCGCTTATATAGTCATTGTCTGAGCCGCCAAAGAGCGTATCGTTGCCCAACCCACCAGCGAGGTTGTCCTCTCCCGTTTCGCCATACAAAACATCATCGCCATCGCCACCCTCTAGAGTGTCATTGCCCTCGCCGCCATACAGCGTGTCAGAATCGGTGCCGCCCAGCAGCCAGTCGTTTCC
>PVWD01000404.1 GCA_003003615.1 filamentous cyanobacterium CCP2 | reverse complement strand
AGGGGCCGGTGCGGCGGCTGGCGTTTCAGCAGTGACAGGCGATCGGGCAATTGCCACTGAGGAAGTGTTGGGCGGTGCAGGGCTGGGAGCCTTAGCAGGGCTATTTTTAGGACGGAACCGCGTCACGTTAATTGCGATCGACCCAGAGGCAGATTTGGAATTAACGCTGAACTCGCCCTTTGTGGTGCAGGGAAATTAAAGGGAAATTCACTAGCCTTTCCAAGCGACTCCGCCTTGGCGTAGGACTTCCCATCCTTGACCTGTCCATTTAACAACGGTTGAAGGAACCCCTGAACTTAGTTTGGGGGTTTTCTTACTGGGTGAAAGGGTTTGTTCTAGCTGGTTCAGTTCACTGGGCTGCAAGGTCAACACATCGGGGAACTGCTGGTTGATGTCCTCGATCGTTTCTAGGGGAGGTTCCCCAGAGCGGTTGATGCTGGTGGTGGCGAGGGGTTGGGTGAGGGATAGGATATGGCGGGCGATCGGATGGTCAGGTACTCGGATGCCAATGGTGCTGGGATTGGTGGGGTTCATTTCTGGGGGAACCCGATCGCTGGCGGGCAAGACAAGCGTTAATGCACCAGGAAAATATTGTGCTGCCACCTGCTGCCAAAGGGCAAGTTCTGCCTCACTCCCCTTCACGTAAGCCCATAAATCGGCAATATCACCCCCCATGAGAATCAGGGGTTTCGTTTGGCTGCGCTGCTTTGCTTCAAAAATGCGGGCGGCGCGATCGGGTTGGATGGCTAAGGCTGGAACTGTATCGGTGGGAAAGCTGACGAGATCAGTACCGAGTTGAGCAGCGTGGATCAGTTTGGTAAGGGAAACAGGAGGCATAACAAAAAGATGCAGTTTTGTGGTGTGAATTTGCAAGGAATTTAATCTCGAATTTTGGAAGGGAGAGAACAATTGCCCGATGAGGAGAGGAAATCGCACAGATTCGGTTCCAAGTGTTCGATCGCCATCTTTTTAGGATCATGAATTAAATAACCTGTGCAACGCTTTGCTTCATTGACTGGGCGGGCAAGATGCCTACCCCACAAGAATTCTAGATGATTAAATTCGCATTCCTTAGAAACTTGTAGAAACCAGCCGTTGAAAATAGATCTATAGCTCTACTGATTCCGTCTAAAGATCTTCTCCAGGGGACAGGAGAAATTAGGAAGCAGTGGTGAGGTCAGCGCATCTTTATCTTGAAGCGTCAATACTAAGGTCAATACAGCATCATTGCGTCGATAAACCTGCACTTGGCGTAAATCCTTATTGACAATCCAATATTCCTGAACACCTTGCTGAGAGTAAAGCTTAAGCTTAAGTTGGCAATCGCACTGCACGTTTTTTTCACCGGGTGAAAGAACTTCTACGACTAGCTCTGGTGCCCCTGTTAAGTGTTCGGCATCATTCAGTAACCGGCTAAACCGCTCATTGCTAGCCCAAACCACGTCTGGAATTACATTGTCTTCCTCTGTAAAAATAATGCCAGGATTGAATGCAGCTTCACCCAGTCCAGTTGTCTGAGACCAATCATCGAGAGCATTGAAAATTCGACCTGTGACTTGTTGATGGCTCCAACGGGGTGCTTTTGTCAGAATTAGCTCTCCGTTAATGATCTCGTAGCGTTTGCCATCATCGGGGAAGAGGGCGATATCAGTTGTTGTCCAGCGAACGCGATTAGGAGTTGTCGTCATAGCGTTCGAGTCTCTCCAGCGGTTTACTGATTACTGTAGCAAAAAGGAAATAATTAGAATTCTGTTTAAGCTGAACAAAATGAGAGCAACTCAGAAAGCGGGCAACCAGGATTAGAGCCAGAATTTCGTTTCATTTCACCAAACCTCCCTGAATTCTGGTAATTGTGCTGCGATCGAATCTCTCTAAAGACGGAGGGCGTAAGAATTTTTAACAAAAACGCTCATCAAATCGGTCTACTGTAACAATTTAGGTGCATTTTTTGCCGTTTGTAAGCACTGATTCACCCGATCGGCATTTTTATCTGAGCCATCCCTCAGAATTCGCTTAATCATGTGACGATCGGTTTACTTTCAGATAACCAAACAAGTGTTGGGACGTTAAGTAGGACTTTTAGTATGAGCAGTAATTTAGCAACCAAGCTGCGTGAGGGCACCAAAAAGGCTCACACTGCTGCCGAAAACATGGGTTTCATCAAATGCTTCCTGAAAGGCGTAGTAGAAAAGAACTCTTATCGGAAGCTGACTTCCAACTTCTACTTCGTCTATTCGGCAATGGAAGAAGAGATGGAACGCCACAAGCAGCACCCCGTTGTGTCTAAAATCTACTTTCCTGAGTTGCACCGCAAAGCAACCTTAGAGCAGGATTTGACTTACTACTATGGCAGCAACTGGCGGGAACAGATTGCTCCGTCCCCAGCCTGCGAACTCTATGTCAATCGGATTCGGGAGATTTCTAATACCGCTCCTGAATTGTTGGTTGCTCACTCCTATACTCGCTATATTGGCGATCTTTCGGGTGGTCAAATTCTTAAGAACATCGCTCAGCGGGCAATGAATTTGGCTGAGGGTGAAGGAACTGCCTTCTATGAGTTTGACGCGATCCCTGATGAAAAAGCTTTTAAGGCGAATTATCGTCAACAGTTGGATGCAATGCCGATCGATGATGCAACCGCCGATCGCATTGTTGAGGAAGCCAACGATGCCTTTGGACTGAACATGAAGCTGTTTAATGAGCTAGAGGGCAATCTGGTTAAGGCGATCGGTCAAATGTTGTTCAACACGCTCACCCGTCGCCGGATTCGAGGCAGCACTGAAACTGGATTGGCCGCCACAGCGGAGTAGGGCTACTTAATTTGAATGAGGGCTAGAATTTTTGGGTTGCAGGCCTGCACCTTGAACACCTTGAACGCAATCAGGAGGGTTGAAGGGTAGAGCTTGGAACTGGGGATTCTAGCCCTCATTGTGTAACAACGGATGGCGAATTGGGACAGTCAGCGTTACTGCAACCCATGCCGGATGATGACAGCACGAAACAGGTCGGAGTGACCATCCTGATTGCTGCTACTGCTGCGGTGCTTCAGAAGCCGGAGGTTGCTGGGTGTTTTGTGGCTCAGATTGTGAAGGATTTGAATCAGGAACGCTCCCTTCGGGAAGGTTGACTTCGGGAAGGTTGATGTTGACATCGGGTGGCTGAACCTGTGGAGCTTGAGGTTCTGGTACTTCAATGTTGATATCTGGAGACTGTTGCTGGGGGGCTGCTGGTTCACTTTGTCTGGTTGTGACAAAAAATACGGTGCCTAAAGCGGCAATTGCAACAATAAACAGACCAGCCATCAAGATGCCATTTGCATTTGCGGTGTTGCGTGAAAGTTCTGCATCGCGACGAAGTTCACGCTCGTATAATTCGTGTTCAGTTCTTCTATCCATTGGTTTGTTAGCCTCATCTATAGCAACGTGAAGATTGGACAGTTAAAGCAGCGATGGCAATAAACAGAATGGTTCGGACGCTTTCTGCACTCTCAAAGATTAGACTCAGTAACTTCATTGTCCAAACCTAACCATCCGCTTTATATCCCATCATTTTTTGTAGATTGCGGGTTTGAATTTACGTAGATGCAACTTACTTAAAGGTATGGATTTTTACTAGACGATCGGTTCTACCTGAGGACAGACCCCTCAGAACCGCAGGATAGATTTGTGACGATCGCGACAAGCCAGGTTTATAAACTAGTAATCTAGCCTTCAATTAAACCGTCGGGCGGGGTAATTTCGATCCGCTTTTGGGCAATGTCTACAACGGGCACGATCGCCTTGACGAAAGGAATGAGGACTGTCTTCGGTTGCTTAGATTTAGGTTTACGATTTTTGGGCCCGGTTGGGGCAGTTTGGGCTAAATCTGGCTCAGCTTCAGCAGGGGAAACTTCAGGAAAATGATCTAACTTCACTTCTAAAAGATCATTGCCTGCACTCAGCACATCCACCACCACCCCAATTCGCTTTTGAGTCGCTTGCTCAAACACTTCTAGCTCGACTAAATCCAGCACATGAAACTCATCTTCGGCTAAAGGTGGACGATCGGTTTCTGGAACCACCAAACGACAATCCCTTAAAGCCTCAGCCTGAGTGCGATCGGTAATTCCGGCAAGCTGAAGGATGTACAGCCCTTTGCCCTGCAAATACCGTCCAGACAGCAGTTCGATCGCTTCTGGTTCTGGGCGATCGGGATGTAATAACCATCGCTGTCCAGGTTCTATAAACCGTTCAGGAAAATCTGAATTTGGGTAGACGCGCACTTCCCCCTTCAAACCCTGCACACCCACAATTTTGCCAATTTCTAACCACATTCACGCTGACTCTGAAAGTTGTAACTAAACCGCCTGACTAAAACTCTTGGTAAGACCGTTTGGATTTTGATAATAACCTGGCTGCCACCACCCCACCGACAAAGCCGAAGAGGTGTCCTTCCCAGGAAATTCCAACGCGGGTTGGCAAAACGCCCCACAGCAACCCCCCATACACCAGCAAAATCACAACTGAAAATAGCATTGAACCAAAGCTGCGATCGAAATAGCCCCGCCCCAGCAGGTAGCCCAGATAGCCAAAAACGACACCGCTCGCCCCAATGTGACAGCCCGCCGCCCCAAACATCCAGGTTCCCAGCCCACCGATCAGCATTGCGACGATCGTCACCACAAAAAAATC
>PVWD01000105.1 GCA_003003615.1 filamentous cyanobacterium CCP2 | reverse complement strand
AGAGAAGGTGGTGCAGCCAGCGATCGAGGATGGGTGAGGAGGTGAGGTATCCGTCGTAGGTGAGGACGTGCCGCACGAAGAGGTCTGTGCCTTCAAAGAAGGAGGGCGGGTTCCACATGCAGCCGTAGGTGGGGTGCTGGGTCAGCTTGGGGCTATTGTTGTGGAGGGCAATAACAAAATCGGGCTGGAAGGCGTTGATTTCTGCGGCGGTGTGGGCTTCGATCGCGTCCCAGCCTAAATTGAGGGCGGCGAGGTAAATCCGGCGGGAAAGTTCGGTTTCGGCAACGAGTTGTCCGGCAAAGGGATTCTGGATGGCAACTTTCATGGATGGCATCAAAATCGCTTGACCTGAGCATTGTAAATGTCTTCTAAAATGTTCTGGAGACTGTATTTGTATTGCCACTCAGGATAATGAGACTGAAATTTGCGAACGTCTGAAATGTACCAGATGTGATCACCAGAACGATTTTCGTCTGTGTAAATATACTCTAGTTTCTTATCCGACAGGTCTTCGCAAATGCCGATCGCTTCTAACATTGAACAATTGCTGTGGCGAGAACCCCCGATATTGTAAACTTCACCGCTTCTGGGGTTTTGATAGAAATGATAGAAGGCATTGACCAGATCAAAGCTATGAATATTGTCCCGAACTTGCTTGCCCTTGTAGCCGAAAATGGTGTACTGCTCACCCGTTAATGTACATTTCATTAAGTAAGCAAGGAATCCGTGTAGCTTTGCTCCAGAATGGGCTGGCCCTGTTAAACAACCGCCTCGGAAGCTAGCTGTTTTCATGCCAAAATATTTTCCGTATTCTTGCACTAAAACATCGGCTGCAACCTTAGAAGCTCCAAACAAAGAATGCTTCGAGTGATCGATCGACATTGATTCATCAATTCCGATCGAGTACGGATGATCTGTGGCAATTTCCCAACGGGTTTCAAGTTCTTTAAGCGGAAGAAAGTTGGGGGTGTCGCCGTAGACTTTATTCGTTGAGGTGAAGATAAATACTGCCTCTGGGCAATGTTGGCGAGTAGCTTCTAGCAAGACAAGCGTGCCGTTTGCATTCACTGTGAAGTCAATATGTGGATCACTGGCGGCCCAGTCGTGGGAGGGTTGGGCGGCAGTGTGAATAATCAAACTAATATCAGACGAATATTCTTGAAAAATTGCCTCAATTGCCTGCTGATCTCGAATATCTGCATCATAATGTCGATACCGATCGTTGTAGGTTTCTTTGAGCAGGTCTCGATTCCAGGTTGTTGAAGCCGCAGACCCAAAGAAGTACGATCGCATATCGTTGTCAATGCCAATGACTGTAAATCCCAGGTGAGCAAAAAAATGAACAGCTTCTGAACCGATTAAACCAGCCGACCCTGTAACCAAAACAACCGACATTTCACTCCTCTCCCAGAAATTTTAACAGCGTACTAAAGCGGCAAGTGATTTGCCTCGAGTTTGAGCCGTTACTCAATCAAGCCATTGTTCACTAAACATAAGATGATCGCAGAATATGGGAACGCGGTCTGTTAAACTTAGGAGCAGTTTACCAGGATTAGTAAACAACTTTCGCTGGAAGCCAACAAGTTGAGATAGGCAACCAATAACAACGAAGTATCTAAAGTTACTGGCAATGCCCTTCAAAGGCTTTACTGTTTGTGCAGAGTGCAATGGTGTGTGGAGGAGGTTAAGTCGTGACAGCATTCTCCGAATACGATCGAGACTGCTTGAACGTCGTTCTGAACATTCATTCGGCAGATCAATACTCTATCCTGGTTCTTTTAGAACTCTTGATGACACTAGACGAAGGCATCAAAGTTCACTATTACTTGCAATACGGTGACTCACAACACAGCAATTTAGAGCCTACGGTTAACGAGCAAGCGATATTCAGGAGATTTCTGGAGCAAAAGCACGTCACTGTATCTACCGATTTACCAAAACCATTGCTATCCGATTCTCAGCCTTGTGATCTTGATCATTGCAAAATCTCGACACAGCAACCTAGAACTCTTACTTGGAATCAGTCCTTCCTTAAATATGTCCATCAACTTGATCACTTTTTGGTGATTGATACAAGCTGTGTTCCCCTCAGCCAGGGTTGGGCAAAAGCAATTTATAGCGTATATCTGAATCGCAAACAGCCGATCGTAGGGCAAGTTAAGTGGCAAAAATTAAACAATTTACTCATTGCCACACACTTTAGTAAATATGCGATTTATGATTGCTCTGTTTTAAGAAAACTGCCATTAGAGCAGTATTTTTTTGAGCCATTTCAGAATCCCTGGTGGATATTGCGCGATCGCTTAGAAGAGATGGTTCCTGCCTTGCTAACTCCAACTTTGGATGGACAAAATACACCCATTGAGTATCTGCTGTTTGCCCTTTATTTTCGGGAGTTGGTCGGTTCAAATAATCCATTAGACTGGCCAACTAATCGTTTGGAAAGCCGATCGGATTTATTGATTGATGCTCCTAATATCACAATCCGTGAATTGTTTGAGGAGTACTACAATAAAGTGCCAATGGTTTGCGGTGTGACGAATTATGATACCCAACAGATCTTAATCCGCAGAGCATATGGTTCAGCAGAGAGCGAGCAGAAAAACTTTCCGTTAGGAGGACAGTTTGAAATTGGTATCTTTGATCAACACGCCGCAATCAGTGAAGTAAAACCTTTACAGGCATTGAACGTGCTTCGATCAGATAATTCCGGATTTCTGTCGATCGAGGCTCTGCGCGGTAAATTTGCTGGAAAACGTTGTTTTATTATTGGCAATGGCCCAAGTCTCAAACAGACAGATTTATCCCGACTGAAGCATGAATTTACCTTTGGCTTAAATCGAATTTATCTCAACTATGAAGCGATGGGGTTTGAACCCACCTTTTACTGTTGTGTGAATCCCAATGTGATTAACCAGTTTGCTGAGGAAATCGATCGGCTGAATTCAGTCAAATTTGTCACAGATTACGCCGTTTCTTTTCTCAAAAACCGCTGGAATACTTTTTTCATGAAGTCTATTCCAGAAGTGCGGTTTAATGAGAACTTGAATAATTTGCAGTGGCATGAAGGGTGGACGGTGACTTACTGCGCGATGCAGGTGGCGTTCCACTTAGGATTTCAAGAGGTGATTCTGGTTGGGGTTGATCACTACTTCAAAGAATCGGGGGAACCGAATCAAGCTGTCACCGCTCAAGGAAGTGATCTCAATCACTTTCATCCAGATTATTTTGGCAAGGGGGTGGTTTGGCAGTATCCTGACTTAGAGCGATCGGAGCAGTCGTATCGAATTGCAAAAGAGGTATATGAGCGCAATCAACGCCGTATCCTTGACGCGACAATTGGTGGACACCTTCAAATTTTTTCAAAGGTTGATTATAGGCAGATGACACTGAATAAACCTCAAGCTCAACCCAGTTCGACAGACTCTCAAGGATTGATGGATGAATTGCTCAATCAACAGGAGAAATCCCTCCTTAAGCGGCATCCATTACCGTATCCAATTTTTCTGCCGACGCAAAAGTTTTCCCTAGCTGAACGAGTCAAGGGCTTAGAGCGTGTTGTCAATATCTACGAAAATACCTATCAATCGGTGTATCTGCCACGCCTGAAAGCACTTCGATCGCAGTTCAAAGATAGAACACGGGCCTTTGTGATTGGAAATGGGCCAAGCTTGAATCAGACTGATTTAAACCTGTTGAAAAACGAAGTCACATTTGGCGTGAACGGGATTTTCCTCAAGTTTAAAGATACAGATTTTAGACCTACCTTCTATGTAGTTGAAGATCATCTAGTTGCAGAAGATCGAGGGGAGAAAATTAATCAGATTAGAGGCCCGATCAAACTTTTCCCAATTTATCTGGGTTATTGCCTCAATGAAGGTGAAGATACAATCTTTTATAATCACATTCCACGCCGCAGTTACCCTCATGGGTTTGATTTTTCGACGGATGCCAGTGAGCATACTTATGCAGGTTGCACAGTGACGTTTAGCTGTTTGCAATTGGCATACTACATGGGATTTAAGGAGATCTATCTAGTTGGAGTAGATTGTAACTACGAAATTCCTAAGGATGTTGAGGAGAAGGAAGAATACAGTGTCAAGATCCTCGACATGAAAACGAGTGATCCGAATCACTTTGATCCCGATTATTTTGGCAAAGGCTATCGCTGGCATGATCCCCAGGTAGATAAAATGCGGGGAGCTTATCAAGAAGCTAAAAAGGTCTGTGAGGCGAATGGTGTCACGATTTACAATGCAACGATTGGCGGTAAATTAGAAGTATTTCCACGGGTTGATTACTATTCTCTGTTCCCGCAACGTGCCGTTCATCCGCGTGTTCTTGTGATTGATATCACGCGAATTGGAGATAATTCTGCAACAGGGCAAATGAAGCAGTCTCTCTTTGGGGCCTGTCCTCCAGAAGATTTGCTTCAGGTTCATGTGGCAGGAGTAAATGAATTTGGCTTATATTCTCCATCGACAATTTCTCCGATTGCCAAAAACTATACAGTGACGGATACAGCGTCTCTGCTGGCAGAATGCATAAACTTTGCACCAGATGTTATTTACTATCGCCCGGTTGCCGATCGTCCCTTCTTGCATGACTTTGCCTGTTCGTTGCTCGATCGGTTGAATGTTCCAACGGTGATTCATATCGTTGATGATTGGCCCGAACGGCTAAGGTATCAAGATTCCGCATTACATGACAAATTTGATCGCTCATTCCGAAAGCTATTGCACCAGGCTGCCGCCCGGATGAGCATTTGTCAGGCGATGTCAACCGCCTTTCAGGAACGGTATGGCGTGGAGTTTACTGCATTTGCAAACTGTATCTACCCCGAAGACTGGTCTCTCTCAGACGCTGAATCCCCTACCCAGAATGTACAGAGCGATCGTCCATTCATCATTCGCTACCTGGGCAGTTTGGCAACCGATATGACTCATGATAGCGTTCTAGACATCGCCAGAGCGGTAACGGAATTGCAGGCTGAACGATCGGTACATTTAGAAATTTACACAACAAAGTATTGGAAAGACCGCATCACAGATACTTTTTCTAACTTGTCAGGGGTCAGCATTTATGATGCAGAATTTGGAGAAGCTTACCGCCGTTTGTTGAAAACAGCAGACGCACTGTTGATTGCATACAACTTTGATGTGGATAGTATTCGGTATGTACGCTACTCAATGGCAAATAAGTTTCCTGAATGCTTAGCATCAGGGACTCCGGTATTGGTTTATGGCCCAGTTGATGTAGCGACAGTGGCTTATGCGGCAGAAACTGGCTGTACTCAGGTGGTGTTGGAGCGCAATCCAGAGCGGCTTAAGGCTGCAATTAAAGAACTGATTGACAAGCCGGAGTATTGCGAATCGCTGGGGCAGTCTGCACGCCAATATGCCTTCAAGAACCATGCTGCAAGTCAGATTCAAGCACATTTTTACGGCGTACTTCGTAGTGCTGTTTTGTCCAATCAAGTGGCCCCACCTAAGCTGACCCCGGAGCGTTTGCTTCAAATCACTCGGTCGATCGCTGTTCCTCCTGACCATTTGATTTATGGCGAGTTTGATCGCGATCGTCATGCTCATGTGGATGAAACGCAGATTGTAGCGGAATGGTTTGCAGCATCTCCAGAAGCGGTCATGGTTGATGTGGGAGCGCACTATGGTACGGCGTTGAAACACTTTGCAGAACGGAACTGGCGAGTGTATGCCTTTGAGCCTGATCCGGATAATCGCCAAACTTTGATGCAGCGAGTGAACGGTAAGCCAAACGTGATAATCGACAACCGTGCTGTCAGCGAGCGTTCGGGTGAAACATTGCCGTTCTTTAGTTCGGATGAGAGTTCTGGGATTAGTGCTTTGTCGCCATTTAGGGAGAGCCACCAACAAAAATGCCAGGTGACAACAACGACAGTGGCAGAAATTTGTGCGGAGCATCACCTCTCAAGTATTGATTTTCTCAAGATTGATACGGAGGGGTATGACTTGATGGTGTTGAAGGGCGTGCCTTGGGAGCAGGTTCGTCCGCGTGTGATTGAGTGCGAGTTTGAAGACCGCAAGACGGTTCCTTTGGGCTATACCTTCCATGATTTGGCGCAATATCTGGTCGATCGCGGCTATACGGTTCTGGTCAGCGAATGGCATCCGGTAATACGCTATGGCATTCGGCATGATTGGTATCGATTAGTAACGTATCCTTGTCAGCTAGACAATGCTGAAGCCTGGGGTAATTTACTGGCATTTCGGGAACCTCTTAATTTGGAACAGGTGTCTACGATCGCACAGAAGCTTGTCACATTTCGGTTGCCTACGGCAGGTCACAGACCATCGGTTGCAGCATCCACCCCAATGGTTTCCTCGTCTCCAAACCCTCAGCCTGTTGTCTCATCCACCCAACCCATCGCAGTTGAAGGACGTAATGCTATGACTTCCACGCTCCCTGTTGAACCTCAGCCGCCTCAGTTAAATGGATTAAATGGGAAAAGTTCACCCCCGCCTCAGGAGCAGAAACAAACCATTGCAGAAGTGGCTCCAACCCCAACTGCTGTGTCCAGTGAAAAAACACCTCGTCTTGCTTCCGCTCTGCTGCGTCGGATTGCTCGGTACTACAGCCGTTGGCCGTTAGGTGTTGCGGTTTTGGCTGTGGCACTGAACACAACGGCAATGATGGATGGTATTCCTTACCAATGGGCATTTTCGGGCGGAGGCAGTTTGTTGATGCTGTTTTTGGTTGGTCATGCGGCATCTAAAGCTGATTTTGCCTTGGGGGTAGGCGATCGGGCCCAGCAAACGGCGGATACGGCAGATCAAAAAGCGACTTCTGCCTTTAAGCGGGGAACTCGTGCGTTGAACAAAGCGAAGTCAGTTCAAGCAATGACAGAACAAGTTTCAAGTGTTGTCAAATCTGTATTGTCTACCCAAACAGAATCTTCCCTAAAAGCTGCGAATACGGCAGAGTCTTCCTTGAAAACTGCAAATCGGGCTGCGAACACAGCAGAATTTTCTTTACAAACAACGAACCGGGCTGCTAGTGCGGCAGAGTTTTCTTTACAAACCGCAAATTGGGCTGCAAGTACGGCTCGATCGGCGGTGGAAACAGCGAACCAGGCATCCGGCAAGGCAGAATTTTCATTGGAGATTGCCAATCGGACGAAAGCCAAAGCGGATTCAGCATTGGAAGCTGTCAATGAAGTCAGAGAAATGGCAAACCAGATGTTGAACAAGGCTGAATCGGCTCTTGAGAGAGCAAATCACAATGCTCAAACGATCGCAACGCTGGAAAGCAATTTAAATAAAGCCCTTGAAGACCAGCAAAATCAAGCTTTGAAATCAAACAGTGCTAATGCAAAGCTGTTTCAGCTTTTCGATCGCCAATTGACTAACGAAAATCTAGATGTATTTATCAATTCCTGGCTGCCCAAACTAGACCTACAACTCGATCGCAGAGCATTGGGTTATTTGGCGCATCGAATTTGCCTGACTGAAGATACTTGCTCAGGACGGTTGGCAACAACAGTACAGGATATGTTGCTGCGGATTCTAGTGGCGAGGAGTGTTAAGAGTCGGGAGTTGTCAATTCTGGAGATTGGCTCTCTGTTCGGTATCAATTTAGCAATTTTGTATGAGGCGTGTCGCGATTTCTTTGAGGATATTCATCTCAGTGCGATCGATCCGCTAGATGGCTATTACGATAAAAGCCGAACTGATTTGATTACTCAAGTTCCGATTACCCGTTCTGTGTTTGAACACAATATGCGGCAAGCGGATGTTCCCCAGGAAGACATTACGCTGATTCAAGGACTGAGTACGGATGAGGCAGTACTACAGCAAGCAGGGCAAAAGCAGTATAATCTGCTCGTGATTGATGGAGATCATTCCTACAAAGGCGTAAAGTTTGACTTCGATCATTATTTGGCCGCAGTGGATGTTGGCGGATATATTATCTTTGATGACTACTCCACTGATCATTGGCCAGAGGTAACGGATTTTGTTGACCGGGAAGTGAAGCTAAATCCCTGCGTTGAGTTAGTAGGTTCAAGCTGGCGAACGGCTGTGTTTAGAGTGGTGCGCAAGCAACTAGGATAATCAGTAACACAGTTGTCAGCATTGACGCTGATATTCTCACAGTTTGTTCAGCACAAAAAGGTGGTTATGAAGAAACCGAAGTTCTTTAGACAATTTAATTACAATAAGACCTTACTTCCCAACCCCTTTTTGGCTGAATTGGAGAAGGATATTGAGTCGATTGAACAAGCTAAGGAAAAAACAGGACATACGATCGGCTATCCGGGCTGGAATTTAATTTACTCCATCCTGCTCTCCCACCTTAAACCAGATCAATGGAATGTCATTATTGAAACTGGAACGAATCTAGGGTGCTCTACCATCATCCTGGCACAAGCTTTAAAGGATTCTTGTGCAAATGGTCAAGTTTATACGGTTGAACTTGCATCTGAGAATTATGAAAAAGCGAAATATCACTTTGCCCAGGCTGGAGTGAATGAGCTAATTGATGCCAGATTGGGTGATTCAAAAGAAGTACTTAAGCAAATTATCCAGGAGTTTACTGGAATTCGCACGGCTTTTCTTGATGCATCTCATTTGCTTAATGATGTTCTGGCAGAATTTGAAATTATTTACCCACTTTTGGATGAAGATAGCATCGTGATTTTTGACAATACTTATCAAATTGCTGAACCCCATGAGGATCAGCGTGTATTTGGTGCATTGCACAAAATCCAAGAGACTTATGGCGGTAACTTAATTAATTTTTAATTTGTCTCATGGTATACGCCAGGATTAGCGATTTGGCAAAAAACTCCATTTCCCAAAGCAGAATTATAGCGGTTGAGGACTTTACAATCGGTCTGTATCTTGTCAAATTCTTTTAGGTGAACCTTTCAGTGAGGTGAATTATGACTCCAGATGAAATTAAGTCCAAACTTGATGATTATAAGTGGTATCACGCAATTCAGTTTGCTGAGGGAGTCGTTTCACCGGGACGTTTTGCCAGTCATATTCCGCCTAACTACACACTGTTTCCAGTATTCAAGTTTCTAGAACATATTGATTTAACAGGGATTGATTGTATCGATATTGGTACTACCGATGGGTTAGCTTCGTTCATTATTAAGTCAGAAGGTGCGTCTCTGGTTGTGGCGACTGATCGTGGCGATCGAGATGAATTTCGGTTTAGTCGAGAAGCACTTAATCTTGATGTTGAGTACTTTCCAGCAACAACACTGGATGGGGGAGATTTGTTGCGAAAATTGCAGGCAAGTGGGCAACCGACAAAATACGATCTGGTTGTGTTGTCAGGTGTAATTTACCATTCCTATGATCCCCTACTGGTTATGATGCACGCCAGAAAACTGCTGAAGCACAACGGGCTTTTTATTGTAGAAAGCGTTATTGCTTCAGGAGAAGAGGATGCAATGTTCATGAACTGGGAAATTGACAACCCGGTGCGAGAACCCAATTCCTATTTTCTACCAACGCTTAAAGCTCTGGGGGGACTACTTCGTTTTTGCAGTTGTTCTTGTCTAACCTTGGCGCGTAATGGATCACGAGGTGCCGCGATTGGTAGAGCTTGTCGTCCCAGCGAAATTGATCAATGTTCTGACATCTTGAAGCTAATTATTGAGAAAGGAGCTTGTTATGGGCCACTCTCATACAGCACGCTTGAGTCAGAAGCAGACGAGGAAGAAAGTTCTAAAATCTCTTATTCTGGGCCGATAGGTGAAATTGAAATTGATGCAAAAACATTTTCCACACGGTTTTCACTTCAACCTACTTCCCCAGTAACAAACACTTGAAGTTGAACCCTTTTAGGTGATTGTTGCTATTAAGTAAGCTATTGTGTCGAACTATTAACATCGTCGAAATGCATCGTATGTAGGTATTTATCTTTAAATGATCAATGATCTACTCTCCAAACTAACTTGCTTTAAGCACGACCTCATATATGACCTGATTTCCTATCAAGAACTCAAACTTTGCCTTGATGTGGGAGCCGCAGCAGGTACAATGACGAGAAAAATCAAATATGCAGGAACTGAAAAAACGCGCATTTTGGCGTTTGAACCATTTGAAGGGAATCACAGGTATTTTCTGGAGAATGCAGGCTCTTTTGAAAATATTGAATTAATTGCCAAAGCAGTTTCGGCCCAATCGGGCGTTTCAGAGTTTTGCGTTCCCTCAGTTGTGGGTGGAAAAGAGCAAAATTGGGAAAAAATGACTGGCTATTCGTCGGTTGGCTTTTTGGTTGATGAAGAAAAGCAGAACAGAGCTGCAAATCTTCAAAAGTTTTCGATCGAAACTGTAGCGATCGATGATGTTGTTCATGAACATATTGATTTCTTGAAAATTGATGTACAGGGTGGCGAGTTAGACGTTCTCAAAGGCTGTGAGCGGCTAATGCAGAATCAGCAAATTGATGTAATCTACATTGAATTTAGTGGAGACAAGCGCATCTTAGATCTGCTCATATCTCATCAATACTCAATATTTGATACTGATTATTTAGTGGTTCCTAAAGAGCAAAACGACTCTTTTCCAGAAAAGATTCAGGATTTAGGATTTTATGACTTCGGCGCAGTAAATCTTTCAACTGGAAAGAGTGCTTATCATGTCAAACTAAATTTACCAGATCGAGAGTATTGTTCATTTCTTAAAGAATTTGGACAAAAATATGGCTATATTCAAACTGATCTAATTTGTGTTAGCCGCAAATTCTTACCTCAATTCATTATCAATTTAGGTCAGTTTTTAACGCAATCTAACGCCTCTATTCAACCAACTAAATCAATTGCAAGTTCCGTTCCTTCTGTTAAGACTAAACTAGAAAATCAACTCAGCCAGAGTGCTGCCCTCAACGCTAAAAATTCTGCGGCTCCGCTACCCAACAGTTCTACATCTTTAGCAACCTCATTGCTCAAGCGAATTGCGAACTACTATCGCCGTTGGCCCATCTTATTAGCCGGAATTGCGATCGCCTTCAATCTACTCGCCCTATTCGACACACCCTATCGCTGGATATTCGGAACAGGTAGCACCGTAACCCTGTTGTTTTTGATTGGTCATGCTGCTTCAAAAGCTGATTACGTTCTCGCAGAAGTAGAGAAAATCAAGAAACAACAGTCTTTGGATTCTTCATCAGGAAAGAGAGCATAATTGACCCTGTCTTGTTTCTCTAGCATTTTTTAGCGGTAAAGAGTTTTCCTCAGGCTACTTAATACTATGTTGTCTAACCTAAAACAATTGAAAGAGAAAGATGCTTGATATCATACAGAAAAAGGAATATTTTGAGTGGCGCGATCGCGGAATTGCTGATCCTAAGAATCAGACCCTAAAAGGAATTCAAGATGCGTGGATTCTTTCACTTCTATCTGAAAAAACAGATCTTAAAATTGCTGAGATAGGTGGAGGCAAATCTCGCGTTTTGCAAAAGCTGGCAGAAAAGAATGAGTGTTGGAATATTGATAAGTTTGAGGGAGTAGGAGCAGGCCCAACCGATTTGCCAGAGTTGCCTGGAGTGAAAATCGTTCGCACCTACTTGGGAGAGTTTGATCCTGCTCTATCCAATGAATATTTCGATGTTGTTTTTTCCGTATCGGTTGTAGAACACGTCACTTCAGAGAAACTGGAGGCATTCTTCGCAGATTGCTACAGGATTTTGAAACCCGGCGGCACGATGGCCCATGCGATCGACCTCTATGTGTTTGACTCACCAAACACTCGATTGGGCATTGTGGATGCTTACCGTAGAAGTATTGCAGGACACGGCTTTAGTTGGCTTTCTCAACCTAATGTTGAGCGAAACTTGACCTTCTAGTGCTGCTTTGCCGCAATTCAGATATCACCATGAATATATGGAATAAGATCGCACTGAGCTTAAGAGAAGTTCGAGAACACGCGCAAAGCATTTTCCTAAAACTTCAAGCTTTTGAGAAACCATGAAAACTGTTGTTCTCTTTTCTACAATGCCCCGGAGGATAAATGAGTTTTTTACCTGTCCAAATTACTTATATCAGTAAGGAAAACGATGGCTTGAGCGGAGCCAAAGTTAACCTTAAAGGCAATGAAGTATTTCTTGCATCTTCACACTTCGATCGCCAGCAGAATATAAGTGTGATGAAAGCACTTCTGAAACAGTCTTTACTGCGCGTTCATGTGGAAGTTTCTGCTTTCTGTAATCGTCGTTGCGGTTTTTGTCCTAACACAAATGGTTCTCGGATAAATAATAAACAGCTACTTCCAGAGACAATCTATTTGAGAATTTTACAAGATCTTCAAGAGATTTCATACGACAAATTGTTTGGTTTTCATCAGTATAACGAACCGCTTGCCGATCGCATTATTCTTACCCGAATCGCTCAAGCAAGAAAATTTTTACCGGACTCACCACTTGTCATCCATTCAAACGGTGACTATCTCGATCGAGATTACCTTGAAGCTTTAGCTGATGCAGGCTTAACAGGCTTAAATATATCTATTTATGGGCCGAACAATGGTGAATTTATAGATTCTTACATCTTGGGAAGAATGAATGCTCTAGCCAAAAAACTAGATCTGTCATTTGAGATGAAAATTGAAAAGCCCAGATATCGCTATCTTCAAGCTGTAGAGTTTCGATCTATGAAGGTTCAACTAATGGCAATGAACTATTGGGATACCGGGTATAACCGAGGTGAACTAGTAGAAGCAGGCCCTCAACTGAAGCGTACTTCTCCTTGTTTCTATCCCTTTCAAGATCTTACGGTAGATTGGCGAGGTAATATTCTTCCATGTTGTAATGTCTATCCAGACTCACCGGAACATACTCAATGGGTTACAGGAAATCTGTCTGATGGGCGTTCCATCTTTGAGCATTATGCTGACAGTGATTTAGTAGAATGGCGTAGAAATTTGATTCGTTTTTATCCTAAAGGAAGTCCCTGTGAATCATGTTCTCGCTTAGAACACCCCGAATTAGCCTCTCCAGAAAACATTAACGTAATGGATCAATTGGCTAATGAACTAATTAAAACTGATCAGACACCATTCTGCACCTGAGAGATCCTGCAAACAAGTTACTATATGCTCGATATCATTACCAAAGATGAGTTCTTTAACTGGTTGGAGCTAGGTATTGCTCAGGCTGGGAATTACTCTCTAAAAGGCATACAAGATGCCTGGGGTTTATCGCTTTTTCAAGGAGTAAGCCACCTCAAAATTGCTGAAGTAGGAGGTGGTAATTCTCGTGTTCTGAATCAAATTAATTTAGAAAATGAATGCTGGAATATTGACAAGTTTGAGGGTTTTGGACTAGGGCCAACAGAGGACGTAAACCAACTTAATATTAAAGTTATTCGATCGTATGTGGGTAAATTTGATCCAGCCATTCCAGATGGCTATTTTGATGTTGTCTTTTCAATTTCTGTTGTCGAACATTTGGGCAGAGACAAACTGGATGCTTTCTTCGCAGACTGCCACCGCATCCTGAAACCAGGCGGATTACTCGCCCACGCGATTGACCTTTACATTTTCGATGCGCCCGATCCGCGAGTCAGAATCATTGATTTGTATCGAAGTTTAGTAGAAAAATATGAATTTGAGTGGCTTACTCCTCCAACGCTAGACGGAAATGCCGCCTTTCAATGCAAGTACGCATCCAACGCTGATATTGAGATGCATCAGTGGAATTCGGTTGCCCCTAAACTCACTCCAATTCGCGCGATCGCCCAAAGTGTTTCAATTCAGCTCATCGCCTTCAAAAAGCCCGATTCTGACCCAGCGATACTCCCAGTTATCCTGGAATGCAAATACCCTAAACTTCCCCAGTTAACCCGCAGCTTACCTTCAGAAACTACAACAACGCAGTCAGACGCAAACATCCCTACAGCCCCAAATTTCCCAGATCCTAAACCAAACATTTCTCCACAATCAGCAAAACCCGCAAAACCTACCAGCAGTCAGCAGAACAGCCAGTTATCTCCAGTCGTTCATCCGCATTTGTTCAAACGAATCGCTAACTACTATCAACGCTGGCCCATCTTATTAGCCGGAATTGCGATCGTCCTTAACCTATTTGCTCTGTCAAATACTCCCTATCGCTGGTTGTTTGGAATTGGAGGTACAGGAACTTTGCTATTTTTAATTGGACATGCTGCCTCAAAAGCAGATTATGTTCTTACAGAAGTGGAAGAATTGAAGAAAACGATCGCCTCTCCCAAAAAGAAAACTAAAAAGCACGAGTAACCGATCGCCCCCTCCAGTAAATTTGTACGACAGACTACTTGACGAATTTTCTCAGTCTGGTATTGTCATAACTTATGGCTACCCTATTGCGTGAAGCGAGTAGCCAGGCTCCCAAAAACCTGACGAGGTATGAAGTAGCCGGAAACTACAACATACCTCTAACCCTACAGACGACCGTAGCTGTCCATAGGGCTTAGGATAGTTTAGCGTTTTTAGTGAACTCCCCTAACGCGTTGAACCCCTACGCCTTTGGCTTGTTATGGGCGATCGAAGGGGAATATCAGGTTTTTGGGTTTCCTCCGTCAATCCCCTAAAAATTCAAGGAGCATTCCCATGACAGGTGACTTCAACCTGTTCGATCATCCTGCCTTCAGTGACGAACCCGATCCCAACCCAGGACGAGAACTCGTTCGCATTATCATCTTTGGCTCAAAAGAAGTCATTCGCGCCACCATTCACGATGCCCATCTCAAAAACTTCCGCCGCGTCGATAGTTGGAGTCCCCTTCTGCCCACCCCTGATCCCAAAGTATTCATGTCCATCAGCACAGAATATCGATCGATGAGATAAAGCAATTGCATTAGGAGAATTCGTAGGGCAGGTATCTTGCCTGCCCATTAGATTAGGAAAATTCGTAGGGCAGGTATCTTGCCTGCCAAAGCGATTCCCTAACTCCTAAACAAAATAATTGCTCACATTCAAACTCCCCGCACTCGCATCCCCTGCCTGCATCTGCATCCCCGTCACGTTGATCACCAGATCATTCGTCGCCGAAAAGCCAGCCGTTTGATCATTCACCACCAGATACGTTTTGGCCTGCCAACTCAGAAACACCGCTTCCCTCGCCTTAAGGGCCTGGCTACCCGTCTGCTTCTGATCCTTATCAGCAAAAGCCGCCCCGATCGCCTGCGCCAACTGTCCTTCTGCCCTGCTTCCTGCATGAAATAATCCGATCGGCAAATTCGGTGTACTCAAATTATTGTCGTAATCCAACTGGAACCGATCGCCCTCTGCCCCCTTAAAATCCGTCACGCGGTCAGGGCTAGCCATCAAAGAATTGGCATGAGCCTTGACAACATCCGCCCCCGCATAAACGAAGCGATCGGCTCCTCTGCCGCCCGTCATCCCATCGGCTCCCAAACCGCCATTCAGCCAATCATTACCGTCTCCGCCAATTAACCGATCGTTTCCAGACATTCCCAACAACCTGTCCTGCCCGATCGCTCCCACCAAGACATCATTGCCATCACCCCCCTCCAAATGGTCATCATTCGCCCCACCATGCAAGCTGTCATTCCCTGCTGCTCCGTAGAGGCTGTCATTTCCGGCATTGCCAATCAAAAGATCTCCATCCTGGTTGCCCCGGAGAGTATCTGCGGCAGCCGTGCCCCGTTGATGCAGCCCCAGCTTAATGCCGGAACTGGGTTCAGTCCACCAGCGATCGTTCTTGCCAATGAAGTCCATCAACGCCCCATATTTTGGAGAGGTTGTCTGATTGAGGTTTTCCAACGCCCCCCAACTGCCCCACTTGCTAGAGCGACTCACCCCCACAAAGTGGTTAAACAGCGTACCGCCCGACTGCTTCCACCCATCCAACAACCGTTGATACAGGTTCTTCATTTCTGGGCGACGATTCAACGCCATAAAGAAATTGCTCAGTTCAGCATCATTTTCCGCACCGCCATGCCCCACAATATGCTGCCCCCCTTCATAGGCAACCAGTTGCAGCCCGTGCTGTTTGGCAACATTGGCATGATACTGAATCCGTCCGATCGTCCCCTCCACCGATTCTTGCTCTGTTCCAGGGATCACCTTTCCCGTTTGTAACTGCTGAAACGCCTTGCCAAAACCGCCATCGGGTTCTTTTAACCAGGAACGCACCGTCGCCATATTTTCCGGATTGCCCAACGCCCCCGAAAAGTATCCCGTAATCGCATAGGCATCCATTGCTTTCCAAGCAGGCTGATTGCCCTGTGCCACCCAGGCAGGCGTATTCAGCACATAGTTTTCCAAGCCTTGCCAGCCCGTCTGCGTTGAAAGCACCGAAACCACTCGATCGCTCTGTTGCCCAAACACTGATTTCCAAATCTGCGACATTTGGGCCGATCGCATCCCATACCACTGCATGTAGCCGCCTTCCACCTCTCCCCACTTGGCTTTGGCTTGCTGCACCGCATAGTGCGACTGGTCAAACTGCCAGTTCCAAACTTCATTGGAGAATTCCACGTAGGCAGTCAGTTTTGGGTCGAGGTGGTCTCGCACATAAGTTGCAAACTTGCGAATATAATCATCCGTTGCCTGATGCGGCATATTAAACCAGGGAGAGCAACCCGTTTGGTTGGCAATTTCCACCATCAGCTCGATCGGTGCTCCTTTTCCAGCCCAGCTTGCATCGGTTGGCTTAGAGCGATCGTTCCAATTCTTGACTTTTGAATGGTTTGTTTCCATCCAGTCCATGAACCGCAGCGTGCCAAATTCTTTGACTTTTTGCAGAAAATCTGGGTTAAATTTCATTCCCATTTCCACTAAAGGTAAATCCTCTTCGTGGTAAACCCGGATGTTCCGAATGTAGTTGCCTGTACGGTTTGGGTCAGTCGCGTGGATAGACAGCAAAATGCCATTGCCAGCTTTACTGTCCACTTGCAAAACATCTCGACCGGAACGCGATGCCGCATCAAGCTTTTTGGCATCCAGTCCATAGGTCACCGTCCCTTCGCCCTCATACATCACCACATACCGCCCAGAGCGATACTGGCCTTCGTTGTTGAGCAGTAGGGTGCTGGCATAGGTGGGTGGCGTGGTTGGGCTGGTGGCTGAAGGGGGTAATGAGCGCAGCCATCCGTTGGCATCAATATCCAGTTTTTCTCCAGTGTCCCAAGCTGTGGAGCGTTGCGGTATCCACGATCGGGAAGATTTAAATGCATCCACAAAGGGAATCTCGGTTGACCAGTCATTGATCCCTGTCAGTCCAATTCCTAGGGAACGCCCAGTTGATGGTTGAGTTGTAGACATAAAGTAAAAGAAATCTCAGTGAGACAGCATGATGTAGTCGCGTCTCAAGGTGCTGAAACGGAATGAATGGTAGACGACAAAATGCTTCAGACAATAATGCCTCAGGCGAAATGCTTTAGACAGTAATGCTTTAATCAGTGAGGTGAGCCGTGAATGCGTTGTCTTATCTCAAAGTTGCAACACCTGAACGTTGGTGTGCCCTGAAATTGAGTCGTATTTTGAGATGAAAGACTGAAATTTGCCCATTCAAAAGAGATGAATCTGAATGATCTTCAACAGAGCTAGAACATTTTGATTGGGCCGGTTAATTATCATCACCCTGAACTTGATAAACACCTTGAGCATAAGAGCGGTTACGGATTCGATCGTCGGGAACTTTACACACCATCCGCTCTACATGCCTAGTATGTGGAAAAAGGGCATCAACGAGATCAGTAGCTTCAACAGTCTTTCAAACTTCCTTTATAAAAAAGGACTTTACTTCTCAGTTTTTTTGCGGAAATTTCCGTCTTTCTACGCACAAAACAATAGGCAAAATTCGATCGTCTTTATCCCCTCGCGCCCCTTCTGCCCAAGCGGTTTAATCGATCGCAATGCACAATTTTATTCCTTTCCTAAGTATGTCCATGAAAAGCTCCGTAACTTTATATTTTGATGATTACTCTTATCAGTATTTTTACTAGAAAAGCTGCTTAACCGTATTTCCTACAACGCTTACTTCATGGATAAAAGATTGCATAAAGTCAGCTATTTGTCGGATGATCTCTTTTCAAGAAATGGGTACTTTTTATACATAAACCTATGTTGCTTGTTCAATACAGCAGAGCCAGAAATGAACAATTCTTTTCTCCTGAAACTTCTTTCGTCCGCCACTGCGATCGGCAGCTTGGCTGCCGCCCTAACAGTATTTGCATCTTCCGCCAACGCAGCTTCTCTTACCTTCGATGCTAATCAATTCACAGGGAATACTTCTAAGGTCAGCATTACTCTAGACGATACTGCCGCAGGAGCAGGAAAAATTCAATTTACAGTCGGGTTCGCCGCAGACTCTCCGACCATTGGCGATTTTCGCGGTATTTTCTTCAATATTTCAGACAATTCTCTGCTGAGTGGTCTAAGAATTACCGGACCCCATGTCACAACCTATGTCACGGGAAATGGCAATATATCCAGCGTAGGGAATGCCAATCTAAATGGTGATGGCAACAGTCATTCGTTTGATGTTGGCGTTGAAATTGGGCGGAATGGGCTGCAAGGTGGAAAAGACGACATCCAATTTACGACGTTTACGCTGTCCCACACCTCTCAAAATCTTGATTTGAGCTTGTTTGCTCAGCAGAATTTTGGCTTCAGGATCACCAGCGTTGGAACTGGCAATAACCGGGAAGGCAGCAGCAAGCTGATCGGGACTAGCCCTGACTTACCACCAGTTGTGGTGCAGCCTCCAGCCAGCCCATCTCCCGCACCTGCCCCTGCCCCTGCCCCATCAC
>PVWD01000403.1 GCA_003003615.1 filamentous cyanobacterium CCP2 | reverse complement strand
CCGCAAGCCCCTCCCCTGCAAATTCTGAGCAAAGACCTTCTAAGCAAAGTCCGCCTGCCCGTCCGCGTCAGCGCATTCAAGCCTACCCCTTTCCAAACGATCGCCCGGTTTCCAGTGAGCTTGCCGCCACTGTTGAACGGTTGCAGCAGCAGGCAGAGTTTTACGTGCATCAGTTTAATCGGCTTCAGACTCCTACGCTACAAACCCCAAGGGAGGTTTTAAGTCAGGCGTTCCAGGTTTTGGATGCCCACGTCCAGCACATTAACCAACTTTCTGCGATCCAGGAGTCTGCCATTTTAGAGTTAAAAACAATGGCAGAAAAAGTAGGACGGGAATGGGCAGATCTAGAGCGAATTGCTTACTCTGAAGCGGGCAAAAAAGCCGCCAATCTAGAAGCTTTTCCCATTTGTGAATACGAGGAAACCGCCGTTCCCAAAATTGAAAAAACACCAGACGGAACCTATGTCCTCACTGCTCGATCGATCGACCTATTTAAAGCCGAGCGGGAAGCCAATTTAACAGCCCAAGCCCTGCGTCATTTCTCAGAGCGCGACAGGTCAGCCGCTTCAGATCGCGGTTTGTGGACGTGGCTATCAGAATTTTTCATGTTTTCTGAGCCAGAACCCGACGTTCCCGCTGAACCCCGATCGCCTCAAATGAACCCTTCCCCTTCCCGCTCCCATGAGCCTCGATTGCAGGCAAACACAGCACCTCATCCCCCCCGCTCTCAACACCCCCCATCAGCAGTTCGGTATCGCTCAGACTCTCGAAGATTAGATTCTCGGCAAACCCGTTCTCGACGAGCGAATTCTCGACGATCGGCGGCTTCAATCGGTTTCAACATTCGGGAAGCGGCGGCTTTATTTGTCGGAGCCGTTTTGGTGCGGGTCTTGCTCAACCTCGTGATTGCTGCCGTACCAACCCTGTGGACTCCTGCCATTGCGTTGTTAATGACGACTCCTGCGGCGATCGTGGTTTACCGGACGAGTCGCAGTCCCCAGTCGGAGCTTTCCTGGGTTTATCGGTTACTGCTGATTATGCTGGGTCTTCTTGTAGGAGGAAGGCTGTGAGTCTTACACTGAGGGCTTTTCATTTCTATTGACTGCCAACTGCTATTTCTTTAACTGAACGTAAACAAACCAATCAGGAGAATCACCATGCAACAGGCTAGAGAATCCCAACCCATGCTCAGACTGCTACCGATCGGCGGTTTAGCGGCTGTGGTTGTGGGGTTAATGATGGATGTCGATCGGAGTGGGCTTGTGAATGGAGTCGTAAATCATTTCACGAATTCAAATGACAATGCTGAAACCTGCCAGGGAGACGTAAACCGGAATGTAATTATTTCTAGGGATCAATTATCAACCTTCCTCACGATTTCTGAGCGTGAATACAAGGCGCGAGTTCAGGATGTTCTGCGAATGCCTTACTGCTATCTTTCTCCCCTAGAAGTGCGGGCGGGTGTGCAAGCGGAGCGGGCAGTTTATCCTCTTGCGTTTGATCCCAAAACCTGGCTGGTGGTTCTCTATGAAGGAGATGAATACGCCGGATATGAATTTCGTTTTACTAAAGACTGAGGACGATCGATCGCTGACAAAGTTGCAAGTTAAATCCCATTAAACACCATCCATTTCCCCAATCCTCGTTTGCAGTTCTCAGCCTATAGTACATAATTACTGTAAAGTAATAGCTTAGTGCTAACTCAAAAACTGGCTTGAGCTTTTGGACTCAAACCTCCAGTTTGGATAGCTTTTAGGGTGAGAAAGCGAATGGATATGATGCGGGTTCGTTCGGTGGGTAAATGGACTTTGGGAATGGTGTTCATCTTGGGGATGGCTCCAGCTTGCTCTGTGCAGCCTTCACCTGAACCGCTCCGCACAATCCAGATTCAGCAAACGTGGCAGCTACAGCCCGGAGAGCAAATTGGTCAGCATCGCATTGTTGCAGGGTTAGGTGAAATTTCCATTCAAATGAACGGTGGCTCCGTATATGCCCCTTTTAGTGGACAAATTGAACCCACTGCTGATGATTGTGTTTTGTTTTCCAGCCCCGATGTACCTGCCTACCTTTTTCGCTTGTGTGGCTTGAGCAATCCCACTATTGGGACGGTTTCAGAAGGACAGGCGATCGGCTCAGGGGACTATCTTCACTTTGCCACACTCCGCCGCCAGCCAGACGGCACCTGGACAATGGTAGAACCCGCCAAAACCCTTCTGGAACGCCTCCTCAAATAAATTCAAACGCTAACTTTCTCCATCTAGAATCCTCCAGCCTTATATGAAGTACTCACCTGTCTTGGTGCTGGGTTTAACGACCCTTGCCTTGAGCAGCACCTCTGCCTATGCAAATGAACCATTGAACTTTGACCCTGGTGTATCCAGCGCATCTGCCTTTCTTTCCGCCAGTGCCCCGATCGCCAATACTAATCCTGAAGAGACTGCTATCCCTGGAGAGACTACCATCTCTGAAGACAAGTCCATCGCGCCCTTTAAGATCGAACGGCTAAACGAACCACCGATCGCCGTTTCCGATCGTGAAGGGGCAACCGAAGCGGCTCCTGCACTGCCAGATTTACCGCTATTTGAGTTACCTCCGTTTCAGGCTCCCTCCCTTGGCTCCAGTCCTGCCGATCGCCCAGAGCCAACCCCCTCTCCGATCGCTCAACCCGCTCCTGATTCCCCCTTTGAACTGCCAGAGCATCTCACTGAGGCTGATTTATTTGAACCTGAAATTGAATCTAGCCCCATTGAACCTGAACGCCTTGAACACCTTGAACGCTTTGAATCTGTGCCCACTCAACCTCGTTCAAATCGGCTCTCCCAACCATCTCCCTGGCAGCCAGAGGTACAACGATCGGAAAGGCGGGCCGTAACCGAAATTGAACCATCCGCCCGATCGGACACTCAAACCAGGCGATCGGTTCCTGATCCGTCAATGCTTCAACCTGCTGGAGCGCAAGCACCCAATGCTTTTCAGCCCAATCCGTCTCAACCCAATGCAGCACCTAGCAAATCAGTAGAGCTAAATTTTAATCTACCGCCCGCTAAAGCCGAATCGCCTTCCTCCCCTACATCGCCGCCTTTGCCTCCTTTGCCAGCAGAACCAGAGCCAGAACCAGCCCCACCTAAAACCGAAACTGCCAGCACAAAAGGTGGATCGTTGGATGAACTATTTGCCGGAGAGTCTAGTTCGTTAGTGGCGATCGCGGTGGGTAGTGCGGAGGGAACCCGTACCCCTCATGGCGAAAAGAATCCAGCCTACTATGGGCATACCGATCCGGGCAATGGCGTGTGGAATTTGGGCAGTTTTTCCTATCAGCATGGTGCGAATTCTCCGGAGGAAGCAGACACTAAGCAGCTTGCCCGCCTCCGATCTCAGGCAGAAACCATTTTGCAGAAGGCCTCTGCTCAAGGATTGGCGTTGACCCTGGAGGAAAAGCTAAATGGAATTGATTTGGCCAATCAGGCACCGAAGGCAGTTTTAGAGCGTTCTGGCTATGTTGAATGGTTGGCAGAAGCCCATGCCAAGGGAATGTCTGGCTCTGATGCAATTCTGTGGGCAAGAGTGCAGTCCTTTATTGATCCCGATACGCAAACCTGGGATGCGCCAGGACTGGGCAACAGCGAAGACCGGATTACCCGCGACCAGGAACGACGCATGTTAGAAATCGCCAAGGCGATCGATGCATATCCCAACCCTATCGCTGAAAATTCATCGGGTAATCGCGCAGCCGATCGCAATCAGGTAAGTCATCGTTCCTGGATTGGCTCAGGAAATATAACTCGTTTATTTGCTCAACCCTTCACCCATCTGTTCGAGGTTGCTGCTAGAAAGGAATCTCGTTCACTGTCAGAAGAAGCGATCGGTGTACAGCGAATTCTAGAAATTGACCTATCCGAGCGATCGTCGGCTTGGAGCTATCCATAATTCCCTATGGCGGCAACCTCTTTGGTACTTTAGATTAAGGAAGAACTTTTATCATCCTCGTCAATCGTGTCTAGTCCATCGAATCTGTCGCCATCTCCTGATTTAACCTCCACTCCTCCGCCCGTAAGGGTCTTCCGTCTTTCTCCCTTAATTCGGATTACCTTACTCTCGCTTTACGTTGCCCTAACTATACCGTTACCTTTTTTGGCAGATGTCACCCAGGCTCCGGTGTCCTCATCAATATTGTGGGTGGGGTTGGCGATCGGTTTTATTCTGCTTTATGCGGCTCTTACGGAACGGGTCATTGCAGACGAAACTGGGATTCAAGTGACTTATCCGGCGTGGGTGCGATGGTTTTGGCGCAGGGGGTGGTCGTTGAACTGGTCGGAGATCAAAGCTTTGAAGCCGCGATCGACCGGACAAGGAGGGTTGGTTTATTACTTTCTCAGCCACTCCTCCGAGCAAGCCTTTCTGCTGCCGATGCGGGTTGCTGGGTTTGCTGAACTGGTGCGACGGGTTGAAGCGAAAACCGGGATTGATACCAGAGATGTGAAACCCCTGGCTCAGCCCTGGATGTATTTGATTTTGCTCCTATTTACTCTAATACTATTGGCGATCGATGCCTGGACAGTTCTTGTTGCCCTCCAAGCCTAATATTTTGTTGTTTTGTAGGGTGGGTATCTTGCCCGCCCAATTTATTTCTTGCCCGCCCAATCTAGTTCTTATCCACCCAATCTAGTTCTTATCTACCCAAACTAGTTC
>PVWD01000104.1 GCA_003003615.1 filamentous cyanobacterium CCP2 | reverse complement strand
GTGTCCGTTCGGCTGAGCGGTGCGCGAATTAATCCGCGTGGAACCTTTGTGGCAACCATTTTGGTAGAAAATGACAGCGATCGTCCCTTTGGCTTTGTGCCGCTCTTTGCGGAAGTCCGTGATGCCACTGGGCAAACCGTTAGCTCCAGAGTCACCTTTAACGGGGCGGGAGATGCGATGGTGAACCCCGGAGAGCAACTGCAAGGAGAAGTGTATTTGCTCGATCGACTCTGGAATGAAGCTGGCTCTCAAGATTTGACCTTGGTGATTCGGGAAGGCACCAGCGGCACCCGGAGCTTTTATGTGCCATTTTGAGGGGGCATTCCAGTTCAACACAGTTTCAACTTCAACACAGTCGAATTGCGAGTTCTTCTTGAGTAAACAAAAAGCTAAAAAATGGGGTACGTACCTACACCCCATTCAATCGATTAAATTCTTCAATCAAAATGAATCTAGATTAGACCGTTGCTCCTGAAAGGGCTGGCTGTGCCGCTTCACGCAGTAAATCAGCCTTGTCAGTGCGTTCCCAGGGCAAATCCAAATCAGTTCTACCAAAGTGGCCATAGGCAGCTACATCTTGGTAGAACCGTCCACCCTGCTCTGCGGGAAGTCTGCACAGATTGAAGGTTTGGATGATCCCTGCTGGGCGAAGTTCAAAATGCTGCTTGACTAAACCCAACAGCCGATCGTCTTCTACCTTTCCAGTTCCAAAGGTATCAATCATGATGCTCACCGGATGCGCCACGCCGATCGCATAGCTCAGTTGGATTTCGCACTTTTCAGCCAGACCAGCCGCCACTATATTTTTGGCCACGTAGCGACAGGCGTATGCAGCACTGCGATCGACCTTTGTCGGATCTTTTCCAGAAAATGCCCCACCCCCATGACGAGAATAGCCGCCATAGGTATCCACAATAATTTTCCGCCCAGTCAGCCCAGAGTCTCCCTGAGGGCCACCAATCACAAATTTTCCGGTTGGGTTCACCAGAAACCGAGTGCTTTCATCGGGCTTCACAGAAATATCAGCAAAAATTGGCAGCACCACATGTTCCCACAGGTCGGACTTAATCTTGTCCTGCACAGCTTGCGGGTCAGAAATTTCGCCGATCGTGGCGGTATGCTGCGTCGAGACTAAGATGGTATCAATTCCAACAGGCTTACCATCCTCATAGCTTACCGTCACCTGAGTCTTACCATCTGGACGAAGGTAAGGCAGTTGACCTGTTTTGCGAACCGCAGCCAGCTTACGAGAAATGCGATGAGCCAAGCTGATAGGCAAAGGCATCAGTTCAGGCGTTTCATCACAGGCAAAGCCAAACATTAACCCTTGATCACCTGCCCCAATTTTATCTAGCTCTTCATCGCTAGATTCTTCCCGCTTTTCATAGGCAGAATCAACACCTTGGGCAATATCAGGAGACTGCTCATCTAAAGCGACCAAAACAGTACAACTTGTGGCAGAAAAGCCGTTATCCGCATCGGTATAGCCAATATCCGCAATCTTCTTGCGTGCCAAATCAACATAGTTGACTTGGGCCTTAGATGAAATTTCACCCGTAATCAGAACTAGACCTGTGTTGACGACGACCTCAGCCGCAACACGGCTTGCCGGATCTTGAGACAGCATCGCATCCAAAATGGTGTCTGAAATTTGATCACAAATTTTGTCAGGATGACCTTCGGTAACAGATTCAGAGGTGAAGAGGTAACGACGAGACAAGGATAATGACCTCTCTTTTACTAGATGGGCATGGATATGAGGGGTTAAGATTGGAGATTACCACACTTTTGTTCTCAGTTGGTAAAGCTAAATTTATTGGAGCTTGCGTATCAATAAGTTTCTATTAGTTTGGCGTTGCAAATTGACTGACAAGACTTACGCAAAGCCTTCGATTATAGGGTGGGCAGTGCCCACCTTACGCTAAATCTGGAGGTATGAAACAGGGCTTGCGTAAGTCCTGACTGAATTAACTTCCAAGCTGCCTTTAAAGATAGAAAAATGAACCTGGTTCTTTATTTTCTCTCATTACTATCATTAATTGACTATTCAACAACTTGAATTTCATTAAGGTGATGAACGATCGCATCTGCACCAGAGACTCTGACCGTTTTTGTCCATCCTCCGGTTACAGCAATGCAGCCTGCCATTCCTGAGGTTTGAGCAATTTGAACATCTAACTGCGAATCACCAACCATTAACGTATTTTCGGGAATCGCTCCCAGAGATACAAAAAGCTGTTCCAGCAAAGCAGGGTCAGATTTACTGGAATAACCATCGCTGCCGAGTTGGCAGTGGACACTAGAAACCAAATCGTAACATTGCACAAATTCTTGAACGTTCTGGGTGCTGTCGGAGGATAATATCCCAACTTTTAAACCAGTTTGGGTCAGAACTTGTAGTAGCTCAACAGCCCCTTCGAGGGGAGGCGTTTCCGTTGCTTTCCTGGGCAAATATTTATCCGCTTCAGCAAACGCCGATCGCACAATTTCCAAAGACTCTATCCAATCGCGCCCGGTTTCAGCCACATAAGCAGCAGCAGCAATTTCATTGTCCAACCGAGTTCCGACTGCCATCAGCCCAGACGGATTGAACTGGTCATTATCTGCACCAAATGCCATCAGTAAAGGATCTTGAACTCCCGGAATTTGAGCATCAATTAAGCGCGATCGACGGTAGGCCAAATTTCGCAAAAAGGACTCTGAACTGGCTAACGTTCCATCTTTGTCAAAAATGACTGCCCAAATGTCGTTAAATGTTTTGTTTCCACAGTGGATCGTTGCCAACAGAATGTCCCTCACAACTACAAGCGACTCAGATCGGTACACCTAGCGAACTTAACCTTCAGCAAAAAGGAGGGCATCCCCTCCTCTCTGCTGCAACGATTATTCATACTAGAAGCAACGAAGATCGATCGCCTTTGCCTAGCTATTCATCTTCTGCGGAAATTGGCTCATCTTCCACCTCTTCCGTTGCATCAGGGATAGCCTCGTCAATAACAACGTCCTCTTCCCCTTGCGCTTGCTGCAACATCTTCTCACGATACTTTGCAGCCATCTCTTCCGCTTTGTCGTAAACAACTTGCGGATTTTTCACCATATCGCCTGGTTCCGGCTCCAACTGCTTGGTAGACAGCGAAATCCGACCGCGTTCTGCATCCAGGTCGATGATCATCACCTTCACTTCATCATTCACGTTAAAGACGCTATGTGGTGTATCAATGTGATCATGGGAAATTTCAGAGATGTGAAGCAAACCACTCACACCGCCAATATCAATGAAGGCACCATAGGGCTTCAATCCGCGCACCGTCCCAATTACCACTTCGCCCACTTCCAAACGGTTCATCTTCCGCTCAACCAAGGCGCGACGATGGCTCAGAACTAAGCGGTTGCGGTCTTCATCAACCTCCAAGAACTTCAGAGGCAACTCCTCGCCCACCAAGTCTTCCTTGGGCTTGCGAGTACTAATGTGGGAACCCGGAATAAAGCCCCGCAGCCCCTCAATCCGCACTAGAGCACCACCTCGGTTTGTAGCGAACACACTAGAGCGAACCGTTGCATCCTCTGCTTGAAGCTGGCGCACCCGCTCCCAAGCCCGCATATATTCAATGCGTCGAATCGAGAGCGTTAACTGTCCATCCTCATTTTCATCGGTCAGGATGAAAAATTCGCGAGTTTCGTTGGACTGTAACACCTCCTCAGGACTGTCAATCCGATTGATCGACATTTCCTGAATGGGGATATACGCTGCTGTTTTAGCACCAATGTCAATCAGTGCCCCCCTTGGTTCAATACTAAAGACTGTCCCAGCCACGATATCTCCGGGACTAAAGTGATAGTCGTACTGATCAAGGAGAGCAGCAAAATCTTCGTGGGTAAAGCCAATGTCTATTGTTTCCTGATTGACCATGCGATGTGTTTCCTGGTGGTTATCTCCGTAATAGTAGTGGTCTGTTGACAGCGCGTAAGCCCTGGACAAACCAACTAGTACAACTGACTAGTGCATGACCAGAGACTCGACAAATTTTATTTCAAGAGATGTGAATCTCAAATAATGCTAGACCCTAAGAGAACTATGATAGCTCAATTCCGCTTGAGAGCCAATCTGTTTTAGGGAAGTTGAAAAAAATCTTTCAATGGTTGAGTAGCTGACTCATCGATGCAATTAGCTAATCGTGGACGAATTGTTAGACAGGGAGGAAACCGTTTCTCGGTCGTCTTTGCCACTGACCTGATCGCCATTCACCCGATCGCCATTCACCCGATCGCCATTCATCCGATCGCCATTGACCTGATCACCCTTTGCCCGATCGCTATGACTAGAAGTAGATACCTCGTCCAGGGCATTGGGAGCAGATTCCTGAAGATGATTCAGGATTTCAACAAAGTCTCTGATGCCTTTAAACTGTTTGTGAACAGAGGCAAAGCGAATGTAAGCAACCTCGTTGAGAGTCTGCAAATGCTTTAAGGCCAGTTCGCCAATTTCAGTGCTAAACACTTCACGGACGGCTTGCTGTTGCAGTTCTGCTTCAATCTCTTCAACGATATTCTCTAGCTGCGTTTGAGGAATGCCTGTTTTTTCGCAAGCAATAATAATCCCCTTGAGGAGCTTGGAACGATCAAACGACTCCCGATCGCCATCCCGCTTGATGACGGTAATCGGAACAAACTCAATCCGCTCATAGGTGGTAAACCGACGATTACACCGGAGGCATTCCCGTCGTCGTCTGACACTTTGACCAGACTCAGCCGATCGCGATTCCAAAACCCGGTTATCCGGAAATTGGCAAAATGGACATCGCATAGCAAACGCCCTCCGGGTGAATTCTTCTCTGCTGCATACCGACTTAACCTAAGAACTGTAAATTCATCTTTCAGCAGGGGGCTGCATGACAAAACTCCGTGCGGGGGGCACAGGAGTAGAGCAGTGAAGCTCCTATCCAGGTCAGTCAACTCTTACGTATCAAGGAAACCTAATGCCATCATACTGCAATTACAAATGCAAAAAACCTGGGTATTTTCAATCACTGGTTCATGCAAAAGCCGAAACCAAATCATGAATTTACCCAGGCAACGTGAATTCGTTGAGATTTAGCGATTCTTCGTTAATCTTTGTTGATCCGAGGGGGTTCACGGAAGGCGATCGCAAAGAACAATACACCGATCGCTAAGGTTAGAACCAGAATATAGGCAACGCTTTCCATCGATTTAGATCCTCCCAATCCAGCCGCTTTTAAAGTTTATCGGTAAAGCGGGAGAAGGTCTTACAGGAAAGCTGTCCTTCCTGCCAGACCCTCCATCACTCCACCTGTATGCTAAACCGTTTCTGTCCGACGAGTGGATTTATCACCCACTTTCTGGTAAAAGCCCCATTCCACTTGCTCTTCAGAAAGGTCTGGGTCAATACCGGCAAACACGTCGCGGAACAATGTCCGAGAACCGTGCCAGATATGTCCAAAGAAGAAGAGCAGCGCGAACACAGCATGACCATAGGTAAACCAACCACGAGGGCTAGTCCGGAATACCCCATCAGACTCTAGGGTTTCCTGGTCAAACTCAAAGGGTTCACCCAACTGAGCCTTACGGGCATAACGCTTCACCACGGCCGGGTCAGTGAAGGTTTGACCATCCAATGCCCCGCCAAAGAATGAAGCAGTCACACCGACCTGCTCAAAGCTGTACTTTGATTCTGCCCGACGGAATGGAATGTCAGCCCGAACAACACCATCCTTGTCTGTTAAAACGACAGGGAAAGTTTCAAAGAAGTTGGGCATCCGGCGAACAAATAGTTCCCGGCCTTCCGCATCTTTGAACACAGGATGGCCCAGCCACTCTTCAGCGATTCCATCACCCTTGACCATTGGCCCAGTACGGAACAAACCACCCTTGGCAGGGTTATTGCCGATGTAGTCGTAGAAAGCCAGCTTTTCAGGAATATTTGACCATGCTTCAGAATAACTTGCACCATCGGCAACCTGAGATTGAACCCGACGTTCAATTTCCTGCTGGAAGTAGCCATTGTCCCACTGATAGCGGGTTGGGCCAAACAGTTCGATCGGTGTCGCAGCGTTGCCGTACCACATGGTTCCTGCCACCACGAACGCGGCAAAGAATACGGCTGCAATGCTACTGGAAAGTACTGTTTCAATGTTCCCCATCCGTAGTGCCCGATAAAGCCGTTCGGGTGGGCGCACAGTGAGGTGGAAAAGCCCTGCAATGATGCCTACGATACCGGCGGCAATATGGTGAGCAACAATCCCACCTGGATTGAAGGGATCGAATCCTTCGGGACCCCAGGCAGGTGCAACGGGCTGTATGCTTCCTGTTAACCCGTAGGGATCAGATACCCACATTCCAGGGCCAAACAACCCCGTTAGGTGGAACGCACCAAAACCAAAGCAAAGTAAACCGGACAAAAATAGATGAATCCCGAACATCTTGGGCAAGTCCAGGGCAGGTTCTCCTGTCCGAGGGTCTCTAAAGAGTTCAAGATCCCAGTAAACCCAGTGCCAACAAGCTGCCAAAAACAGTAAACCCGACAGGATGATGTGGGCTGCTGCAACACCCTCAAATGACCAGAAACCAGGGTCAACACCCGTTTCACCCGTCACGCTCCAACCGCCCCAAGAACCCGTTACACCCAAACGCGCCATGAAGGGCAGAACGAACATACCCTGCCGCCACATGGGATTTAGAACGGGGTCGCTGGGGTCGTAGATGGCTAGCTCGTATAGTGCCATTGAGCCAGCCCAACCTGCTACAAGGGCAGTATGCATCAGGTGTACAGCAATCAGCCGTCCTGGGTCATTCAGAACTACTGTGTGTACTCGATACCAGGGTAGTCCCATCGACTACGCTCCTCCTATTTCGATATATTTCAACGCTTCCTTCAGCCTTTTCTAAAAGGTGCCTGATATTGGTAAGCCTACCAGATTAGAGACACCGAGCAGTAGCTATTGCCTTCTGCCCCCTTGCCCCAAGTCACGATCGCGTCATTTCAACCCGATCGCCATCCTGAGGAAAGAGCAAAGAAAGTTTAGACAGTTTGACAATTAGCTTGTAAAAATGAAAGTGTATAAAGAAGTGTAACCAGTGCGAGAATCGTTTGCAAGATGACTCAGACAGGCTCTCAGCAGGAACCTCAAATGGACAGCCAGCCAGAAATCCAGGAAACCGAGCAAGAGGCGACTCCTCAGCCCAAATCATTTCCTTGTATTAAGTTTGTTAAAGAAGACAAGGAAGTCTTTGCGGCAGACGGTGCAAACCTTCGGCTTAAAGCATTAGAGAACCAGATTGACCTATACACCCTGATGGGCAAGATGATGAACTGTGGTGGCTATGGTCAGTGTGGAACTTGCATTGTTGAGATTAGCGAAGGGATGGAAAATCTGTCGCCCCGCACCGATGTAGAAAACCGCAAGCTCAAAAAGAAGCCAGAAACCTATCGCCTTGCCTGCCAAACTCTTGTCCATGGTGCAGTTAGCGTTGTGACAAAGCCCAGTAAGTGAACCGAGTGAATCAACATTTTCTGGATGGCGATCGAACGAACCGTGCAGATTGGGGTGTATTCTTGATCCTGTGACTCGTTTCGGTGCCTGTGTTTGGAGAGGTGGTCAATGGAAGTTAACAATTTGGGTTTCGTTGCAACGATTCTGTTTGTTTTAGTTCCTGCCGTATTCCTTCTGATTCTTTATATTCAGACCGCTAGCCGAGAAGGGAACAATAGCTAATTGGGTAAAACTAGTTAGAGCAAGGCAGAGATACGATCGAAGATTAAGATTCAAATACTAAATTGGGTGCCTCGCTTCGGGCGGGCACTTTTTGTTGGGAGTAGGGAGTAGGGAGTGGAAGGTGGTTTGAATTGAGGTTCAGGCTGAAAGCTGAAGGCAGGGAATGAAAGTAAGAATTAAATTGAATTCCTACGTAGGGGCGTTTCGCAAAACCTCCCCACCCCCTGTACAGACGTGAAATTTTACGTCTCTACTCACTCCTCACTCCTCACTCCTCCTACCCCGGAGAACGAACCAGCAGCACCGGACAGTTTGCATAGACTCTTACATAGTCGGAAAGAGATTGTCCTAAGAGCCGATCGAGATCTGGTAGTCCTTTGGCGATCGTGGGGCGACGATCGGGGGAACCCAGGACGAGTAAATCTACTCCCAATTCTTCGGCAACCTGACAAATTCGTTCACCGGGTTTACCTTCTGGTGCCACACATTTATAGTTGATTCCGAGCTTTTTGGCTTCATTGATTGCAGGTTGTAAAACTGGGTCTTCATTTGGGTTCGCAGCAATCTCACCGGGTTTTAGCTTCAAATCTGGATTGGTATGCACCAGAATCAATTGGCCGTTTTTGACATCTCGGATGAGGGCAATCGCTGTGTTCAGGCATTCTTTGGAGGAAGGGGATTTGTCCAAAGCCACCATGACACGGTTAATTTTCTTGACGTAGATATCGTCTTTTACCAGCAACATCGGGCGGGATGCCAATTGAAATACGTACTGGCTGACAGAATTCTCCAAAATCGACTGAATCCGCTTCAGCCCCCGCGATCCCATAATGATTAAATCTGCATCCATCTCTTCGGCAACCCGACAAACAATGTCTTTAGGATCACCCGATCGCAGCATGGAATTGGTGTGAGATGGATCTAATTTCAGCGTTTGAAGCGCGTTCGCTAAAATTTTGCCTCCCTCTTCCCATTTTTCTGTCATTCCCTCAGAAGTAATTTGTGGTGGAACGACGTGTAAAATCGTGACTTGTGCCCGCTGAAAAAGGGGAATGTCCATTAGGGCTTTGAGCATTTCTTCTGTTTGGCCTGTCCCTGAGTTTGCTAGCAGAATTTTTTCTATCATGGTTACTCCTTCACTAAATTTAACCAAAGACTAAAACTGGATTAATTAGTGTCACCAACTCAATGCTTTATTTACAGTCTATGACAGTTGAAACACCGATCTATATCAACTTTAAAACTGTTGATTTTGGGTAATCCGTTTGGAGAAAATGTTGGGGGAAAGCAACATGAAGGGATTATTGAAGTGGCATGGAGAAGCATTTTTCAGGTGATTGCGTTCCATCGGTAATTGGTTTCATTTTGAGCTTGCTGTTTCTGTCGATCGCTTAAAATGATGTAAAGAACAATGTAGAAATACAACTACAGATTACGCTTGAAATAGAGCAGCACTTGAGCAAAGGAAGCTTATGCAACCGCAATTAGAATCCACTCATGCAATTCAAACTGTTTCTGAACAAACATCTGAACGCTGGTTTGAATATCCGGTACGGGCACAACCCCATCACACGGATTATGCAGGCGTGGTGTGGCATGGTTCCTACATTGCCTGGATGGAAGAAGCCCGGATTGAGTGTTTACGATCGCTGGGTGTGGATTATGTGGATATGGTGGCAATGGGTTGCGAATTACCTGTCATTGATCTTTCGATTCGATATCATCGTCCAGTACGGCTAGGAATGCCTGTGATCATTAAAACTCGAATCAGCAGCATGAAGGGGGTGCGGATTCAGTGGGATTATCGGATTCAGTCTCCAGATGATCAGTCCTTGTTTGTCACAGCGCAGGTGACGTTGGTGGCGATCGATCGAGAAAAGGGCAAAATTATGCGTCAGTTACCTGCGGTCGTGAAAGATGCCTTGGCAAAACTATCATCCACTTCTTCCAGTTGAGGTTTTTGTAGGGACGATTTACAAATCGCGCTTACCTGAAATTTTCTGATTCAATTTTTACTTTGCACAAAAAAGAGGGCTGAGTTTAGAGTTTTCTACTCCATTACTCAATCCTCTTTTGTAAAAGGACGGGCAAGATGCCCATCCCACAAGAGCATTACTCAGTTGCTTTCTTAACCCATGCAGATGGCTAGATGCCGCTTTTAGTAGGCATCCTATCCAAGGTTGACTTTGACAACTTTGTGCTTTTCTTCTTCCACTTTTGGAAGTGTTAACCGCAAAATTCCATCTTTGTACTCAGCCTGCACGGACTGATTATCGATGCGAGCCGGTAACGGAATCACACGCTGAAATGTACCATAACGGAACTCGCTTCTAACCATGCCTTGCTCTTCTGTGCGAGTCTCCGATCGACGTTCACCGCTAATGGATACAGATTCCGATGTCACCTGTACATCTAAGTCTTTTGCTTCAATGCCAGGAATTTCTAGCTTCAAATGTACAGCCTCATCAGTTTCCTGCATTTCTGCCGCAGGTGCAAATGTAAAGCCACCACTTTCGCGGACAGTTGGTGTTAAAACGTCATCGAACAACCGATTAAATTCGCGACGAAGCGAATCCATTTCACGGAACGGTTCCCAACGAACAAGAGCCATAGGTTTAACGCCTCCTATTCACTAATTCAGTAGTAAAATGCGAATGAAGTTTAACCCTTTGCACTACACCAAAAAGTTTGCTTTGAAGAAGTAAACCTGAAGGGTTTAAGGCTTAACCTCTCCACTGCTTTTAGAATATCGTAGGGATTAGAATTAGCGAGTTCGGTTTCGCGAATCGAGTTTGGTGAGATGACCGATCGCTAAAATTCTTAACGATAGAATGGCTCACCAACAGTTGTAGGATTGCTACGTAAGACCTATGTTGTTTGAATACTCCCATCTTGCACCACTCTTTCAAACCGCCCTGCCATCAATGGCGGGCTAATCGCTCAAACCCGTTGATAGAGGTTAATTAAATTGCCTATTGCGATCGGGTGATCGTCCCACTGGCAGGCAAGATGCCTGCGCTACGAATTAACCGATTAAATGCTTAACTTCCATAAATGGGTTGAAATTCCTGCTGAATTTGGAATTCAGTTTGTTTCAACGGACTTTTGTTCTTAGCTCCAAATTGATTCGAGGGCGGATTCCAGAAAAGGTGCAAGATCTGAGAATAGCTACTTAATTCATCACAAAAATCCACAATTTCAATTCAAACTGCGATGACTCTCCTTTCTACCGCGACGCTGACATCCCAACTTGTTAATCGCATCTTGGCCATCAAACCCTTATCTGATCTGGCAAAGCACCAAGCCCGATCGATGATGATTAAGCGGGCAGAGTCGATCGGCGTTTATTGGCGAGAAGAGGTGAAACAACTACGATCGCGTGGCACAGAAGCTGAGTTTGCCCCAGCCTGGGAAGCTGAACTGGCTCAAATTCAGGCTGTTGACCTGAGCTATCCAGATTATTATCTGCGATCGTTTCATGCTTATGAGCAGGGGAACCTGAGTTGGGATGCGGCGATGGAAGTGGAAGTGGCTGCCTATGCAGTTCATGCCCGCCTTTGGCAAGATGCCGGAGCCAAGGGAGATGCAAAGCTGCGTCAGAGCTATCACACTTTGCTGCAACAGCACATTGCCAACCCACCCCAAACCATTCTCGATGTCGGCTGTGGCGTTGGTATGAGTACGGTTGCCCTCCAGTCAGTTTATCCGCAGGCCCACATCACCGGGGTAGACTTATCCCCATATTTTCTGGCGATCGCTCAATATCGCTCCTCGCTCCTTCCTTCTCCCTCCTCTCCCACCTGGCTCCACGCCCCTGCCGAAGCCACCAAACTTCCCAATGCTGCCTTTGATCTGGTTTCAGCCCACTTAGTTTTTCATGAGTTGCCCCAGGTTGCTGCGATCGAAATTTTGCAAGAGGCCCGGCGGCTTCTGCGTCCGGGGGGCCACTTTGCCCTAATGGATATGAACCCCAACTCTGAAGTTTATGCCAAGATGCCGCCCTACATCTTGACCTTGCTGAAGAGTACAGAGCCATACTTGGATGAGTATTTTGCGCTGGACTTAGAAACTGCACTATGGGATGCCGGATTTGCTAAACCGATCGTCTTTTGCAACAGTTCTCGCCATCGCACGGTCATTGCTCAGGTGCGCTAACTATTCGCCCATTTGCTTGAAGGAGCTAAACCCCTGTGACCCAGTTACGTGTGACCCAACTCACGGTCAGCCCAAACCGGCATTATCTTCTCAAAGAAGATGGTACTCCGTTCTTTTACCTGGGTGACACGGCTTGGGAACTGTTTCATCGGCTAAATCGAGAAGAGGCACAGCTTTATCTGGAAAACCGAGCAGCAAAGGGGTTTACCGTGATTCAAGCCGTTGTGTTAGCGGAGCTAGATGGGTTGGATGCACCAAATCCCTATGGGCATACGCCGTTGCAAAACAACGATCCGACTTGTCCCAATGAGGCTTATTTTCAGCATGTCGATTTCATTGTGGAAACGGCAGCACGGCTGGGCCTTTATGTGGGAATGTTGCCGACGTGGGGAGATAAGGTGCATTGGCTGCGGGGAACCACTCCGGAAATTTTTACGCCTGAAACGGCTCAAGTGTATGGCGAGTTTTTGGGGCAGCGATATCAAGATCAGCCAATCATCTGGATTTTGGGGGGCGATCGTGATCCAAAAACCGATGGGCATCTGGCAATTTGGCGGGCGATGGCAGCAGGGCTGAAAGCAGGGGATAGGGGTAAGCATTTGATGACGTTTCACTGCCAAAGCAACTCTGCCCAATGGTTTCACAACGATGATTGGCTGGATTTTAATCTGTTTCAGTCGGGACATGGTGAGAAAAACTGCCCCTGTCACCAAACCGTCACGGCAAATTATCATCGCTCTCCTGTCAAACCCACCCTCAACGGAGAGCCTTGCTATGAAGATATTCCAGTTCGCTTTTGGGAAATCAACACGCCTTACCGCAAGTGGAATAAACTGCCGATCGTGCGGCAAATCACTCGACAGCAGCGAGGTGTATTTGATGATTATGATGTGCGGCAGGCGGCTTATTGGTCGCTTTTGGCGGGGGCCTGTGGGCACACCTATGGTCACAATAGCGTTTGGCAAATGTGGGAACCGGGACGGCTTTCCTTTGTTCCGGCTCAACAATCTTGGCAGGAGGCCCTCGATCGCCCTGGAGCAGTGCAGATGGGATATGTGCGTCGGCTGTTTGAGTCTCGTCCTTTCACCCAACTGATTCCTGATCAAGCTATTCTGAGTAGCAATCTTGGCAAAGGGGCAAATGATACGCTGGCTGCACGGGCAGAAGATGGCAGCTTTTTGTTCGTATATATACCCACTGGAAATCCTGTTCGCGTTCGTTTGACTGCAATTCAGGGCAACTCGATCGCTGCCTACTGGTATGATCCTCGCACTGGAAAATCCCAGGCGATCGGTATGATTTCAAATCAGCGAGAACAAGAATTTCATCCTCCAAGCCAAGGGCACGGACAAGATTGGATACTTGTTTTAGATAATGCAGAATCCCAATTTCCTCTCCCTGGCTCTTGAAGTATAAATAGATAAATGAATGTTAGATTTTGAATTTTAGATTGTTCGATCGATTTATCTCCCACGTTGCTACTCGTTCATAAAATAGCCATACTTCCAGCAGACTCGATCGCAATGATGATTTCAGCCGAATGGGATACTGAACTTTATGAATTTTAAGGATCGTTACCCCGATCCGCGAATCAGAACGTAAAAAAGGTTCAAGTCTAGAGAACTTGAACCCTAAAAAAGATATGCTAATGAGTTCAAACAAGACTCATTGTGGAATAAAAGTCAATTCAAGTTTGTCAAAGTCAGAGACTAAGACGAACAACAGAATTAGTAGCTTCGAGAGAAACTGTCTCTGCGATTACCACCACCAAAAGAGCTTCTATTCTCACGGGGTTTGGCTTTATTGACCTTCAGATCACGCCCCATCCATTCGGCTCCATCAAGAGCATCAATGGCAGACTGTTCTTCAGTCTCTGTATCCATTTCCACAAAACCAAAACCGCGCATCCGACCCGTTTCGCGATCTGTCGGAAGCTGTACCCGCTTGACTGAGCCATATTCAGCAAATACAGCCGTTACGTCAGCTTCACTTACCTCATAGGAGAGGTTACCAATATAAATCGACATAGACTAATCTCCAAAATGGAAAACGTATAGAGAGTGAGATTTCGGAGAGAAGCCTGCCAATACCAAATGTAGAAAAACCTTCAATACTTGAAACAAACGCTGCAACCGATACTTATTCTCGTTCACTATCCTAGCACTTAATTTGAGGATTGAACCAGCCAGTGCTTGAATGTGAATCTAATAGGAGGTTTGAAGATACCTTTATTGGACGATTATTGGACGATCGCTGCCGTTACGGTATTGGTTTTCAACATGCCATCTTCCATATATACAATGCGATCGGCAACATCCAGAATGCGATTATCGTGCGTCACCATTAAAATCGTGCAGTTTTGCTCTTTGGCTAGTTGCTGCATTAAGTTCACTACATCACGTCCTGATTTTTTGTCTAATGCCGCAGTGGGTTCGTCTGCTAACACCAATTTAGGACGGCTCACCAAAGCACGGGCGATCGCCACTCGCTGTTTTTGTCCACCCGATAAGTTATCCGGATAGTATTCTGTTCGATTGCCCAGCCCAACCTGCTGAAGGATGTCGATCGATCGTTGATGCCGTTCTGCTCGCGACAGTTGGCGATGTACCTCCAAGCCCATCTGGACATTTTGGGCAGCCGTGAGACTGCGATGAAGGTTATGGGCCTGAAAAATATAGCCATTGTTGCGGCGAACTTGTACAAGCTGATCTTCACTCGCTTGGCAAAGTTCTTGCCCCAAAACGCAGAGGCTCCCTTCCTGAGCAGAACGCAATCCACCCACTAGGGTTAAAACCGTTGTTTTACCAGAGCCAGATGGCCCCGTTAAAATTACAATTTCTCCTGCTTTAATCTCCAGATTTAGATCAAATAAGGCTTGCTTTCGCAATTCACCTTCACCAAAATAGTGATTCAAATGATGAATTGAAATTACAGACAAAGTTGATGAATTACGCTGAATTTTTGAGAATGGTAATGACATAAAACTCACCAAGCTTAATTTCCTTAAACGTTCTCTTCAGGATCTTGAAAGTGATAATTCTGATCCCAATTCTCTCGGCATCAATTCTCTTGCTCCCAATTCTCTAAAGCCGAACGACAAAAGACTCACCCGCACAAACACACTAGAAAATATCCGCAGGATCAGCAGAACGTAATTTGCGCGTTGCAATGCCACCTGAAAGACAGCACATTCCCAACGTCAGCATAAACACACCCACTAATCTCAACAGCGACATATAAATCGGCAGGGCTGCAATTTGGCGCAATGCAGCATACAGCCCCAAAGAAACCAACACGCCCGGAACAAAACCGATCGTCGCCAGAATCACTGCTTCTTCAAACACAATGCCCAGCAGATAAGCATCGCGGTAGCCCATTGCCTTAAAGGTGGCGTACTCAGCCAAATGATCATTCACATCAGTAGAAAGAATTTGGTAAACAATCACCACGCCAACGATCGCCCCTAATGCAGTAGCTAAGCCAAACACAAAGCCCAGGGGCTGCCCTTCGTTAATGTAGGCAATTTCAAAATCAACGAAGCCTTGACGAGTCATTGCCCGCACATCTTCCGGCAAATAAGCGTTCAACGCTTCAACCACTTTCTCCACGTCTTGCTCTGGCTGCACATAGACCAATCCCAAGCTGACTTGACCAGCCTCTCGCTGGGGAAACAATCGCAGGAAGTTTTGGTCACTGGTCATCAACACGCCATCCGTACTGAAGGATGCCCCCGCCTCAAACAGCCCGCTGATGGTGATGGTGCGGCGATCGATTTCAGTGGTTAGAGTCTGCCCCTGTGCAATTGCCTGGATCACCTGTTGATAGTTGCCTCGCGTAGCGCGATCGAACAGCACCGTATCGGGTAACTTAATCGTGTCTAATTGCTGATTCACCTCTGGCAGGTCAAAAGCGGGCGTTTCAGGACGAATGCCAACCACCAGCATAGAGGTTTTTCTTTGCGTTTCTGGATGTTTCCAATCCACAAAGTTCGTGTACAGCGCATCAGTAAATGCAACCCCTGGAACGTCTTCTGCCTGAAGCAAACGGCGGCGAGGAAAGGTCAAGAGATTGGTAAATTGGCGCGCCTGAGTGCTAACCAAAACCGCATCCGCCTGCAATTTGCGGTGCAGCATTGTATTGGAATCGTACAACCCATTGAGAATGCCCAGTTGCATAAAAATGAGCAGGTCTGCAAAGGCAATTCCCCCGATCGACACTAAAAGCCGCGTTTTGTCATGGCGAAGCTGAATCCAGCCTAGAGGGGTTCGGTCGCGAAAGGATTTGAGAAATTTGATCATTGTCTAATCACCACTTTGACTTGTAGGTTGGTGAAAGTGTCCACTTGCTGACTCGATGCTGGATCAAGCCGAACTTTGACTTCAACCACCCGGCTATCAATGTTGTCGGTGGGGTCGGCATTAATCACGTCTTGCCGTTCGATGAGGGAACCGATCGCCACCACCGTTCCGGTTAATTCCACCTCTGGTAAAGCGGAACTGGTCACTTGGGCCCGTTGACCCATCTGCACTCGGCGAATATCGCTCTGATACACTTCGGCTACCGCATACATCTGGCTGGTTTTGCCCATGTCAGCAATCCCCGTTTCATTGGAAACCACCTCACCCGCACGGCTGTAAATTTTGAGGATTGTTCCTGCCTGAGGCGATCGTACATATGCTTCCTCTAAACTGGCTTTGGCTTGCTCCTGGGCAGCGATCGACCGTGCCACCTCTGCCCTGGCTGCTTCGATATCTTCTGGACGCACCTCGGCAATTTGGTCTAGCGTAGACTGTGCTGCCCGAATCTGGTTCTCGCTGGCGTTGCGAATCCGTTCAAGGGCTGCCTCTGCTTCTTGAAGTTGGCGTTGTGCCGTTGCAAGCGTTAATTGCCGAGCATCTCGCTCTGAAGCAGAAACCGCTCCTGCCTGATAGAGCGACTGATAGCGGTTAAATTCCACCTCTGCATTCTGCACTTCAGCTTCCAAACGGGCCACATTGGCCGATCGCTCATTCAACTGTCCAGCTTGCTCCGCCTCCAAACGGGCAACTTCCGATCGCTGTGCCTGAATTTCACCCGCTTTTGCCCCCGCCAACACCTGAGAAAGCTGCGCTTCTGCCACTCGGACATCCTGCTGCGCTTGATCGAAAGCCCTTTGCAACCGATCGCGCGAATCCAAGATGGCAACCACTTGCCCAGCTTCTACAGCATCCCCTTCTTGAACCAGCAATTGGGCAATGCGGCTTTCGTTGCTGGAGGTGGGGGCAGCCAGTCGAATCACTTCACCTTCGGGTGAAAGCCGTCCAAGGGCGGTAACGGTTTGCACGACGGGAGTTTGTTGCTCTTGAGGATCGGTTGGGGGGGGAGCTTGCCGAATGGTGAAGAGGGTTACACCACCCAGAGCCAAAGCGGCAATGGTCAGCAAGAGCGATCGGCTGAGGGGGAATTTGGCAGATGGGGAACTGCCAGTCGGCGTTTGACTGGTCATGAAACCTCCTAGTAAAGCAGAGGAAGAGATTTTGTTTAGATGCAGACAGGACTTACGCAAGCTCTGTTTCATAACTCCAGATTTAGCGTAAGGTGGGCACTGCCCACCCTACAAAAAGGTTTTGCGTAAGTCCTAACAGCCTTTAAGCGCGGGAAAAATCAATCAATCGATTGACTTATTTCTAAGTTAATCAATTGATTAACTTTTGTCAATTGCTGCCCATGCTCAAATTTTTGCGGTTCTGCAAATTTGCTGAGGTTCAATTCTTCAAGGCGATCGGTTAACTTTGCTATGATGAAAAGCGGCCAAGTCCTAACGGATCAACTGTGAGTGAACCAAAACCTCATCAAGGCGGCTACCAGCGGGGTGAAGAAGCCCGTCGTCGCCTATTGGAAGCGGGTATTGAAGTTTTTGGTCTACATGGTTATGAAGCCGCCAGCACCCGCAGCATCACTGAGAAGGCAGGAGTTAATTTGGCAGCAATTCCCTACTACTTTGGCAGCAAAGAAGGGCTATATCGTGCTGTAGCGGAACACATCACCACGCATTTGGATGGGCCTAAACTGACTGCAACGCTCGAACAGGTTGAGAAAAAACTGAAAACCTCACAAGTATCCGCAGAACAAGCCCTGGAATTGCTCCATCAACTGTTTGACGGCTTTGTGACTACCCTGCTGGCAACGGAAGGGTCTGACCTATGGGCACGGTTTGTCTTTCGGGAATTGATGGAACCTTCATCGGTGTTTGAAATTCTCAATCAACATGTTGTACAAAAAACGATTCGCCCTTGTGCCGCTTTAATTGGTCAAATTTTAGACAAACCAAGTGACGATCCAGAATGCTTGATCAGAGCATTTACGCTGTTTGGGCAAGTGCTAATTTTTCGGACTGTGCGCGAGGTGACGTTGAGAAGTTTGGGATGGCAAGAGTTTAGCGGCGATCGTCTTGATCTGATTCGTTCTGTGATTCGGCAGCAGGTCGATCGCTCGTTGCATGGGTCAACTCTTGAAGAAAAAACAGCACAGTCTCACCCTGCATCTAATGATTCATCAGAGGATACACCCGATCGTATTTAACTGATCCGATCGCCAATCCAATACACAAGCGGAGCCAGAAACAAAGCAGGTAGTAGTGAAGCAACGCGAATGTTTGCCACTTGCAGCAGATTCAGCCCCAGTCCTACAATAATCAATCCCCCAACTCCAGTTGCCAGCAGCACAGGTTGTGCCGTTGCCGGATCAGGAATCGCTTGAGCCAAATTTCCTGCCGCCAAGGAAAGCCCACCCTGATATAGCAAAATGGACAGCACCGAAAAGCCCACCCCAATTCCGTAGCTGCTTGTTAAAACGATCGAAGCAATCCCATCCATGATGG
>PVWD01000402.1 GCA_003003615.1 filamentous cyanobacterium CCP2 | reverse complement strand
AGATGTGTATAAGAGACAGAGTTGATACAAAAGTTAATTGGTGAGGAGTCCTGCGGAGTCGCTGCGCGAACGCGAATCGCCCGTACGGTGGGGAGTGGGAGATTTTGAGGATTGTGTTGGAGAATTGAGGAGATCTGGGGGAATTAAGTGGGAAAAATGCGGGTGAAGATTTGCGGCATTACGCAAGTGGAGCAGGGTCGATCGATCGCTCAGTTTGGGGCATCGGCGTTGGGGTTTATTTGTGTGGAACGATCGCCTCGGTATGTCCGACCAGAGCAAATTCGAGCGGTGAGTGATGGGTTGCTGGCTGGGGGGTATGGGTGCGATCGGGTGGGCGTATTTGCCGATGCGGAGGTGGCGGAAATTGTTCGCGTGGTGGAAATTGGCTTATTGAATGCAGTGCAGCTTCACGGGAATGAGTCGCCTGAATTTTGCCAACAGGTGCGATCGACGTTGCCCACTCTGGAGTTGATTAAAGCCTTCCGAGTGCGGAGTGCGGAAACGCTGGAGTCGGTTCGGCAGTATGAGGCGATTGTGGATACGCTGCTGCTGGATGCCTATGATCCAAACCTGCTGGGTGGTACTGGACACACGATCGACTGGTCGCTGCTGCAAGGATTTCGATCGGGCTGTCCCTGGTTACTGGCGGGTGGGCTGACTCCAGAGAATATCAGTGATGCATTGGAGCGGTTAACCCCGGATGGCATTGACCTGTCGAGTGGGGTAGAAATTGCGCCAGGAAATAAGGATTTGCAGAAGGTGGAGCGATTATTTGAGGCGTTGCGGCAGTTTCGTGGCTCTGTAAAGGCTGATGCTGTGGGCTGAATGATAATTAGAAACAATCTTCTGGCACGGCAAACACCACACCCAGTTCATCCCCAATCAAGTTAGTTTGAGCTTCGATTTTGATATGCACCACCTTCATCAGGGTGTCTCCATTTGGGGTGCGTACCAGAATGCTGGTGCCTAAAGGCGGCAAATTCGGCAGGGTCAGAATTGAGTCGTCTAAGCCACAGTAGGTTTGCAGATCTTGTTGATATTCAGCAGATCCCAACTCGGCTTGTTCCAGTGTCCAGCAGGGAATTAAAACGCGAAGATAGACCGGCACCATTGCGATTGCTCCAGATTTTAAGAATTTGAATATTTCCCAGTGCGGTTGATGCACACTCCTTTGGGCGATCGGGCTGAGGGCAAGTTGCTTGATCCCATAAGAGTAATGATATCGTGATAGTAGCATATAGTTGTAAATAAGCAACCATAGCTTGCGATTGGGAATATTCAAGCAGCCTGGCGTTACCATCAAGGGAGGATTGCAGATGTTGAAAATGACCAAGAAGGTGTTTGCGAGTGTTTCAGATCAACTCGCTGCGAAATTAGAGAAGCGGGCAGAGACAGAGGGGCGAAGTCTCTCAAATTTGATTAGCTATTTGCTGGAGCGAGAGATGGAAGGTTGGGAGCCAGATAGAGAAACAAAGTCGGGTGAGGCGCGAAAATGACCCAAAGTAGCGATAGGCTCGATCGCCATGACAGAAGCAATTAACATCCAGAACAGACGCGATCGTTCATAAACACTTTTCAAGGTCTGGGAGTTCAGCGTAGAGCTAAAATCTTATGGCAGAACTGATTCCAGGCAATGCTGTGAGCAAGCGAACCACAATTGTGTTACCGGACAAAGTTTTTGAGGCTCTAGAGGAGTGGGCAGATAAAGAAGGTCGCCCGACTGCAAACCTGGCAGCTTTTCTGGTGGAACTGGGCGTTAAACGGAAATTTGCCGATCGATTCCCTGAGGTAAAGCAGGCTGAGGATTGATAAGTTATTTCAAGAACAGTAAGTCAAGTCCCTTTATTTTGGATGCTCCATCTGTAAGCAGCTCTATTGCTGCATAGAAGCATGACTTGAAGGCAAAATTAAGGGAGTTACCCTTGAGCGAAATGAAAAAATTGTCGGCTTACCTTCCCGACCCTGTTTTTGAGGGATTAGAAAAATGGGCAGAACGAGAAAATCGATCGCTGTCGAATTTGGCGGGCTTCCTATTAGAAAGAGCACTCAGGGATGAGGAGGATAAACGGGCAAGGATTAACCCACCCACGAAGGGCAATGAGACTCGATCGCCATGACAGAAGCAATTAACATCCAGAACAGACGCGATCGTTCATAACAACGCAACAATTAAACCAGCCTGCCATAGGTCGATGCCCGATCGCGATGTCTGGAATAAGCGTAAAGGAGCTAAAATCTTATGACAAAATTCATTCCAACAATGCTGTAAGCAAACGAACCACCATCACCCGTAACAGCATCGATAAGGATTAGGAGAGCGCATCATGCCCGTATCAGGAAAGTTAGAAGTCACCATCAAAATCAACGAACTGCCTGAGGCTGAAACCGTTGAGAACAACTGGAAGCATTTTGAAATTGACTGCGGTACGCACGTTGTCAGCGTTACGGTCAAGCCCAAAATTTGGAAAAAGCTAGAAGAAGCCCAAGCCAACTTTCCCATGTGGGTCGCGGCGATCGCTGGCAAGATTGGGGCGCAAACGGCAACTGGGTTTGTGTTAGATGAACCCAATATTCAAGTCTTTGAACGAAAGCCCAAAGAGCCAAAACCAGAACCGCAGGCCAGTTGAAATGCAGCCGTGACCCAAAGTAGCGACAGACTCGATCGCCAGGTGTTTTCGATGTCAGCTCAGCAATTGATTGACATTCTCACCTTGTTTGGCAGCAATGGAAATAGAGAATCGCTAAGGGAGTGCAGGAGGGACGATCGCCATGACCATCACAACCGCCAAATGGACTGTTGATGACTATCACCGCATGGTGGAAGCAGGGATTCTCGACGATCGCCCTGTGGAGCTGCTCAACGGAGAAATTATTGAAATGTCCCCTGAAGGAACACCCCATGCTTCTCTCAGTAGTCAGGGGGCAGATTATCTAAGAGACTTGCTGGGAAAGCGAGTAAAAATTCGGGAAGGCAAACCCATTACGCTCTCCGATCGGTCTGAGCCAGAACCTGATATCGCGATCGTTCAGCCGATGGAGGATGAGTATTTTGATCATCACCCTTATCCTGAAAACATCTTTTGGTTGATTGAATTCTCCAACTCCAGCCTGGAAAAAGATCTGGAGGTCAAACGCAAGGCTTATGCGGCGGCTGGCATTCCAGAATATTGGGTAGTGAATCTCAAGCGAATGGAGCTGGTGGTGTTGCGATCGCCCCAGGAAGGAGACTATCAGGAAAAGGCAACCCTCACAGAAGGAACGATCCAGCCCATTGCTTTTCCAGATGTGACAGTGGCAGTGAATCGGTTTTTGAAGCGGTAAGAGGAACATCGTCTCAACCCTTTTTCCAGTCTGATTCATCTGCGGGAGATGGGAACAACGAAGCCGATCGGAGGCTGACACAAAAATTTGGACATACCCTACTGGCAGGCAAGATGCTTGCGCTACAGATTGCCCGATTCAATGCTTCACCTCCATTATCTCAAGGCAACTGCGTCAGTCCTGTGCAAATCAGGCTCCAGGAGCAGCCCGTCTCTTGATATGCTGAATCTTTAGACTGTTGCGATCGAACTAATCTCTGCACCATCATGCCTGCACTCACGGATAACCCAACTTTTACCGCATTTCCCCTCACGGCTGTTGTGGGGCAAGAAGCCATCAAACTGGCACTTTTACTGGCCGCTGTTGACCCTGGTTTAGGCGGTGTGGTGATTGCAGGTCGGCGAGGAACGGCAAAATCGGTAATGGCACGGGCGATTCATGCCTTATTGCCGCCGATCGAAATCATTGACGGTTCCCTCAATGCAAACCCCGATCGCCCTGATGAATGGGACGATGACACCATCGAGCGATTTGCTGATGATTTGGCAAATTTGGGACAGTCCGATCGATCGGTTGCCCTGCCCAATCCAGAGGAAATGCCCTCCACCTTTAGCCCGATCGCTTCAGAATCTACGCTGCCAACAAAAATCATTCCGGCTCCCTTCATTCAGGTGCCCCTAGGTGTCACGGAGGATCGGCTGTTGGGTTCGGTGGATGTGGCCCAGTCGATTAAGCGGGGTGAAACGGTTTTTCAGCCAGGGTTATTAGCAGAAGCCCATCGGGGGGTACTATACATCGACGAGCTAAACCTGCTGGATGATCAGATTGCTAACCTGCTGCTAGCCGCCATCACCGAAGGGCGCAACCAAATTGAGCGGGAAGGCATTAGCTTTCAGCATCCCTGTAAGCCGTTGTTGATTGCGACCTACAACCCGGAAGAAGGCGATCTGCGCGAACATTTACTCGATCGCATTGCCGTTGCCCTCTCTGCGGATGCCGTGTTGGGACTGGATGAGCGTGTCGAAGCCGTCGATCAAGCCACATCCTATGCTGAGTCGCCTCAAACGTTTCTCCAGCAATACACCGAAGAAATTGACAATCTGAAAACGCAGATTATCCTGGCGCGGGAATGGCTCAAAGATGTACAGATCAGCCGTGAGCAGATTGCCTATCTGGTGAATGAAGCCCTCCGAGGAGGTGTGCAGGGACATCGGGCAGAACTATTTGCCCTGCGCGTTGCCAAGGCTCATGCTGCCTTGAATGGTCGAACCGAAGTTACGGCAGAAGATTTGCGTCGGGCAGTAGAACTGGTGATTGTGCCTCGCTCCACGATCGTCCAAACGCCGCCAGAAGAGCAGCAACC
>PVWD01000401.1 GCA_003003615.1 filamentous cyanobacterium CCP2 | reverse complement strand
GGGGAGTAGGGAGTGGGGGAGAGACATGAAATTTCACGTCTGTGCAAGGAGTGGGGAGAGATGCAAAATTCGATTCTGAGAGTCTGGATAGAATATTGTCAGGGCTTACACAGGGATACTAGATATGGATGTAATCAGAACCCAGCTTCATTCGCCCAGCAATAGCGGTTAACACTCGGCACTCAGTCCACTGCTCCACAGAAGCAAGCTACAGCACTCAGCCCCCTTAAAGCCATACTTCCGGCATGGAATTCCATACTTTTTCAGAGAGACAATTTTGGATATAGCTCTTATGCTGATAGAAGGATTTCTATCTTGTTTTTATCTCTCAAGGGCAGTTTGTGGCAATGAGTGGGTCAGAGCTATCAGAGACAGTCGTATCTCGAACACATACCTATCAGAAGGTCTGGCAGGATGCCCAACGGGTTGACTGGCAGGTGCGTGATCTGATTAATCCGACAAAGCCCTTAGATTTTACAAAACCTTTCCTTCCAGAGTCTCTGGTGCGGACGGATGACATTGTGTTTTTGAACCCAGCAGAAAAGCTGGCGTTGAACCATGTTCGAGGGTGTAGCTATCTTCATTTGTTTGTGCTGGTGGAGCAATTTATTATTCCAACCGTGTTGGAGCAGGTGAAACGGTTAGGGTTTGATGATATTTTTGCCACACAAGCCTTACTGGGCTTTGCGGAGGAAGAAGGAAAACACATTCACCTATTTCAGGAGTTTGCCACCGCGTTTGAGCAGGGGTTTGGTCATCCCTGCGATCGCCTGGAATCAACAACGACGATCGCCAACAAAATCCTGAAACACCATCCGCTGAGCGTCTTATTATTAACGTTGCAATTTGAATGGACAACCCAAAATCATTATCTAGAAAGTGTCCGCGAGAATGATGAAGATGATCTTGATCCTCGCTTTTGTGACTTGCTGAAACATCACTGGATGGAAGAAGCGCAACACACAAAGCTAGATACACTGCTCATTTATGATCTGGCAGCCCGATTAGGGAGTGATGAGGTGGATGTGGTGATCGCAGAGCACTTTCAGCTCGTTCACCTGCTACATGATGCCCTGATGGAACAGGTCAACCTTGATTTGGTGAATTTAGAACGTGCGGTAGGGCGCGTTTTTTCGGCATCGGAGCGGCAGGAAATTCTGAGTGTGCAACAGCAGGCATATCGCTGGGCGTTTCTCTGTGCAGGTCTAACCCATCCTAACTTCATCAAGGTGCTATCAGACCTGAATCCGGCAGGAAAGGTTAGAGTCACTGAGTTGGCAAAAGGTTGGTCTTAGCAATTCGCAGACCTATGCAATGAGCAATCGTTAAGCATGTTGAAAGCGAGCGGTATACAGTGAATGATCGATCGCTCCTAGCATCCTGAGTGTTTCTTTTTGAGCATTCGTCAGTCCTGTAACACCTGTAATATTCATGCCTTCGTAGGGGCGATCGGGACGCAGGGCAGTTAAGCATTGCCCCGAATTCACATCCCATAGTCTAATCGTTTCATCACTACTTCCGCTCGCAAGTGTTTTGCCATCGGGACTCAGTTGAACATCCATAATCCAGCGATCGTGTCCTGTTAGAGTCTTAAAACATTCGCCGTTGTCTAAATTCCAAAACTGAATGCCAGTTTCCCAATGGGCACCGCCGTTGATTAAATCAAAGCTCACTTCAGCGGCTTGAGATGATGCGGTTGGCAATGCTGTTGAGAATGCTGTCGGTGATAACGTTTGTAATGACTTTGATAGAAAAACTAAAGACATAGGTGCTTTCGCAAATATTATCTTCAAGCATTCTCCAGTTGCTACATCCCATAATCGAATCTCTTGATCGTAACAACTGCAACTGGCAAGAAACCGTCCATCGGGGCTGAATATAACAGACATCAACGAACCCGAATGCCCTTCCAACGTTTTCAAACACTCCCCACTTTGCACATCCCACAGTTTGATGGTTTGGTCGTAGCTGCCGCTCGCCAACATTTGTCCATTGGGGCTAAATGCCACTGACCATACCCAGTTATGATGTCCTTCCAAGGTTTTCAGCCATTCCCCACTTTGCACATCCCACAGCTTGATGGTTTGATCTTCACTTGAGCTTGCTACTAAGGGAGCCACTGGGCTAAAAACAACACACCACACTTGGTTCGTATGACCCCGTAATTTTCGCAACAAATGCCCGGTATGAGCATTCCACAGGCAAATCGTTCGGTCTTCTCCTCCACTGGCGATCGTGGAACCATCTGCACTAAAAGCCACAGAACTAATTCGGTGCGTGTGTCCCTTTAAGATGTTGTAACACCTCCCCGTATCCACGTTCCACAGTCGAATCACTTGTTCATCTCCACTTCCCGCGATCGTTTTTCCATCCGGGCTAAAGGCGATCGACCAGATCTGACGTGTATGACCTTGAAGCACTTTGGTACAGCGTCCAGAGAGGGCGAACAACCCTACCTCATCATCTTTTCCGCGTTGAGTAAAATTCCGCAGTGGCTCAATTTCCCATAGTCGCACGGTTTGATCGTCACTCCCACTCGCCAGAACAGATTCAATGGGGCTGAAGGCAACCGACCAAACGCGATGAGTATGTCCCTCTAAAATTTTGAGGCATCGTCCGGTCTGCACGTTCCACAAGCGCACGGTTTGGTCTTCTCCCCCACTTGCCAAAAGATAGCCTTGAGGGCTAAACGCGACTGACCAAATCCAGCTTTGATGCCCATACAGCGTGTTGAGGCAATCTCCTGTTGCAGCATCCCACAGTTTCACAGTGTTGTCATGGCTACCACTCGCTAGATAGCAACCATCGGGGCTAAAAGCAACGGATGCAATCCAACCCGTATGCCCGTGCAGGGTTCGGACACAGTGTTGGGTAGTCAGATCCCAGAGTTTAATCGTTTGATCTTCGCTGCCGCTTACTAGATAAGAACCACTAGGATGAAACGCCACAGACCAAACCCGCTGGCAATGTCCTGCTAAAACGTGCAAACATTCTCCACTGGCAACGTCCCATATCCGCAGGGTGCAGTCGTCACTGCTACTGGCGATCGTCTGCCTATCTGGGCTGAATGCTAGAGAACAAACGTGTCCGCTGTGTCCTACCAAAATATTCAAACACTCTCCTGTTTGCACGTCCCATATCCGAATGCTGGACTCATCACTGCCGCTCGCAAGGTAGTTGCCTGTTGAATCGAAGGACAATGCCCGCACCCAATCTCCATGCCCTCGTAATCGACGGAGCAGTTGCCCATCGGATAGTCGCCATAGCCGCACTTCGGTGTTGGTGTCTGAGGTGGCGAGCAGGTTGCCATTGGGGCTAAAAGCCACTGCCAAAACGCTGCTGAAGGTTTGAGTAAAGGCAAGTTGATCGAATTCGGCATGGGCAAAGTTGATGTGGTGTAGGTGAGCATCCTGGATATTGGCGTGGCGAATGGATAGTTCTGAAAAATCATATCCTGCCAGATCAATATCTAAACAAATGCATAAATTCAGAAGATTTCCGCCACTATAACTTGAAAACGTATCGGAACTAGAGCGAATCTGTTGCAGCAGTTTTTGGATGTGCTGTTGTAGAGCTTCTGGCGTGGTAAATGCAGTTCTCAACTGATCGCCAATTTTTTCTAAGATAAGTCTGTATTGGCTTTCCCGAATATATTCACTCACTGTTGTTTTAACAAGAGCATAACGACCAAACAAAGACAGCTTTTGTGTGACAAGTTCCATCACTATTTGATGGATCAAATGTTCAGTTACATATTCCATCACAACAGGTTGCTGCGTATAACGACTCGATCGCTTTTCAATCAGATTTCGCCAAGTTAACGATTCCAAAGACTCTAGTAAGCTTGCTCTGGCAACGGTTGGCACAATATCTGTTGATAATTCTGCGATCGATGTCCATTCACGGTTAATTGCCAGCCAATACATGATGCTCTTTTCCAAGTGAGAGAGCCGCTCAAACTGCTGATCGAGCAAACGCCGGATACCGTTGAAAACCAGCGTTTCCTCCCGCAAAAAGTCTGAAATATCGCCGTCAAATAAACTTTGAATGGAAGAGGCAACTACTTTTAGGGCAAGGGGACTGCAACTGTAGAACTCACAAAGTTGCCGTTTTTCTGCATCAGTTCCAATTAATAGCTTGGAATCCAGTATAGATAACACTGCTTCCAAAGAACCGCCCAACACCCACGATCGCACCCAGGCATCCTGGCTTTCCATCATGCCAATTTCCGCAGGCTTTTCGCGGCTAGTGAGCAATACACAGCTTTGATGCATGGCTTCACCCAATAACCGAAACAACTCACCATAGTTTTCATAATCAGGTTGATAATAACCCGCCCGATCGCCTGCCTGCATAATGGTTTCAACGTTATCCAAAATCACCAAACAACGGTGGGTGCGGAGCCAGTGCAGCAGACGTTTGGGTTTTGTCTGGGTATCTTGCTGTTGGGAAAGAAACGGCACCAAATCGGCTAACAGCATCTCTAAAGGGGGGGCATTGCGGAGCGATCGCCAGATCACAAACTCAAACTGGTCTTGCAAGGTATGGGCAATTTTAGCCGCAAGAGAGCTTTTTCCAATTCCACCCATGCCCAGCAGAGCAATCATCCGGCAGCGATCGTCTATCATCCATTCGCGCAAAGTTTGTAGTTCTGCTTCTCGTCCGTAGAAGATGGAGGTATCGATCGCTTCGCCCCAGTCGATGGAGGAAAGAGGGAGAAGGGAGGAGGGAGGAGGGAGGGGT
>PVWD01000103.1 GCA_003003615.1 filamentous cyanobacterium CCP2 | reverse complement strand
CCACCTGCCCCCACAAACCCCATCACCGCCCCTGCCACATGAAACCAGCGCAGCCGTTCCCCCGGCAACAACGCCGAAAACAGCACAATTAACAGCGGCCACAGGTATGCAATGAGGCTGGCCTCTACCGCAGGCGCGTTTTGCAATGCCATAAAGTAGAAAAAATGATAGCCAAATAATCCGCCAATTCCCAATAACCACGCCCCTTTCGGCAACTTCAAATGCTGCCAAACGCCTCCCCCTTGCCGCAGCCAAAATCCCACGCCAATGCAAAAGGCGATCGTAAAGGCCATTGCCGTTAGCTGAAATGGCGGAACTTCCCCGCTTAAAGTCGTCAACAGAGCCAGCGTCGCCCACATCAAAATTGCAGTCAACCCGATCAGAGTCGGCTTAAGTTGGTTCACCAATGACCGATCACCCCATATCGTTACCCAAAAATTCTACAAAACCGCAGCAAGCTCTACTTAACCATTTTTCTGCTGCAATTTAGCCAATCTTCGGATCTGCTGACGGTAGGCGATCGGTGTGGTTTTTTCCATCCGTTGAAACAGGCGAGTCAAAGACGAATGATGTTCATAGCCCACCTGCTGAGCAATGGATAGAATCGTCCAATCCGTGTGTACTAACAGTTCCTTAGCTCGTTCTAATCGCAAGGATTGCAAATAAGCATTTGGCGTGGTGCCCGTTTGTTTTTTAAACCATTCGCAATAGTAAGTCAGCGTGTAGCCTTCCAGTTGGGCCAACTGATTCAAGTCGATCGGCTGATGGAAATTTGCCCGAATAAACTGAATCGATCGCGGAGTTTCCCCCCGTTGCAGCAACCCATAGGCATAGTGAAACAGATGCATCAAACGGTGCGACTCATCCACCGCCCCCTGCACCTCAGCCCAAAAAAGCGATCGAACCGCATCCCACCGATCATCAATCGCCAAACTTAATCCACCAGCAATATCATGATGCGATCGGTTTAATAAACGGTGTGGAATGTCTAACACGAAAAATTGATTCGTATCCTTTGCATAAAACGTGTGTTGGCAATGGGGCGGCAAAAAAAACAGCCGTGACCGATCAAGACTCAACCGTTGCTGTCCCGCCTCAATTCGCAGCGTTCCCTGAAGCGGCAGAATCAACTGGGCAAATGAATGATCATGCGTTGCAGTGCGATCGGAATACGTCCGGCACTCTCCAATCAAGGTTGGGATATCCATCGCCTCAATGTCTTAAAAGTCTTAAAAGATCATGCTTAGAAAACCATCATCCTACACCACTCCCCACAGCAGCAAGCAAACAACTCATAAAAAAAATAACCCACGATCGACTCGCAGGCAGTAGAGCAGGATTACAACCCAGTGATGAAAGTCAAAAATTAAATCTGTCACTGCGATCGGGCATCGTCCTACTGGCAGGTAAGATGCCTGCGCTACGGATGATTCGATTCAATTCTCAACTTCCATCAACAAATTTGCGCGACCAGTCCTCAATGGATTGCCAAAGTTATGCTGGAATATGAGTTCCTAAAATTTTGGCTAAACCCGGAACCGCTTCCTCTACATCATTTTTCACCGATTTACGCAGCTTATTGTAAGAAGCCCGCACAGCCCCATTCTTCGTCTTCTGGATCTTGGCATCCGTAATGCCCAGCAGCGTATCAGCAGTCTGAGAACGATTCTGAATCAAATATTCAACCGGATCGCCCGCCTGAACGCCTTCATTCCACATCGGGTCAAGGGCAATCAGAATTTCTGGCATCAGTCGTTGAATTGCTCCTGAAATGTAGCCAGGCTCAACGCCCTTCACCACGCCATACGCAGCTTTGATCGCCAGTCCAGACATTCCGCCTTTGGCAGCAACTTGTTCATCAATTAGCTTCGTGCAGTCTGCAACCAGGCTGGTCTGCGTGTTTTGATCGCCAATCTTATCACTGAGGGCCATATTGACTCTTCTCAACAACGATGTGTGCTAACTCCCAATTATTGTCACGGTTTCGCCAAAGTCCAGTATTTTGCCTGATCTTTCGACATTGCTTAACAGGAGTGTGAATTTTTCTTTAAGGACTGCACAACGGAACCAAATTATCCGTATTGCAGCAAAACCGTCAGAAATGATCAGATGTAAGTACAATTTTTACCAAATGTAGCCAAGCAAGCCGATCGCAAATTGTCTACCCTCCTCTCCGTGCAGATTAATACATCAAGGAACTGTTCCTGCTGAGCCAACACTTCTAGGACTTACGCAAAACCTTCATTTGTAGGGTGGGCACTGCCCACCTTACGCTAAATCCAGAGGTATGAAACAGAGCCTGCGTAAGTTCTGACTTCATAAATTAGAAAAGCCAACCTTTTCGCTCAACCCTACAAAACATTGCGATTTCAGGTAAAGTCGCTACGTATTTTTGCGATCGTTGGTTTAAAGAGAAGTATTAGAATTTCGTAAAGCTCACCGTACAACTACCCATTTCCACGCAGTAGATGCCACAATGCCTGCAAGAAGACGTTTACAGGGGCATTAGGAAGTACAAGTTCAGTGATGACTGAACCTCATCATCTCCGGTAACGCCTAGCCGATCTGCTTCAACCCTACGTTGGGGCAAACGATCGCTAAAAAGTGTTGCTCCTACCGCTGCATCTATCAAGTCATCTTTTTTGAATCAATGCGATGCAAATCCAGGTTAACTGCATTATGCCCCCCACGATGTAGTACCAGGAATCTTGCATCCTCTAGTTCCTGCGGCCTTTCAAGTGGAAGGGTGCAAATTTAAGGCACTAAGCAACGTTCCATCTACGCTGCTGCGGAAATGTTTATTTTCCTCCAGTGGCGAGTCCTTAGACCTTATCAAGCTTGTTTCAACACTAAACCATAATCTGTCCGCGCTCTTGCGGAATGTTTTGGCATTCCAGGAAATTTGCGCGCTTTGAAGGAAACCATTGCAACTTTGCAAGACCGCTTGCACCCGATCGTGCTGCCAATTTATTGCTACACGGAGATCAGCAAAGTGGACGAATTTCTTACACCTCAACTATTCACGCCAGGCAGTGATATCGCCATTGGCTTCAGACCCAGCCAAATCGTTTGGGGACGGACTGGAAACGATGCAGTACTTGGCTATCAGCCGCCCGCATCCCAAACCGTACAGCCTCAGCTTGATATTCTCATTGGTGACTTGGCGATCGAAGATCCAGCCTTCCGTCAGTGGAGCGACACCTTCATTTTAGGAGACTGGACGCGCCCTTATTATATTGATCCTGAGCCAGGTTTTCTGGGGCTAAACAACTTTGCCATCCTTGCAGATTTCGACCCCACCCTCGACACGATTCAACTGTTTGGCAGTGCCAATGACTATCAACTGCTCGATTTAGGATTTGGCACCGGAATCGCCTTCCAAACATCGACAGGGCCTGATCTGATTGGCTTTGCCCTCGGAGCCTCCGGGTTAAACTTAGCTGAAGACTATTTTGAATTCAGAGGCACAACCCCACCCCCTGGCCCCGAAGTGCCGCAAATTCAGCAGTTTGGCACCACCGAATTCGATATTCCGCTCAGCATTAGCAGTGACCCGTTTGGCAATATTTATGTTGCAGGCGGAACAAATGCTTCCCTGATAGAGACAAATGAGGGACTACGCGATAACTTTGTCACCAAATACAACAGCCAAGGGCAAGAACTATTCAGCCTCCAATTTGGCACAGAAGGCTTTGAGACGATCTACGGCATTGATACCGATGATCTCGGCAACTTCTATATCACAGGTGTCACTGATGGTGAGTTAGCCTCTCCCAGACAATCCGCATTGTTGGATACCTTCGTTGCTAAATATGACGGTGAAGGCAATCAGCAGTGGATTCGGCAAATTGGTGAAAATCTGATTTTCAACGCCTTCAACATTGCAGTTGACGGCCCCACAGGCGATGTCTTCATTTCAGGAGCCAACGTCAAGCCAGACCTGGCCAACCCAGATGATGCCTTCGTCATCAAATTTGATACGGATGGCAACCAGCAGTGGTTCACCGAAACCGGAACAACAGGTTTTCTCAACTTTGACGAAACCTACGGGCTGACCGTCGCCAATGATGGCAGCGTCTATGCAACAGGTTGGACAGTCGGTGATTTAGGTGGCCCCAACCAAGGGCTTTATGACAACTGGATCGCCAAGTATGACAACACCACTGGTGAAGAAGTGTGGGTGGTGCAGTATGGCACACCCGACTATGAATGGTCTTGGGATGTTCGCACCGACAGCTTAGGCAATGTTTATACGGCAGGCTGGACACTAGGAACCTTAGGGGATGAGAGTTTTGGCTCGTTTGATGCCTACCTGACCAAGTATGACAGCGATGGCAATCCGCTCTGGGTACAGCAGTTTGGCACCCCTGAAGATGACCAGGCTTACAGTTTATTCATTGACCCACACGACAATATTTTTGTGGGAGGGTACACTCAGGGTGACTTCGGTGGGCAAAATGTTGGCTCATTTGATGCCTGGATTGCGAAGTTCAACACAGAAGGCGAAAAGATTTGGATTAACCAATTTGGTACACCTAACCGTGATGAACTGTATGGGCTAACTGCTGATAATGCAGGCAATCTGTATGCAACGGGCATTACTCAAGGCTCCCTCGGAGAACTGAATGCTGGCTCGTTTGATGGGTGGACGGCAAAGCTGGATGTGGCAACGGGGCAACTTCTCGACTTTAGTGGGCAGGCGATCGACGCTCCAGTTGAAGAAGATTGCGACCCACTCACAGGAATGCCTATAAATTCAGAAGATGCAGTACATCCTGAAGCAGAGCAGCCGCAATTGTCCAACGTTGAAATTGCCCAAGCTAATGGAATGAGCACTGCACTGAAAGACAGCACATTTACTCCTGATATCCTGACTGGAGGCAGTGAGCCACCCATTGAGGAGATTGCCAACCCATCAGGGATAGACCTCGGCGCTTTCTTTGCTGCCGGATCGAATCCCTATCAGGCAGTTTCAATTCAGTCGTTGTTTGCTAACGCTTTTGGGCTGGAAGGTGTAATGGACAATATGCCAAGCTATCAGGCTGTTTCTAGCAGTTCAGCCTTCTCGCAGTCCTAGGAAAGAATTCAATTAGCCAGAATTCTGGTGGGGTGGGTATCTTGCCCGCCCAATGAATCAAACCTATTCCACTGATCAGGTGTGGCAGTCGCGAAACTGAAAAGGCGATCGCAGTTCCAATTTTTGAACCCGATCGCCCTTTTTCACTTTTTTGCTTTTCTATGGGGTTGCCTTCCTACATCGTGACTAATTCCGCAGGAAATCGCTTGAACTCTAGCCGCTCTGTTTCACCCACATCGACAAAGATCGTGTCGCCATCATGGAACTCGCCGCGCAGAATTGCCTTTGCAATTTTGGTTTCCAGTTCTCGCTGAATGGCCCGCTTCAGGGGACGCGCTCCATAAACCGGGTCATAACCCACTTCTGCCAGGAAATCTAGAGCCGCTTCTGAAAGGCGTAACCCCATCTTGCGATCGGCTAAACGCTGTTCCAAACGCTGTACCTGAAGTTTGACAATGCTGCGTAACTCAGACTTCTGTAAGCTGTGGAAAATGATGAATTCATCCACCCGGTTCAAGAACTCTGGACGGAAACTCGATCGCATTGCATCAATCACGCGGGAACGCATTTCCTCATACTGTTCTTCATTCCCTGCCACATCCAAAATGTATTGTGATCCGATGTTGCTGGTCATGATCACGATCGTATTTTTAAAATCCACCGTGCGTCCTTGTGCATCCGTCACCCGTCCATCATCCAGGATTTGCAGCATGACGTTAAATACATCGGGATGCGCCTTTTCAATTTCGTCAAACAGAATCACCGCATAGGGCCGACGGCGAATTGCCTCGGTCAACTGTCCGCCTTCCTCATAGCCCACATAGCCCGGAGGGGCACCAATTAACCGCGATACGGCGTGCTTCTCCATGTATTCCGACATGTCAATCCGCACCATTGCATCTTCCGTGTCAAACAGGTAGGCGGCAAGGGCTTTGGCCAGTTCGGTTTTACCCACGCCCGTTGGCCCCAGGAAAATGAAGCTGGCGATCGGCCGGTTGGGGTCAGCCAGTCCGGCACGGGAACGCTGGATCGCATCGGCAACGGCAGTCACAGCCTCATCTTGCCCCACCACACGCTGATGTAAATCTGCCTCCAGGTTCAGGAGCTTTTGCATCTCCGATTCCACCAGCTTGCTCACCGGAATGCCCGTCCACTTGGAAATGATTTCGGCAATGTCAGACTCGGTGACTTCTTCCCTGAGAAGGGTTTTACCGCTCGTTTGGGTTTGGGCCAGCTTGGTTTCTGCCTCCTGAAGTTGGCGTTGCAGGTTAGTCAGCTTGCCGTACTTCAGTTCGGCGGCCCGGTTCAGGTCATAATCTCGCTCGGCTTGCTGAATTTCGATGTTGATTTGGTCAATTTCCTTTTTCAGGGTTTGAATCTCGCTAATCACATCTTTTTCAGCTTGCCACTGAGCATTTAAGCCACTTTGCTCTTCTTTAAGATCGGCTAACTCTTTCTCCAATCGCTCCAACCGATCGCGGGAAGCAATGTCACTTTCTTTTTGCAGCGACAACCGCTCCATTTCCAATTGCAGAATTTTGCGATCGACTTCATCCAATTCTTCCGGCTTAGAGGTAATTTCCATTTTCAGCCGAGCCGCTGCCTCATCCACCAAGTCAATGGCCTTATCGGGCAAGAACCGATCGCTGATGTAGCGGTTGGATAACGTCGCTGCTGCCACCAAAGAGCTATCGGAGATTTTTACCCCGTGATGGTTTTCATACCGTTCCTTCAAGCCGCGCAGGATAGAAATCGTATCTTCCACCGACGGCTGATCCACATACACCTGCTGGAAACGCCGTTCCAAAGCGGCATCTTTTTCAATGTATTTGCGGTATTCATCCAGGGTGGTGGCTCCAATACAGCGCAGTTCTCCCCTGGCCAGCATCGGCTTCAGCAGGTTTCCGGCATCCATTGCCCCTTGGGTGGCTCCTGCCCCCACCACCGTATGAATTTCATCAATAAAGAGAATAATGGTTCCGGCGGATTCCGTCACTTCCTTCAGAACCGCTTTAAGCCGCTCCTCAAATTCACCGCGATACTTGGCTCCGGCAATCAGGGCCCCCATATCCAACGCGATGAGCTTTCGATCGCTCAGCGATTCTGGTACGTCCTTGTTGACAATTCGCTGGGCCAACCCTTCCGCAATGGCCGTTTTACCCACACCGGGTTCCCCAATCAAAACGGGGTTATTCTTCGTCCGACGAGATAAAATCTGGACGGTGCGACGAATTTCCTCATCTCGACCAATCACCGGGTCAAGCTTGCCTTGCCGCGCCGCTTCGGTTAAATCTCGTCCATATTTCGTTAAGGCATCATATTTACCTTCTGGATTTTGATCTGTCACCTTTTGATTCCCTCGAATTTGTTCCACCGTCGTTTTGAGATTCTTTTCGTCTATTTTCAGTTCTTGGAACAATCCCTTCCCGAAGCGATCGTCCTTGGGATAGCCCAATAATAAATGCTCTACTGAAATATATTCATCGCCAAAGTCCTTACGGGATGCATCAGCCCGATCGAGCAACACATCAAGCGATCGACCTAAATAAACAGAACTGCCTGCTCCAGACACTTTGGGCTGGCGGCGAATATAGTCTTCAGTGTAATCGCGCACGCGCTGCACATTGGCACCGAGTTTGTTAAGGATACGAGTGGCTAACCCCTCCGGCTGCTCTAGCAACGCCAGCATCAAATGTTCCGGTTCAATTTGCTGATGCTGCATCTGCTTTGCAATATCCGGAGTTCGAGCAATCGCTTCCCACGCTTTTTCGGTAAATTGATTCGGATTAGTCGGTTGCATAGCGGTACAGGACGATAGGGATCTGCATTAATTGTATGGATTGAAACGAAATTCGCGAGATCGGTGTTCACCCCCTGACCGATCAGAATTACCGTCCTCTGATGGCCTGTTGATTGAATTCATTTTTTCAAGTTTGGGGTCTGCCCTTTGGCATAATTCCTCGGACGTTTGGCGCAAGTCGAGGTACAGTTTGAAAATAGGCGTTTTTTGTAGCCAAAATGCCTACAGGCAAAAAAGCGTTTGGCTTGGCAGCATTACAGTTGAGATGAAGTCTCAGGATCAGGAGTTTGGCGATCGGCTTTGGTTGAATGTGCGTCTGCTAAATGGGCATCTGCTCACCCCAAAATGCGCCCTGCTTTCAGTCTGGCATTCCTGTTTCACCGTTTAGGACGCGGAGAGCATTGAACTTTTTCAAGCGATTTCAATCCAATGCGGCAAGTTCGGCGATCGGTGGGCGATACCGATTGGTTGACCAGTTAGGGGTCGGCGGATTTAGCCAAACGTTTCTGGCAGAAGACTTGCATTTGCCAGGACATCCGCGCTGCGTGGTTAAACAACTCAAACCGCAAGTCTCTGATGAACGCCACCTTCAAACGGCACGACGGCTGTTTGAGACAGAAGCAAAAGTATTGTATCAGTTGGGCAACCATGACCAGATCCCGCGTCTGTTGGCGCACTTTGCCGATGGAGAAGAATTTTACTTAGTCCAAGAACTCATTGAGGGTGAACCGCTCACCAAAAAGCTCTCGTCGGGCTTTCCCTGGGCTGAAAAACGGGTCATTGCCCTGCTCCACGATTTAATGAGTATCCTCAGCTTTGTCCATGAGCAAAATGTAATCCACCGAGACATTAAGCCGTCTAATTTAATCTGCCGTACAGATGGCAAACTTGTCTTGATTGACTTTGGGGCTGTGAAGCAGGTTGGCAGCCAAGCGACAGATTCTAAGGCAGGGCACACCCAAACCGTTTCAGTGGGAACCCAGGGTTACATGCCCGTTGAGCAGTTGGGTGGGCATCCTCGCTTTAGCAGTGATATCTATGCGGCTGGAATGGTGGGCATCCAAGCCCTGACTGGAACGCATCCTAAGACGATCGATCGCCATCTGAATACTGGCGAAATTGACTGGCGCGCCCCCAAAAACGACAGCAAGAGTCATCGAGTGGCACGGGTTAGCCCAGAGCTAGGGGCAATTCTCGATCGGATGGTTTGCTACCACTTTAAGGATCGTTACCAAACGGCAGTGGAAGTCCTGCAAGATTTAGAAGTACTGATTGTTCAGCAGGCAGACCTCCCAGAAGAAGAATCAACTGCCTTTTTTGATGTCACCTCTGCTGAGCAGGGAGCGGAGCAAGGAAAGGAGGAGCGCACCAAATCCACCTATGTTTCCCTTGAAGCGGAGGAGCCATCTTCCGCAATTGTTCTGGAATCATCTCCAGTGGCGGATGACCCCTCTGAACCCTTCACAACGGATCTTTTTCCAGTCAATAGTGCCTTTGCACCAGTTGTTCAAGGGAATTTGGCTAGCCTGGAGCCAGACGGGGAACAAACCGTTTGGGAGCCGGAGGAGGAGACTGTTCAGGAGGTCGAGGAGATTGAGGGAATAGAGGAAGTTGAAGAAGTTGAGGGAATAGATGAAGTTGAGGGAATAGATGAAGTTGAGGGAATAGAGGAAGTTGAAGAAGTTGAGGAAATAGAGGAAGTCGAGGAGGCTGGGGAAGTTGAGGAGGTTGAGAAAGTTGGGGCGGCAGAATTCGTAGAGCCAAAGAGGGAAGGGCCGGTTCAAGCTGATCCTGACGTTCAGCCTATGCTGAAAGAAACGGAAATTTTGTCGTCTGGCTCGGCCTTGCCTGCGGTTCCGCCGACCGTTGTTGCAGATGCCAATCTTCCTGAACCCACCAAAATTGAAGGATCTGTAACCGGCTCTCCAACCGCCTTTCTTGCCCCTCATCATCCTTCCCCCCCCACAACTCCTTCTGCCGCCCCTCATCGAGGTCGCTCATCTGCCTTTCCGTTTCGGCTCTCCTCAACGCTTTGGGTTTTGGTGGTTGGGGGAGGCACGCTGGGCGTTGGGCTACTTGGAATTGCCACGATCGCTTTCCTGGCAAACCTTGCGAATCCAGAACCGCGATCGATGACGGCTCCTGAGGCGGTGTCCTTGCCCTGCGATGAACCCCCCATCCCAGATTTACCCTCTGAAGAGCCAGACTTGACCTATCCCGATGGAACTCAGTATTACGGGGCAGTGGCAGATAATCAGCCAGCCGATGGCAGAGGAACCATGCTTTTTGCCTCAGGGAATCGCTATGATGGGGAATTTCAAAACGGTCGGCGGAACGGCTGTGGAACTCAAACCTATGCGAATGGCAGGCAGTACGTAGGCGAATTTCAGGAAGATGCGTTGAATGGTCAAGGGATGTGGACGTTGGAGAATGGCGATCGTTACATCGGAACTTTTCAGGATAATCGCTGTCATGGAGAAGGCGTTTTCATTTTTGTAGATGGAGCAACGCAGCGAGGAATATGGCAGGATGGTAAGCTTGTAGGCGGGGATTTGTCCTGTGATTCTCTCCGGGACACAAGCGAATAATTTCACTTGAAGTCGTTCTCGCCAAATCTCAGACTTATTTCAGATTGACCCTATTCAGATCAACCCCCTAGAGTGGCTATAAAAGCCAGTTTTCAGACTCGTTACCCTCACACAAGCCGGAATTATCACCGATCGAGTCATTACTGAACTGATCGTATTCATCATCCTTTAGGAGGAGTGCTAATGAATAAGAAGTCTTTCAGCTTAAAAGGTTTACTGCCGCTCAGTGCCCTACTGATTGCCGCAGGGACGGGAGTCTTTACCCTCCAACGGGCGTTTGCACAGGATGTTCCAGACCCAACTCCCACAGTGCCGACTCCGACCCCTGCTCCTACCACGCCGACTCCAACTCCAGGAACAACTCCAACCCCTGTTCCTACCACGCCGACTCCGACCCCAGGAACGACTCCGACTCCAGGAACGACTCCAGGAACGACTCCTACGCCTACGCCTACCACTCCCACCCCAACGCCAGGAGCGACTCCTACGCCTACCACTCCCACCCCAACGCCAACTCCGGCTGCTCCTCCGGCCCTTTGGTAGCGTCCGATCGTTTGGGGGGTAGGGATTGAGTTGGATGACGATCGATATCCCTAAAGGGGGTGATGCTACGGAGATGGAGCAGTATCATTTGAATTAAACAGTTGAGACTTCAAAAAGCTGCCTCTCCCCAAAATACCCCCCTTTTTAGCCTCGTTTCCATTTAACCTAAGTATAGATGTCGGTTTTTTGCTAGTTTCTAGCGGTTTTTAAAGTTACTTGACGCGTAAATGTGAGGGATAAACGCAACGTGAACTGGTATCGTCCTATTTCGATCGGCTTAGGTGTAGTCACTGTTTTGTTGGCTGCTCCATTTCGATCGGCGGCTCAAACACCCGTTGATGGGGCAAATGAGTCGTCTATAAACCCTACCAACGAGTCAGATCTGGTTTCTGCCGTCAGATTACAACCTTATATCCCAACCATTGAGCTGCCCTCCATTGAGGCAGACTCGATCGAGCGATTCCTTCCAGAAGTCAGGCAAACCATTCGGCTTGTTCTGAAACTGTCAGAGCGTCGGGTATATGTCTATGAAGGAGAAACCTTGAAGACGAGCTATCCCGTTGCGATCGGTCGGCCAGGTTGGGAGACTCCGACCGGAAGCTATGAAGTGATAGGAATGTTGCAAGACCCTGGCTGGACGAACCCTTTCACGGGGGAGGTGGTTCCTCCAGGGCCCTATAATCCTTTGGGCGATCGATGGATTGCCTTTTGGACAGATGGAAGAAATTATATTGGCTTCCACGGCACTCCGAATCCAGAGTCGGTTGGGCAAGCTGCCTCCCACGGCTGTGTTCGGATGTTTAATGAAGACATTCGCGAACTGTACGAAATCGTTGGCATGGGGACAACGGTTGTTGTGATGAATTAAAAATTTGCGGGCGGGGATCAGAATTTAATGCAACGCTTGATGCCTGATTAAAGTTGAAAATTGCTTGTTTTCTTCTACTTTTCTAATCCTCGCTCCCAAATTTTTGCTTTCTCAATACCATCCGGGTTGCCCCTTGTAGCATTTGTACAGATGTTAGAGTAAAGCAAATATGCATATCTGCGGCGGTAGGGACATTTTCGACTATGTCATATCAAATCGGTGCTCAGTGGCAGGCTGGAGATGTCATTCTGGATCTGTACCGGGTTATCGGGATTCTGGGGCAGGACGGGCTAGGCGAGGTTTATCGGGTTCGTCACTTAAACTGGAATATTGATCTGGCGGTAAAAAGCCCCAAACCAGAAATTGTGGCAACGCTGGGGGCTGACCGCTTTGAGCAAGAGGCGGAAGCCTGGGTTAATTTGGGGCTGCATCCGCACATTGTCGGCTGTTACTATGTTCGACGGGTTGAAAATAATCCCCTGGTTTTTACGGAATATGTCAACGGCGGCACGCTACAGGACTGGATTGCCGATCGCCGTCTTTACGCAGATGGGACGACCCTTGCCCTGCGCCGCATTCTTGATGTCGCCATTCAGTTTGCCTGGGGGCTACACTACGCCCATGAACGGGGGCTAATTCACCAGGATGTAAAGCCCAGCATTGTTCTGATGACCGCTAACGGGGGTGTTAAGCTCACTGACTTTGGCTTGGTCAATGCCCAGGCGATCGCCACCATCCTAGACACCCCGACCCCATCCGGGACTTCCACCACCCTGATCGCGCCGAACACGGGGGCCCTTACGCCGGCCTACTGCTCCCCAGAACAGGTGAACCGCTCTGTCCTGACGCGCCGATCGGACTTGTGGGGCTGGGGGTTGTGTGTGTTGGAAATGTTTGCAGGCGATCGAATTTGGGTTTCTGGAGCACAGGCAGCCCAAATCTTGGAGCAATATCTTGTCTCCACGCCCAACCCCAAACTGCCCCAAATGCCTGAAGCTATTGTTCAACTGCTGCGCCAATGCTTTCAGGTTAACCCCGATGCTCGCCCCCACACCCTCCAGGATGTTGCGATTCAACTGCAACAAATCTATCAGCAGTTAATGGGCGAAGCTTACCCCCGCCAAGAACCCCTCATCACCGGAGAAACCGCAGATAGCCTGAACAACCGGGCAGTGGCCCTGTGGGATTTGGCAAAGTACGATGAAGCCCTGCAACTGTGGGAACAGGCTTTAGCTAGCAATCCCCAACACTCGGAAACCCTCTACAACCGGGGGTTGATTTTGTGGCGATCGGGTCAGATTCGCAGCGATGTTGATTTGCTGAAGCAACTCACTGATAACCGCACCCGCCCCAACGACTGGAACAGCGACTATTTACTGAGTCTGGTTCACCTAGAGCGGGGAGATTTTCCCACCGCGATTCGCATCCTCGAAGCCTTGCAAAATAGCGGCATTCAGCAGGATGACATTGAACAGGCCCTAGCCTACGCTAAGGAGCGCGTTGCTCAAACCAGTCAACTACCCAATGAGTCCCCTTTCCGCACCTACGCTCACCCCGATGTGCTTTCTGTGGCCCTTAGCCCCGACGGACGCTTTGCCCTTTCTGGCGGCCTAGATAAAACCACAAAGCTATGGGATATTCAAACGGGCCGCTGCCTGTGTACGTTCAGAGGACATAAGGACAGTGTTTCAGCCGTTGCATTTAGCTCAAATGGTAGCTACATCCTGTCTGCAAGCTGGGACAAAACCATTAAGCTCTGTGAGGTGGTGACAACGAGCTATCTCCAAACCTATAAGGGGCATGGACGGGCAGTGCAGTGTCTTGCCTTTAGCCCCGACGGACAATACTTTTTGTCTGGCAGCGACGATCGCACCCTGAGACTTTGGGATCTGGTGAGAAGTCGCTGTGTTCGAGTCTTTCGGGGGCATCGGGGCCGGGTGATTGCTCTGGCCTTTAGCCGCGATGGGCGGTTTGCCCTTTCCAGCAGTGATGATAAAACGATTCGGCAATGGGATGTGGCTTCAGGGTGGGGCATTCGCACCTTTGAGCTACCCGATTCGCCTGCGGTTGCGGTTGCCTATAGCCCAGATGGACAGTATGCTCTGTCGGCAGGGGCTTCTCTACTTCTGTGGGAACTGGCTTCTGGGTCTATCCTTCGTACGTTTGAAGGGCATGAACAACCCGTGCGATCGGTTGCCTTCAGCCAGGATGGGCAGTATGTCCTTTCAGCAGGGGATGACACGACCTTGAAGCTGTGGGAGGTTGCCACAGGCCGCTGTTTACGCACTTTTATCGGACATCAGAGTCCCGTGCGGGATCTGGCTTTGAGTGCAGATGGTCACTATGTTGTGTCGGGGGATGCGGATGGGCTAAAGCGGTGGGCCGTTCATCTATCAGCGTTTCCGGTGGTGGCTCCTTTGCGCCTGTCTCGTGTACAGGTGACGGAAGCCTTCCAGTCTAGCGATTTGGTTTACCGGCAAGAACTGCTCCAATCTCGGACTGCCCAGGAAAAAGATGATTTGGTGAGCGCGGCCCGCCACGTTCGCATGGCCCGATCGCTTCCTGGCTATAACCGGGCTTCAGAGGCAATTACCGCATGGACAGCCTTTTACACTGTATTGCCCCGCCAAGGGTTGAGTGGAGCCTGGGAAAGTGCCACCCTCGATCGCCATATTGATGCAGTGCAGGCAGTGGCTCTGAGTTCTGATCGTCGTTATGCCCTATCTGGCAGCAATGATTGGACGGTCAAACTGTGGGATATTCCTACGAACCGTTGCCTTCGCAGCTTTGAAGGACACCGTGACCAGGTGAATGCAGTTGCTTTTAGCCCGGATGGAGCCTACGCGCTGTCAGGTAGCACAGACAAAACGCTGAAGCTGTGGGGCGTTTCAACGGGGAGTTGTGTTAGCACTTTCCGGGGACACAGTGATGCCGTGAATGCGGTTGCCTTCAGCCCGGATGGAGCCTATGCCATTTCCGGTGGGGCCGATCGCACCTTGAGACTTTGGGATGTGTCCACTGGACGATGTATCCGCACCCTTGAAGCCCACAGCGATCGGGTCAATGCGGTTGCCTTTAGTGCAGATGGCATGAAGGTGTTGACGGGCAGCCAGGATGCCACGCTAAAACTCTGGGATCTTGCCTCTGGTGAATGTGTTCGTACCTTTGAAGGGCAAGCATCTGGGATCTGTGCGGTGGGGCTAAGCCTGGATCAACAATTGGCTTTGTCAGCAGGAGAAGCGGGCACCCTCAAGGTTTGGGATATCACTACGGGAAGCTGTTTGCGGACATTGGAAGGACACACCGCCAGCGTTCGCTCTGTTGCCCTCAGTGCCGAGGGACGCTATGCCCTCTCTGGAGGGGACGATCGGACGCTAAAACTCTGGGATATCACCATGGGAGTTTGTCTGCAAACCCTGGAAGGACACACCGCCAATGTTCGTTCTGTTGCCCTCAGTGCCGATGGTTGCTATGCCCTCTCTGGGGGGGACGATCGGATGCTGAAAATCTGGATGCTGGATTGGGATCTGGTAGACAAGTTTCCAGCCGTTTGGGATGAAGGAGCGAGACCCTATTTATCTGCCTTCTTGTCGTTGCATACGCCCAAAGCAGGTCTTTTGCCCAAAAATCGCGATCCTAATGAACAAGAAGTCACGATGGCATTGACGGCTCAGGGCATTCCCAACTGGACAGAAGCAGACTTTGTGGGCCTCATGCAAACGCTAGGTTGTGCTGGGTATGGGTGGCTCCGTCCAGAAGGAATTCGTCAAGAGTTGCAAACGATGGCCCGCACCATGGCCAAACCCGCCCCCAGCCGCGAATCTGCCCCAGTGACGGCCTTTGCCACAGCAATGGGCAGCACCTTTGAAACTGCCTTTCCCACCAGCTTTATGGAACCTGAACCCCCTGTGGCGAAGGTCATCCTCAGCGTCACAGAAGGCAGCCTCAAAGGGCAAATCTATGAATTCCGCGATCGAACGACTTGCATTATTGGGCGGGCAAAGGACTGCAACCTGCAATTGCCCAACGATGAATATCACAAAACAGTATCTCGGTATCACTGTTTGCTAGACATTAATCCACCCGTTATCCGCATTCGGGATTTGGGCAGCCTGCACGGAACGTATGTTAATGGGCAAATCATTGGCCGACGACAGCCCAACCAAACTCCAGAACAACTGCCCCAGGAAAATTTCCCTGCCCATGATTTGGCGGCAGGAGATGAAATCAAGCTGGGTAAAACGATTTTCCAGGTGCAAATTGAAGAGGCTCCTTCCGACGTAACGGGAATGGCAACTTCCATGATGACCGGCTTCGATCAGACGGCCTTTGCGGAACCCAGCTTGCCTGTCGTATCGGATAGCTATCAGTCAACAAATTCCAGACTTGACAGTTCAAACTCAGATAGCTCTTGGCAGCATCAGCCCGGAACCAATCATTCATCCAACAATGTACTATCTGCTCTCAGCGAAGAACATCGCCATCCAGTTCCGACGCTGCAAAATTATGTCATTCTGAAGCCGATTGAACGCGGCTCTTTCAAGCAGGTGTACCTGGCACGGCACAATGCAAGCAATGAGGTGGTCACGCTCAAGGTGATGCACCCTAAAGCTGGAGCGCGGCTACCGGCGATCGAATCCTGTTTACAGGCGATCGAGGAAACAAAAGCGTTGCAGCATCCCCACATTGCCAAGCTGATTGAAGCGGGCTACTCCAACGAAACCCTATTTATTTTGCAGGAATATTGCGATCGGGGTAGCGTGGTAGACCTAATGCAGGAACGCGGCGGCCGCTTGGGGGTGGATGAATCAATCTCGATTATTCTGCAAGTTTTGGATGCCCTGGAATATGCCCACAGCCTTCAAGGGCGAGGATTTGTCCATCGTGATTTGCAACCGTCTAATATTCTTCTGGCTCAGGTGCAGGGTGCCCTTGTCACTAAAGTGGGAGACTACGGCGTGGTGAAGGCATTTGACCGGGCTGGACTAGGTTCGACTGAAACTGGGACGGTAAACGAAACGCCCTTGTTTATGCCGCGCCAACGGGCAGTGAACTTTAGCCATGCGGAGCCAGAGGTGGATGTGTGGGCAAGTGCGGCCTGCCTTTACCACATGCTGACCGGAGCCTACCCACGGGATTTTTCTGGCAAAGATCCCTATCTGGCCTTGCTACAGAATGAGCCAGTTCCCATCCGGCAGCGCAATCCTGAAATTCCTAGGGCCTTTGCGGAAGTGATTGATTTGGCGTTGGTGGATAATCCTGAGATTCGGTTTAAGAATGCGGCGGCCTTCAAGCAGATGTTGGAGGGAGTGAGGGAGTAGGGAATGAGTGAGTGAGGGAGTAGGGGGTAGGGGATGTCAGGGGTTGTCTTGGGTTAGGTCTCCTCTTGCAACGCATTCTTCGATCGCCTGCTGGATATAGCCCCAGAGGGCAGGGGTTCCTGCGGCAACGAGTTCCATCCTTTTTAGGACACGATCGCGGGTGATGCGGTGTTGTTTCCAGGTTCCGCCTTGGGTTGCCTGATTGTGGAGGAAGGGTTGAATCCGATCTAAAGCTGCGGCAAACTGAGCAGTGGCCGTCTCCTGGGCTTCAAACTCATCCCAAAGCTGGCGAAATTCTTGACCTTGATCGATCGGCAGCAGCCCAAACAGACGAGTCGCGGCCTTTTCCTCGCGATCGGATTTACTGTGATTGCCCTGCGGGTCGTAGCAAAAGGTGTCTCCCGCATCAATTTCCACCACGTCATGAATCAGCAGCATTTTAATCGCTTGATGTAAATCTGCTCCTGGAGGGGCATAGTCTGCCAAAACCATTGCCATGATTGCAATATGCCAGGAATGTTCTGCACTGTTTTCGCGGCGTGAACCGTCTGTGAGCAACGTTTGGCGAAGAATCTGCTTCAGACGATCGATTTCTAAAATGAACTGAAGCTGTTGAGTCAGGCGATCGGATTGCAGCATAGAACTTGATTCACCATTCAAAATTAAAAATCCCTGCCAAGGACAGGGATAAAATATAGCAGCAAAAAAGGCATAGCAGCAAAAAAGGCGAGCTGGACTCAGCAACTTCAAACATCCTCATCCATCTATCCCAAGCCTTACGCAAAACTTCAATGTAGGGTGGGCATTGCCCACCTTACTCTAAATCTAGAGGTATGAAACAGAGCCTGCGTAAGTCCTGTATCCGTTGATTGGACTCAGCAACTTCAAACATCCTCATCCATCTATCCGTTGCCAAACCCGATCGGCTGTAATTCTGAAACCCGCACATGCAAAGAGCGAACAATGGGAATCCAGCGTCCGTCCAGGGTGGTGTAGCCGATTTCAGCAACGTAGTCTCGCTCACTTAGGGGGATGGACAGATGGCGGTCTTGATCCCATTCTTCGCACTGAAACTGCTGAATACTGTGGGCAGGCACAAAGTCCAGATTCATTTCGGTGACTTCATAAACCCGCAAAATTAGATGGATTCCGCCTTGCTGCTTTGCTGCCACCCGATCGGCTTCTGCAATTTCCCAATAGGCATAAGCATGTTTGGCATTGCGAGGCACCAGCACAATACGGCTTTGCTCGTAGGTTTGATGATCGGACTGCGACACCGTTAGAGTGGCTAAATCATTGGTTGATGGAGCGGTTGTGGATGGTGGTGAGACAAGACAGCTAACTGAATTTGCCTGCTCACCGATCGCCTCAAATACAGGTTTCATTTCCCGATTGTGCAACCACCACCAGAGCCAGCCGCCCAACACAGGTAAGGAAAACCACCAGAGCCACCAGGGGAGACTGTCATAGATGCGGAGATCCGGATCGGTGGAGGAAATTTGCAAGGAATTTTTCGGAGTGGTTGAGGCTACAAGGGCTTGAGTCTGAGTTTGGGG
>PVWD01000400.1 GCA_003003615.1 filamentous cyanobacterium CCP2 | reverse complement strand
CTTCTGGGCTGGGAGCATCAAAAATAATTATCAAAATAATTTCATAATCGACTCCAGTTCTTCAGTTTCCTGTTGGGCAAAGGGAGGGCACTCATCATGTAAAGAATATCTCTGACGCAATCCACGAATAATATTGAATTAAGAGAACGAGAAAATGAACAACGATGAATACTTTAGAAATTCGCACTCAAATTCAAGCCTATATTGACAAGCTTTCTCCAGAACGCTTGCCAGTTGCCCTAGACTTCCTGGCGTATTTAGTGGAGCGTGAGAGCGAGGAAGCAACCCAGGAACTCCTGGCAATCCCAAACTTGATGGCTGATTTGGCAGAGGCGGAGCAAGAAGCGGAAGCAAAAGTTTTACAAGCCACCTATCATGATGGCAGCTTAGTCCTTGATGAAAAACTGGATGCAACACTAGAAGGTAAAAAGCTTAGGATTGTTGTGTTAGAAGATACCGATGAACTAAAAGGGAAGGACACACAAACTTTAGAACCCAGAAAACGGCGATTTTTAGAGCAACTCCAGCAGCACTCCTTTAAACTGTCTGAAGATTATCAGTTTAATCGAGAAGAACTCTATGAGCGGTAAAGCTCTCCTGGATACGAATTTTTGGGTTTATCTTTACAGCAAAGACCCAGCGGACAAGTATGAAAAGGTTAATACACTCTTTGTGTCCTACATTGAAGCTCTAATCGTTAGCCCTCAAATTTCGGGTGAGTTGTACAACGTTCTGCTCAAGAAAAAATTTCGGACTCAGGCTCAGGCACAAGAAATCATTTCTCAACTTGTTGCTGGGTTTGATATCTCTCAAATGACTGCAATGCAGGTAGTAGAAGCCATAAAAATCAATGCTCGTTACGGATATTCCTATTGGGATAGTTTGCTGATTGCCACAGCATTACTCAGTAATTGCAGCATTCTTTACTCAGAAGATATGCAACATGATCAATTAATTGAAGGCAAGCTCAAAATCATTAATCCTTTCGTTACGTGAGGTTAAAGTCATGAGCTTAACTTCTCTCCTGATGGATTGAGAGCATCAAAAATAATTTCATAATCGATCGCGGGATTCATTTGCTGCAAGACTTTCAGGTGTGCCTCTGCATCGTTGCGGCGGCGGAAGCGTTGGATGATCAGGGTTTGGGCGTTGGGCAGGCAGCAGATGATGCACCAGGGATGCAGGCGATCGTGGTAGTTGGATGAGATTGGGCTAAATTCAGGCATGGCAAATTGAGGCGATCGGATTTCGTCGCGGTTAAATGAGCATAGGAAAGTTGACCCGATGGGACGCAAAACAGGCGATCGAGGTTAACCTGATGGGGCGATCGGGTTTAGATGAATGTAATGGGGTGGAATAGTGAGAAACTGAGAAGGGCAGCTTTCCCAAAATATCTAGCCGAGTTAACGGTGTTGATCTTTTGGGCTTGCCAATCTACTGAAGTTATCTTGCTATATGAAGCGTACTTCTAAGAACTCGCCCTTGTCAAGAAGTGTGCTTCTAAAAAATCTGCTGATATGTCGGAGTCGAAGGACAAGCAAAATCGATCGGAGTCACCCTCTCCCCTGAAACAACTCCGCTTGCGTGCTGGGTTAACTCAAGCTGAACTGGCAAAGCTGATTCCAGATAAAACGGGAACTGGGACGCTGTCACAACGGGCTGTGAGTGCCTGGGAGCGGGGAGAATATCAGCCAGAACTGACAATTCCTCAGATGAAGGCTCTGTGTCGAGCTTTAGGGGTGACGTTAGATGAGTTGCCGGATGATGTGCGATCGACTGAAAAGTAAAAGCGCAGTTACTTACCCAGAATTAAATCAATTTCAGCCTGAATTTTTTCAAACTCCTTGCGCTGCATGTTGATCCATGTCTTCTCTGCTGTCCGCTGCACAAGTGATTCATTTTGGTAGGTTTTTTGTAGTTCCAAGAAGTGATTGTAGAAGGTGATGACTTGGTCAAGAAAATCTGTTGCTAATTTAGTCCTGTCATCAAATAATGCATTGATCCTTTTCTCTCCCTCCATTAAAACCTTCTCGTTGAATCTACTCACGTACTTCCATCCAATATCACCCCATCTGTTCTTCCAATCTTCAGTTGTTGAATAGAATTGGCTTTGTAGGCTTAGATAGGTGAAGTTAACAGGAAGATTTTTAGTGTCTTGACATCTTCGCTTTAAATTTTCCAGTACTCGCTTAATCTCAAGCTTTTTAAACTCGTAAGCCTTTAAATCGAGCGAGGAAAGATGTTTTTCTAACATTGCAACATCGAAACTTTCTACAATATATAGAATTGATCTAAGTCCACAAATTGTAGCCTTTTCAAGTTCGTGGTTATGCCTAAAAAGTGCAGAACAAACATCCGATGTAAATCTTTTTTTGTCCCATCCAATACTATTTTTGAGTTCACCATTCTCGCTAATAAAGTACTTATTCTTGAGGGTTTCAAATTCTCTTAGCCAAGCTTTGTTTGTTTTTTGAAGCGCAAATTCTTTGTAGGAGTTTGCAGTGCTTTGAACTTTGATATAACAGCAGCTTAAATGCTCTAACTGTTGCCAGATTTCCACTCCTGAAACGTCAGATATTCTCTGTTTACTTTGAAGAATGTCGTCGGCAATCTCCAAAGATTTGAAGCAGACTTCGAGAGATTCCCTGAGACGGCTAGAAGAAGCTTTTATTTCTACAATGCATGGCATAATTGATCCTTGCAAGGATGAAGAAATTTTCTTCATTTCGGTAGATTCAAGCGCATGAATTTGTCCATTCGACAATTGCTCAGCAAATTGAATAGTTCGTTGAAAAGTTTCTAAATATTCCTTCATCCGTAGAATCCCTGTCGTTGCAGGCTGAATCCGATGTTTACAATCAGGTTCAGTATGCCCAATTCAAGAACAATTCACTCAAATCTATGCTTAGTACCCTGTTAATGGCTCAACCCGCCCTCACCTTTGTTTTTCCGCCCCACATTCAGGCAGGAATTGCTAAAGGAATATATGCACAAGTCGTCCGAGGTGATGGAACGTTAGTAGGAGTGGCGCGAGATGTAGCTACTGGGCGGTTTGTTGGGCTTGCAACAGGGCACTCCTTAGATCAGCAACCTTTTCTTTGGAGAATTCTCTTGGATGGAGGGATGAAAGCTCTCAGTGCTAGCCCCACAAGTCCTTTATCTCCTTTGCTCTCAGGCGTTCAAATGCTGCAAGTGCATCGGGGATTTCAGAAAACCTATCAAAAACTTGATGTTATCCAAGCCGGATTACAGTCTCTTCAGCAAAGCGTGGGTGTGTTGCAGGCTACAACTGCTTTGATTGGAGTCGGAACTGTTGCAGGAGTAGTGTTATCAGCCGTGAACCTGCACCAAACCCTTAAATTAAGAGAAGATGTCAGGCATCTCAAGATAGAGGTCAAAGATGGCTTTATTGACCTAAAAAAAGTTTTAAAGAGTGCAGAACTAGAAATAATTCAACACATTGACCGAGTTGCTCAAGACGTTGAATTTAAACATCACCGCACCATTCTTATCCAAGCCTATGGGCGGTTTACAAAAGCCTTGATCTGCTTAAACGACGCTCTCAAGCTTCCAGATACAAGTTTAAGAAACATGGGCATTACAAATGCTCAACAGATGCTGTATGGTGCGTTGGCAGACTACGACGCTCCACAATTACTTCAAGGAGTTTGTGCGGCAGGTCAGCTTCGACGGCAGGAATGTGTTTGGGCGATCGATCAAGCTATTACTAAAACCTATGAACTTCTTGGAGCATACGATGTCGTCGATAGCCGTCTCTCAAGCCTCCAGGAAAAAATTCGTGACGATTCTCTCAAAATCATTGACAGTTGTGAATCCTCAAACGAATTGGATTTCTTGTTTCCAGAGATGATCAGAGTTCAAACGCATGATTTAGTACTGCTTAATACATGGCAAAATCATGTAGTTTGGCTGCAAGAGCTAACTCCTCGTGAACAAGAACTTTTAGAGTCAGAGCCACTTGTAACTGAGTCTTCCTCAAAAAATACACAAGCAAACTTAGTTACGGTAGAACCGTTAGAACAAGAGCTATACGAAACACTGAAAGCTCAGTCACATTTCCTTGCACTACGAGACGTACTGAAGTTCACCATTCAACCGAGCTTGCGTCAAAAGTTTGAAACATCACTCAAGCAGCATGCTTCGCGCAGTGGATATCAAGGAATAGCCCTTTCCAAATGGGACGAAGTACCAGATCTAACGATCGCCAATTTACACCATTATTTCAAAGCAAAATTAGCATAAGGATCGTACGACTTGCTGCTGAATAGCAATAACCGCACCGATCGCCACCACTGATGCCATTACCGATGATCTCATTCTGGACTACGACCGCGAAGGAAAAGTCGTCGCCATCCCGATCGACCTTCGTTAGAGCCAAGCCACACCATGTCAGAAACAGCACTGGACACCAACCAACTCAAAGACCTGCTCAAGACCGCGATCGTAGAGATTCTGCAAGAGCAAAAAGAAGTCTTCACCGATTTGATTATTGAAGCAATGGAAGACATCGCTTTGGCAAAGGCAATGGAAAAGGGAGAAAACACAGAACCCGTTAGCCGAGACGCAATCTTTAAAACTTTGCAGGAGCAATCAACAGGCTGAGCCTAGAAACTGCGATCGTAGAAGGGCAATTAGCACAATGAAAATTCAATATTTCCCTGAGACTGACACACCGACGATCGAAATTCTTGTGGGACAGTCCTCTTGCCTACCCTCTCTTGCAACCCGCTACACTAAACC
>PVWD01000012.1 GCA_003003615.1 filamentous cyanobacterium CCP2 | reverse complement strand
CCCGTAGACTCATCAGACCCAGAGGACAGCATTGAAGCCCTGCCCCCCCAAGCCCCAGAGCGTCCGGCAGATCGTCCCCAACCGCCTGCGATCGGCAGTCCAATTTCCAGCGTACCGGGTTTCCCACCAGGAACCAGCGAACAGCAGGTGGTGCAACAGCTAGGTGAACCCGATCGCCAGCGAGATGAAGGCGGTAATTTCCGGATTGTTACTTACATTGTGCCGGAACAGGTGGATCTGGTTTACATCTACGATCGCGCCAATAATCAGGTGGAACGTACTGAAGCCTACTTTTCGCCCTACACCGATGCCAACGTGATGCGGACTGCCCTCAACGGCATGTTGAACTATCGCAGTAGCCCAGAAATTGAGCAAGCTTTGGAGCAAGTCCGACGGGGAGAAATTCCGTCCTACACCATTAATAACGGTTCCGTGCAAGGCGTGATTGAACAGGCAGGCAATCGAATTTATGTAGGAGTGTGGGAGTAATGCCCCAGCCCATTCTTTATGCCGCAGTGACCAATCATGGGTTTGGCCATGCCACCCGTACGGCTTCGGTTTTGGCGGAGGTAAAGCGAATTTGCCCAGAGGTGGTAATTGCTTTGGTGACAACGGCTCCCCGGTGGCTGCTGGAGTCGTACTTGCGGGAAGATTTTATTCATCGTCCAATGCCGCTAGATATTGGCGTGGTGCAGAGCGACAGCATCACAATGGACAAGGCGGCCACCCTGGAAAAGCTGAAGCAAATCCGCGCTCAGGAAAAAAAGACGGTTGCTGGAGAAGTGGCATTTATTCGACAAAATCGGGTGGGTTTAGTGATTGCCGACATTCCGCCGATCGCCACTTCGATCGCCCGTGCTGCGGGGGTTCCCTGCTGGATGATCAGCAATTTTGGCTGGGATTTTATCTATCGAGACTGGGGTGGTGAATTTGTTGAACTAGCAGACTGGATTGGTGAACGGTTTAGCGGGTGCGATCGGCTCTATCGGCTGCCGTTTCATGAACCCATGAGTGCCTTTCCGACGGTAATCGATACCGGCTTAACGGGTGGTTCACCCTACTATTCGGTGGCGGAAATGCGCCAGTGGTTTAACCTCACCGCTCCCGTTGAACGCACAGCTTTACTGACCTTTGGCGGGTTGGGGCTAGACCAAATTCCTTACCACAACCTGGAACGCTTTCCAGACTGGCAGTTCATTACCTTCGATCGTCAGGCTCCAGACTTGCCGAATCTGGTCAAAGTCAGTGCGATGCTGAACGGGACACCCCATGAACGGATGGTGCGACCCGTAGACTTTATGCCCCTGTGCGGCCAGGTGGTGTCTAAGCCAGGATATAGCACCTTTGCTGAGGCCTGCCGGATGGATGTGCCGCTGGTGACGATTACCCGTGATGATTTTGCTGAGGCTCCGGTTTTAATTGAAGGAATCCGCAATACTCACCGTCATCGCATCTTGACCCCTGAAGAATTTTTTCAGGGAAATTGGAATTTTTTGCAGGAACCGCCTCATCCTCCGGAGCAGCACCAACCGTTGCAGAAAGATGGTAATAAAGTGATTGCAAAAGCGATCGTCGAATATTTGCATACAGATTCATAACGGTTGACTGATCATGAAATGAATCATGGAATGAATCGATGGTGAGTGACTTGCAAAACAGCATGACAATTCAATGGAACTTGAGCAAAAATCGGATGTCTTTGTCACACTGAATTTAGCGATGCAAGACGCTCGATCGGTGTTAAACCAACAGCAGCAACTGCGGCAACTTTCGCTGACTCAGTTAAATATTTTATTTGTTACCAATACTGCCCTGCTGACGGTATTATCAATATCCCGTTTACTATTTACTGTTAGTCTGTTTAGCGTCGCAGAAGTAATCGGATTCCTATTCAGCTTTAGCGTATTAATTTACGCGCTTTTGCCACGTCAGCCCCTGGTGACACCGAATCTTGAAGATCGAGAGTCGATCGAACGCTATCTTGCCCTTTCTCCTGATGAGTATCGGCTGCAAATGCTAACCAACCTAATCGAGGTTTACAAGGCAAACAAACAGCGACTCGACGACATTACTCAAGCCCTTTCATTGGCAACCTATGTGATCTGGGCAACGCTGATTGTTACACTGTCTCACGTCCTGTGGATTGTGACGCTGGCTTTTTAAGACCTGGTTTTCACAATTGGCACTCTCAATCAGAAAAAGCTATTCTTAAAGGATAGAGATAGCCAAATCCCTGGATATCTCTTGTTTGGAGTTACTTTATACTCTTTACACTTTTGAAATATGATTGCCACTCATCCGTGCGTTGAGGATTCTGCTGTCCGAATCAAGCTGCCTGAGCCTGATTTGAAGAATATCACCGTCCTAACAAGCAACTTGCCCAATAGCCCCATCTTGCCCTGGAACCACTACGACTCCCCCTGGCTAGATGAAAAGGAAACGGCCCGATCGGCTGAGGAAAATTCTCAAGCTGCTGAGTAACAGCTCAATCTGTAGGCAAAAGACAAATGGCAGGCAAGATGCTCAGATGGTGGGTAAGCTGCTTAGACAAATGGCAGGCAAGATGCCTGCCCTACAGGGAAAAACGCTCGATCGCTTAATATCACGCCGCTAAGGGACGTACCGAAACATTCGATCGCACTAAGCTAAATTGATACTGCTCATTGCGACCCGCATCACTCTGGACGCGGAGATAGTATTCCCCAGAAGCAAGGGTAGGTGCGAATAGTCGATCGGTTTGTCCGGGGTTCAGGTTGGTGAACAGGAACCGTCCATTGTCGGTTTGTACGGTGCGTCTGCTACGGTCGAGGATGGAAAAGGCAATCGGACTGCGGTTAAACCGATCGCTGAATAGGGAAGCTGAGACGCGACTCAATGCATTCACATTAAAGCGATAAAGGTCTACTGCTGCACCACCCACTCTGCCTGTAGCGTTATAGGCTCGGTTTGGTTGTAATGTCCCCAGGTTGGTGACTCTGCTGCTGCCCAAGATGGGAGCCTGCTGCTGCGTCAGGGAAAAGCTCAAATCATAGGGTTCATTTCTGCCAGTGGCACTTTGCAAGCGTAAAAAGAAAGTGCCCTTACCCAGTTGCGGTACAGAGATAGTACCTGTTTGCCCCGCTTCAATATTTTTAAACAAAAAGCTGCCGTTTCGCACAACAGGTCTGCCCTGCTGGTCTAACACCGTCACGGCGATCGGCTGCCGAAATTGGCTGTTGTTGTTTAACGATAGGGAAAAGGGTCTACGCCTGTTTCTGACTCGAAAGCGGAAAAAGTCTAGATCCGAACCGCCAACCTGCCCTGTGTAGTTGTAGCTGGCACGACGTTTGAGCGAACCCACATTTTCGGCAGTTCCAAGCGTATTGCCAAAATCTCGCGATGTCGTTGAAGAACGCCCCGGACGCTGATTTAAAAACGTTAATGAGATGGGCAACACCGGCCCCAACAGAGAACGATTCGATCGCATTTTGGTTTTCCTTATACCAATTCTGGATGAACAAAACAGCCTGTTGAGCAAAACCACTCAACAAACCTGCCTGAATGACCTGTAGAACCTGAATGACCTCGTAGAGCCTAAATCACTAGAATCCAAATCATTCGCTGAACGAAATTGAAGGGGCTAGCTCATCTCAATTTTTGACGCGATCGATCGGAGAAGGTTCCCAGTTTGGGGAGTGGAGAGTCGAGAGTGGGGAGTCGGGAAAGGTGCGATGGGATCTGCGTGACAAGTTTGCAGTTTTAATTGATTACAGACGCGATGTGCAACTTAAAGTCTGAAATTTCTGATTTTCTGTAGCGCAGGCATCTTGCCTGCTGAGTCTGAACGGGTAAGATGCCCATCCCACAAGAGATTGGAACAAGTTGCACATTGGGTTTACAGGTGATTCATTACGGGTAATTCTGGTGGGGGCGATCGGATTTGTCATGGGATTTGTCGTGGGATTTGTTTAAATCAAACTAGAAGATTGTATTGAGTTTTGACCCGATGACCCATTATCAACAGGCAATTAAGATCCAAACCAGCGGCAAGGCCCTGCACAAAGTCACGTCTAAAGTGGCAGAGGTGGTTGCTGATTCTGGGATTCAAACCGGACTCTGTACCCTATTTCTGCGGCATACTTCAGCCAGTTTGATTATTCAAGAAAACGCTGATCCTGATGTGTTGGCAGATCTGACAAATTTTCTGGCAAAGCTGGTTCCAGAAGGAAACCATTACATCCACAGCACCGAAGGCCCAGACGATATGCCAGCCCACATTCGCACCGTCCTCACCCACACCTCCGAACAAATTCCGATCGCCAATGGTCGGCTGGTTTTGGGCACCTGGCAGGGTATTTACATTTGGGAGCATCGGCAGCGGAGCCACGTTCGGGAGTTGGTGGTGCATGTAATGGGAGAGAAGGGAAACCCCAGGTAGGTGGGTACGCTGAGGGTAGTTTGCTTTTGGAATATAGATTGCCCTTTGGGGGAGTTCTTTTGGGGAGATATGGACTACCAACGGTTTCTAGAAGCCTTACCCTCGCTGTATTATCACTGGGAAATGGATGCTGTGCAGCCCAAGTCCGATCGCTTTCAAGCGGTTCTCAACCGGGTGCAGGGCATGACCACGCTGAATGTGATGCAGTTGCTGAATGAGGCGGTGCATTGCATGGAGCCAAACGAAATTTACTGTGAAATTGGCAGCTTTCGGGGTTCAACGTTAATTGGGGCGTTGCTAGATCAGCCCGATCGTCTGGCCTATGCGGTGGATAACTTCTCAGAATTTGATCCGTCTGGTGAAGGGGAAGCGATTTTGGCAGCAAATTTGGAAACCTTTGGTTTATCAGAGCAGGTTTGCTTTTGCAATCAAGACTTTGAAGCGTTTTTCTACGATTTAGGGCAATTGCAGAGCGACGATAAGATCGGCGTGTACCTATATGACGGGGCCCATGACTACCGATCGCAGCTCATGGGATTACTGCTAGCCCGTCCCTTTTTAGCAGATCAAGCATTAATTGTGGTAGACGATAGCAACTGGAGTGCCGTACAGCAAGCCAACTGGGATTTCATTGCCGCCCATCCTCAGTGTCGGCTGGAACTTGACCTATCCACACCGCAAAACGGCCACCACACCTTTTGGAATGGGCTGCAACTGCTCAGTTGGGACACCCGCCGCACCGAGCCGTGTCAGTGGGCTGAAATTCAGGCTCACCGCGATCGAGATTTGCTTAATGCAATCTACAATCTGCATTTTGAGTTTGAACAGAACCGCGAGAAGTTAATGCCTAACCGCCCATAACCCAACTGCCCATCAACCACCTGATTGGACAGGTTGCCAGTTGCTAAGCCAAAATTGGCAAAAAGGCTGGCACAATAGGGACATGGAACCCATTCTCATCCTTGCAGCACTGATTGTTTCGTTTCTGGTCTTCACCTTCTTGCTTCGGGTGGCGAAGTCTGCCATTAGCACGGCAATTACGATCGCGATCGTGGTTTTGCTCTTGCAGCTTGTCTTTGGCATTGGCCCCAGAGAACTCTGGGAACAGATCGTTGGTTTATGGCAAGGAATTTTTCAGAATCTTCGGTAGCGTTTTGGGTAATGGGTAATCGGTAAGCCGTTTCGTATGCACACTATTCAACAGCCAATTAAGTTTCTGCAACAGCCGACCTCTACTGCCTGGGTAGAGCAGGCGATCGAAAATTTAGACATGATTTTGCTGGATCATTCCCACTGTGAACGGAAAGCGGCGGGCGTGGCGTTAAACCTAATTTTCCGCTATCCCTCCAGCACCAAACTCGTCAGAACCCTCACCTCGATCGCCCAGGAAGAATTAGAACATTTTGAACAGGTGAATCAATGGCTCGATCGCAGAGGAATTGCCCTAGCTCCGTTGTCTCCTCCTCCCTATGGGGCAGGCTTAAAAGCTCAGATTCGCCGCCATGAACCCGATCGCTTATTAGACTCATTGCTGGTTTCCGGTTTAATTGAAGCCCGCAGCCATGAGCGTTTGGGGCTACTCGCTGCCCACTGCCCTGAACCAGAATTAGCACAGTTTTACCGAGGTTTAATGGCATCGGAAGCACGACATTACGGCATCTACTGGACACTTGCCACCACCTATTTCGATCGCCCTACAGTGACTCAACGTTTGGAAGAATTGGCGACTGTGGAAAGTGAATTGTTAGCGACATTACACCCTGAACCTAGAATTCATAGCTAGGTTATTGTTGCGAAACGCAGAATGAATGCCGATCAACTCGGTGGTAAGAGGGCGATCGCAATGGCTAGAAACGTTCACTGTAGATAATCGCAGTAAATCTTTAATATGAGTAGGCTCTGTCTACCGCTACACCATTTTGCAGGTATACTGCCTTAATTGCCCCTTTCGTCTCTTGTTTTGTCTCTTCTGTTCCGCTCGCTCCTATCCTTATGAGAACCTCTTACCGTGATTTTCTAATCCGTAATTGGCAACCTGCCGATCGTCAAGCGGCTGTTGATTTAATTGCATTGGTTTTAAGTGAGTATAACCTTTGCTCTGAGCCGGATGGAGCCGATCAAGACGTTTTATATGTGGAAGATGCATACTGGGCCGCAGGTGGCGAATTTTGGGTGGTTGAGCGGGAAGCTCGGCTGGTGGGTACAGCAGGGTATTATCCTGTCCTACGAGGGCAGAATGCGGTTGAAATTCGCAAAATGTATCTCATTCCAGAAGTTCGGGGGCAAGGTTTGGGGAAGTATCTTCTACAAACCCTGGAAAAACGAATTGCCAGCAAAGGATTTGAGCAAATCTGGATTGAGACAGCTAGTGTCCTCAAGGAAGCCGTACAACTTTATGAACGTAGCGGCTACCAACTCAGTACGGGTGTAGAAACGGCCCGATGCGATCGAGTGTATTTGAAAGTGCTGAAGACTGAGTGAGAATGGAGGACTGAAAATAATCGTTATTGAACTTCCCATTTCACCGTTGCCCCTATGCCCATTCCACGCTTTACCCGTCCCCCTCGTTCAACCCGATCGATCGCTAAATCTCGCTCTCCCAATCCGCCGCGTTTGGTGAATTTGAGGGGTGGGTTTAATATTGTCCAGTTCGGTGTGGCAGATTCTCGCTGGAGTGATTTGTATCATCTGCTATTGACCTTGCCCTGGTTTCACTTTATTGGGTTGTTGGTGCTGACCTATGTGGGGTTAAATGGATTCTTTGCCTTAGCTTTTCTGGCAGACAGAAATGGAATTGCCAATGCCCAGCCGGGTTCCTTTGCCGATGCATTTTTCTTTAGTGTGCAAACCATGGCCTCGATCGGCTATGGGGCAATGTATCCCCAAACGATCTATGCCAATCTAATCGTGACGCTAGAAGCAGTAATTGGCTTGTTGTGGTTAGCAATGGCAACAGGCTTAATGTTTGCCCGGTTCTCTCGTCCAACGGCCAGAGTTTTGTTTAGCCAAACGGCTGTGATCGCGCCATGCAACGGCATTCCCACCTTAATGTTTCGGGCGGCAAATCAGCGAGGCAACCAAATTTTGGAGGCTACCCTTCGTCTGACCCTGGTACGAAATATCATTACCGCAGAAGGCGAGTTTATGCGGCGGTTTTTTGATTTGAAACTGGAACGATCGCAAACCCCCATTTTTGCCCTCACTTGGCTTGCCATGCATCCCATTGACGAACACAGCCCTCTGTATAGGATGTCCCCCGAACACTTTGCAGAAGCGGAAGCCGAACTGATTGTGACACTGATTGGCATTGATGAAACCTTTGCCCAAACCATCCACACTCGCCATTCCTATGTCCCCGCAGAAATTCTTTGGAATGCTCGTTTTGCGGACATTTTGACAAGAACTCCAGACGGTCGCCGCGCTGTAGACTATCGGCATTTTCATAAGGTCATTCCCCTCGCTTCCTCAATGCAAGATGAAGCTTCTTCACCCCAAATGCCGCGCTCCTGAAGCCACTATCAAGTTATTCATCGCTTTATTACGAAATTTGTAACTCTTGTGTCATCTTATGTGGAGCCATTTCTGCTAAATGGTCTATTCAGGTACACTGGAAAAGTCTTAAAAAAAGATTAAGCGGAGGTTGCCATGAGTCCGATAATGCTACGGCAATTCTGGTCATTAGTCGAGTCAACGCAGTCCTACATTCCTCTGACCCTGGATGATAAAGGACTGGAACAATGGCTACTGCGGCAAGTCCGTTCGGAGCGTCCCTTAAATCATGACGAAACGAATCTTTTGTCTGCCTATATTCAAACGCGGCTCCCTCTGATCCGCGATCTCGCTGAAGAACGTCATCCTTCTTGCTAATATTGCCGGATATTGTTCTTCAGGCTGATTGTTCTTCAGGTTGATTGTTCTTCAGGTTGATTGTTTTTCAGGATAATGTACCGCTGCTAAAAATTGCCCTAACTTCCTCAAACTTACCAAAACCAGCCCAGACTTCTAAAAGAGTTAAACCAAAACCTGCACAAACCGTGGTTTGAGCAGGCAAGCTCTATTCAGCAACTGCAAATGACTCCCGATCACCCTACCCAGCTTGCTGTTGACATTCCCTTCATTCTGTCAACTGCCCCTCGATAGATTCGATCGGAACTTGTAAGTTTTGATACAAAAATAAAGCATGAACCGCGAGAAGGTTAATGTAGCAAAAATAAAGGCGTTGATGGGGGTAAGGTCAGATAGTCGGAAACTCTGATGACGGTTGCCCTCTTGATTAGGAATGCGCCCATTTGTTTACCTGTGCAACTGCGAGTGGACTGGTTTTAACGGCAGAATGTGCAACTGTGATATGTGCATCTGCTCTTTTTAAGGCAACTACGCCCTGTTTGGGTGACATTTTTATTCATCGAAGGAGTGAGTGCGATTACTATGCGAAAGTGGCGTTTTCTACTGGCAGCATCGCTTTCTATAGCAGCTTTGGCAGCTTGTTCTCCCGCTCCAAGCGGTTCTGCCGATGGGGGTGCAGAGGGTACAACAACAGCAAGCAGTGCAGCTACAAGCCGTCTAGATACGATTCTCTCGCGTGGGACTTTGATCTGCGGGGTTGAGGGTAGTATTCCTGGCTTTAGCTTCGTGGATTCTACAGGTGAATATTCCGGTTTGGATGTTGATGTTTGTAGGGCGGTATCCGCTGCTTTGTTTGGCGACCCAGACCAAGTAGAGTACCGAAATCTAGACTCAACGGAGCGGTTTACGGCGGTGGTTGGGGGTGAGGTAGACATGCTTTCCCGCAACACCACCTGGACAACGAGCCGTGATGCTGTGGGAGGAAATGGTCTGGAGTTTGCACCTACAACTTTCTTTGATGGTCAAGGGATGATGGTGCGTACAGATAGCGGTATTACTGACCTGAGCGGTTTTGAAGGGCGATCGGTTTGTGTGGAAACGGGAACCACAACCGAACTCAACCTGGCAGACCGGATGCGGGAATTGGGCGTGCAGTACAACGAGGTTAAGTTCCAGGATTCTGATGCTACCTATGCCGCCTATGCGGAAGGACGGTGTGAGGGGGTCACGTCTGACCGTTCCCAATTGGCAGCCCGTCGGACAACTCTGCCGAATCCTGATGAGCATGTGCTGCTGGATGTTGTTATGTCAAAAGAGCCGTTGGGCCCTGTCACCATCAACAACGACTCGAAGTGGTATGACGTGGTGAAGTGGGTGACGTATGGCTTGATTCAGGCAGAAGAGTTTGGCATTACCCAAGACAGCGTGCAGGAACAACTGAGCAGCGAAAACCCGGAAATTCGTCGTTTCCTGGGGGTTGAAGGTGATTTAGGAACTCAGTTGGGTTTACCAAATGACTACATGGTGAAGGTAATTGAGTCCGTTGGCAATTATGGCGAAATTTTCGATCGCAATGTTGGTGAAGCTTCCGAGTTGGGTCTCGATCGCGGCCAAAATCAGCTTTGGACAGAGGGTGGTTTAATGTACTCTCCGCCGTTCCGTTAAACATTCGTAGTCTGCTGTAATGATGTAGTGATTCATTAATCAAACTTTGGCTGTAGGGACAGATTCAACGTTCCTACAGCATTCTAAATGGAATTGACAGAAACTCACAAACCCATGACTCAGTTTAGCGATCGTGAGAAAACTCCCTTCTGGCGGGATGCGCGATTTTTACGAATTGCAGTTCAAGCCCTTGTCGTGATTCTTGTGGTTGTCCTGATTTCCGTGTTAATGGGCAACCTCAACCAAAGCCTCCGGCAACAGGGACGGCAGTTCAACTTTTCTTTTTTGTTCAACGAAGCAGGGTTCAACATTGGGGAAAGCCTTATTCCCTATACCCCAAACGATCGGTACTACTGGGCCTTCGTTGTGGGACTGGTCAATACCCTGCGGCTGATTTTGGTAGGGTTTGTCCTGACGACCGTGCTAGGAGTCATCGCTGGAATTGCGAGCTTTTCAGAAAATTGGCTGCTGCGCAAACTGAGCCAGGTCTATGTGGAACTGGTGAGAAATATTCCACTCTTGCTGCAATTATTTATCTGGTACTTTGGGGTGTACTATACCCTGTCAGCCCCTCCCCCAGGAACCAACCAACCCAACGATGTATTATTTGGTCTGGCGTTTACCAGCCGTCGGGGCATTGCGATCCCCTGGCCCGCCAATACTGCTACCTCGTTTGTCTCGCTGGTTTTGCTGATTGCTGCGCTCGTTACGGCAGTGCTGCTCTGGCGGTGGCGACTCAAGCTGATGGAAGAACAGGGCACCTCTGGCAAGCCTCAACTGATCGCGATGGGCGTTTTGGGTGCTGTGGGCTTACTGCTTCTTGTGGTTGGCTTGGGTTGGCAAGTTCCCCAGCTAAACCAGGTCGGTGAACCTGAGGGCGGTTTGCGTTTGTCATTGGAATACACAGCCGTGTTGTCTGCCCTGGTCTTCTATACGGGGGCATTTATTGCAGAAATTGTCCGAGCCGGAATTCAGGCAGTGTCCAAGGGGCAATGGGAGGCGGCCAAAGCGTTAGGGTTACGATCGGGTTTGGTTATGCAGCTCGTTGTTTTTCCCCAGGCCCTACGGGTGATTATTCCTGCCCTCAACAGTCAGTACATGAATTTGGCCAAAAACTCTAGTTTGGCACTGGCGATCGGCTATCCTGACATTTTTTCATCTGCCACCACTGCCCTCAATCAATCGGGTCGCGCCGTAGAGGTGATGACTTTAATTGCCATTACCTACCTCGTTATTAACCTGGTCATTTCCGTCTTAATGAATACCCTCAACCGCACCGTTCAAATTAAAGAACGCTGACTTTCCCACTTTTTCACTCATATTCTGCCAAAACTTGTCTTTCCTTCCCATGACAACGACGCTCCCCCCTTCTTCCTCTAATGCTCCCCCCATCACTCAGGTTGGGCCGATCGCCTGGATGCGAAAAAACCTGTTTAGCAACTGGCTCAATAGCCTGCTGACGGTCATTATTTTGACAACACTGCTCAACCTTTTGGTTAGCTTTTTAGGTTGGGCAACCACAACTGCTCAGTGGCAGGTCGTTCCAGCAAACTGGTCGCTGTACTTTGCCGGACGCTACCCCGCCGCTCAGTTTTGGCGATTGTTTACGGTTTTAGGCTTAATTGCTGCTCTGTCGGGCTTAACTTGGGGCGTTTTAGTCAGGAATGTGCCTAAGCTATTTGACCGGAATGTGCTGATTGGGGTGGCGATCGTTGCGGTCATTACTGTTCTCTTACCAACTCCTTTACCCTATCGGCTGGTGCTGTTAGGAATTGAGGCTTTGCTGCTCGGCAGTGCTTGGATCGGAAAAAAAATTGGCAGGGCAAAACCTGTTGTTGGGCAATGGTTGCCGTTTGTCTGGTTTTTGTCGTTTTTTGTAGTGCTGTGGCTGATTGCTGGCGGCTTTGGCTTGCCCACCGTTTCCACAAGTTTATGGGGCGGCTTACTGCTGACCGTGTTCATGTCAGTGGTGAGTATTGTGCTGTGTTTTCCGTTGGGTGTGGCATTGGCACTGGGCCGACAAAGTTCATTGCCGGTGGTTCGATGGCTTTCCATTCTTTATATTGAAATCATTCGCGGTATCCCTCTGATTGCCATTCTGTTCATTGGGCAAAATATGATTCCGTTGTTTTTGCCACAGGGAGTAAGACCAGACAACATTTTGCGAGGAATTATTGGGTTAACGCTATTCAGTTCGGCCTACCTCGCGGAAAATGTGCGGGGAGGATTGCAAGCCATTCCTAAGGGGCAAACCGAGGCGGCAAATGCGTTGGGGCTAAATCCCTTGCTGGTCACTTCATTGATTGTGCTACCGCAGGCGTTAAAAATTTCAATTCCGGCGATCGTCGGGCAATTTATCAGTTTGTTTCAAGATACAACGCTTTTATCGATCGTCGGCATTATTGACCTGTTGGGCATCACGCGATCGATTTTGGCCAATCCGCAGTTCATTGGTCGGTATTGGGAAGCCTATACGTTTATCGGCATTATTTACTGGCTGTTTTGCTATGCCATGTCCTGGGGCAGCCGCAGGCTAGAGCGTCAACTCAATACGGGGCACTAAACTTTGGCAGAGTGGTTGCAGCAGGGATGCATTTTCTAATCACGAAGCGCAGAAACCGAGCCGTAAAAATAAGTTGAGCCTTCAGGGTGCAACATTCTGATACAGAACGCCAATGGTCAACAAGATATGATTGAGTCAATCTGGGAGAATCACGAACAATGACACAATTTCATGCGGAACCTTCAACTGATGCGCTATCTGAAGTTCGCTCTGAACCGATGATTATTGCAGAGAACGTGGAGAAGTGGTACGACAATAATTTTCACGTTTTGCGAGGGGTTAGCCTGACGGTGCAAAAGGGAGAGGTGGTGGTTATCATGGGGCCATCTGGGTCAGGTAAGTCTACATTTATTCGTACCTTTAATGCGCTAGAGAGCTACCAAAAAGGCAATATCGTCATTGACGGGATTCGGCTTTCCCATGACTTAAAAAACATTGAAACGGTTCGCCGGGAAGTGGGAATGGTGTTTCAGCAGTTTAATCTGTTTCCCCATTTGACGGTGCTGAAGAATATTACGTTGTCTCCGATTTGGGTGCGTCGCTGGACGAAGGCAAAAGCCGAAGAGGTGGCCATGCAGCTTCTAGAGCGGGTTGGTATTTTGGAACAGGCTCACAAATATCCAGGACAGCTTTCTGGCGGACAGCAGCAGCGAGTGGCGATCGCCCGGGCCCTGGCCATGCAGCCCAAAATTATGCTGTTTGATGAACCCACGTCAGCTCTTGACCCGGAGATGGTGCGGGAAGTGCTTGATGTGATGCGCTCTCTGGCTAAATCAGGAATAACAATGGTCTGCGTCACGCACGAAGTTGGGTTTGCCCGTGAGGTTGCCGATCGGGTGGTGTTAATGGCAGACGGGCTGTTGGTGGAAGAAGGAACCCCTGAAGCATTTTTCAACAACCCGCAAGAAGAGCGCACCAAGAAGTTCCTCTCGCAGATTCTCTAGATGGTTTTCTGCTTGCAAGTTCCAACTGCCAGGTTTTTCCCTTCAGGACTTACGCAAGCACTGTTTCATACCTCCCGCTCTAGCGTAAGGTGGGCAGTGCCTACAAATGAGGGTTTTGCGTAAGCCCTAACCTTAATTAAAATTCTCCACTGAATCAACGAGGCATTAAACCTGCTTGAAAGTATGCAGAATTTCTCGTAGCAAAAAAAGGCTAAAAGTGGAGGAAGTATATTGCTTTAGGGCGTTTCTGGCTGCTGGGTTAACGAGCAACCCGCCCACAGGAATGCTGCTAAAATCTTTTCCGGGTATAAAACCTTGATGAATGAGATAATGGGCGATCGCAATCACGGTTCTGCGGCGAATCTCGACATAAAAATGTGGATCGTAGTTGTGCAGTGCCCACTGAAAGGTTTCTGAGTCGGCATCAGCAAGGTAATGCAATGCGGATACTAGAACGTTTGTTAAGCCTTCCTGGGTCAGATGCAGCTTGGCTTCCTGTTGAAACTCTCGAATTACGTTGTAATCCTGTGTTTGCAGGATGCTGACCGCCCAACTGACGTAGAGTTCAAAGTCTTCAACGTTAATATTATCCATTTTTAAAAAAGCGGTATTTGACAGCAACTCATTGAAAGTCCATGATTTCAGGCAGTTTAATTTGCATTTTCAATTTGTATGAAGCATGGCATGCTGCGTTCACATGAATCGTTGAATTAACAGCCAGATGGATCATTGGGGCACTAAATGATGGGATGAGTGAACATCACAATGACCTGAATAAACTGCATCTGTTGAATGGGTCAAAGGCGAAACGTCCGATTCAACTTCGAGCAGCAAAATGGGTTGCCAACACGTCCGACAGAACCAATACATTTTCTGGTACTGAATGTGACGAATCAGGCGATCGGCGCAGTAGGGACAGTCCATTACCATTCTCCTTAACTGAGTCATTTATCCATGATTGGGACAACTGAAATGAACCACTTTCAGAATAAGGAAAAAATATGTAGAAATTGTGAACCTATATCTGTGAACCTATCAGGACTTACGCAAGCTCTGTTTCATACCTCCAGATTTAGCGTAAGGTGGGCAGTGCCCACCCTACAATTGAAGGTTTTGCGTAAGTCCTGCCTATGTCTGTAAACCGATTCATTCTGTGAACTCAGATCTTGCACCAGTCTTCACGCCTGCCTTGCAAGCCATTAGGGGCTACTAGCTCAAACCCATTGATGGAAGTTCAAAAAATAATCGAGTAGTTGTCTTTTGGGATGGGCATCTTTCCCGCGCAGACTCAACAGGCAAGATGTTTGCGCTACAAGTTACCCCATTGTTACCCCATCATTTTCTTAACTTGTATAATTTCTTAATTTGTATAAATCGTTCTTTCCCACACCGTTCGATCGCTGTCAATGAAGGGGTAGGTCATGCCCACCCCCTAAGAAAATTGTTCAATCTCGTTTTGATCGATGCCATCTAAGCGGCTGCATCAAGGGATAGCAGAGCTTGGGGCTGTAATTCTGGCTGCAAGTCTAGTTGTAATGGCGATGGTGTGTTTGCAATAGCGGCTTCAACCGTTTTCGCTGCCAAAAACGAACTGAGATTGTTTAACATGTAGTTGCTTTCACTTAACGATCGCCCTGCTCCAGCCTGAAATGATTGGCGCGTCTTTTCAAATTCTGCAATCAGAGCGGCCCGATCGCCCTGATTGAGTAGATCCGCCAGATGGGCATAGGTATCCACTAATCGCCCGATCGCTTCACACCGCTCTGGGGAAGCCAGCAGAATATCGACATAGAGGGCTGCATCTTGCGCTACCAAACGGCTGATGGTGTTAATCTCCGATCGATACAGCGGGCTGGAAAATTCAAAACTCCGCTCAATGTCTACCCCTTCCTTGGCGTAAAAAGTGCCCAAACTAAAGTTAGAAAAGAAGCGAATTGCCTGAACCGCCACCATCATGGCATCGTGTTCTTCAGGGGTGCAGGTAATCAGCGTGCCACCATCCATTTCAATCGCATCCAGGAGCCACTGAGATTGGGGCAGATAGCGTCCGGGGCAAACGACGACCTTCTGCCCTAAAAATGAAGTTCCTCCTGGGCCAAACATGGGATGCAAGGCAACCACTGGCCCCGTATGGCTATCCAGCATCGCCTGCATAACCTCGGTTTTGGTACTGGCAATATCTGCCAGAATCGTTTGGGGCGAGAGGTAAGGCGCGACTCGGCGAATGACGGGAACCATACTTTTTAGCGGCACTGCGATGAGTACCAAGTCAGCATTACCCAGCAGAGAATCAGCTTCATTCCAGCCGTCATATTCTAAAACGCTCACCGCATGGCCAGCCGCCGTTAGACGATCGACCCAAAACCGTCCCATTGCTCCCCGTCCGCCCACAATGGTAATTTTGCGACTTTCCGACTGCATTTGCATTGCAAGAGAGGGGGATGTGGCGAGGGCTGCCATGCAGTTAACCAGCAGCGTTTGCCAGGTGAATTCAGAAATATTTGCATCCGCCAATAACGAACGAACGTGGTCTAGTTGTTCATCCACTGGGGGAGGGGTAGAGGTTTTTAGAAGGGCAATCCGTTCGCGTAACAGGTGAATTAAATCCCGATCGATTTGCTGGAGTGTTTTGCTCATAACCATAATCAGCGTTTGCCTGGGAATGTTTGAACTAAAAAGAATGAGAAGGTAAGGGGGATGCCCTTGTTCGGCAGACCCTCAAAGCTGGAATTTAGGGGGCGAAACGCAACACTTTAAGGAGGAGCAGGAGATTGGTATGAGTCCTCGGCATGAATCAAAGGTTGCCGCGCAATGCCTGCTCTCGTTCCAATGCGACGAACAAAGACTTAAAGTTTCCGGCTCCAAATCCGCGTGAACCATGCCGCTCAATAATTTCAAAAAACAGGGTCGGACGATCGCCAAGGGGTTTAGTGAAGAGTTGCAGCAAATAGCCATCTTGATCGCGATCGATTAAAATCCCTAATTCGGCTAGCTTTTCGATCGGTACATCAATTTCATGTACCCAACTTTCCAAATTTTCGTAATAGGTTTTTGGAATCGGGAGAAACTCCACGCCAGCTTGCTTTAGGGTTAATACCGTTTGAACAATATCATTGGTTGCTAGACCAATATGCTGAATTCCTGGGCCGTAATGTGCCTCTAGATATTCATCAATTTGGGATTTCCGTAAACCATCCGCCGGTTCATTGATATTGACAATGGTTTTACCGCCATTTTGTAACACTTTTGACATTAAGGCAGAATACTCAGTGGAAATCGCCTGATCATCAAAATGCATCCGCATTTCAAAGCCCATTGTTTTCACAAAAAACTGAGTCCATCTATCCATTGCCCCTCTTTCTACATTGCCAACTACATGGTCAATGCGGGTGAGACCGACTCCAGAGTGAGCAGTATCAGAACGAGGAACAAAGCCGGGAGCAAAGTTGCCTGAGTAATCACGCCGATCGACAAATTTGACCAGCACATCACCAAATGTATGAACTGCTGCATAGCGATAGGTTCCGTGAGCATCAGCTTGCGACGTGGGGGGAATCGCTCCGACTGCACCCTGTTCCACTGCATACTGATAGGCTGCCGCTGCATCCGGGACTTGCATTGCAACAACGGCGATCGTATCTCCATGCTTTGCAACGCTTTGGGCAATGGGATGGTTGGCACTCATCGCCGAACTTAAAACAAAACGGATTTCTCCCTGTTCTAAAACATAGGAAGTTGTTTTGCGCTCACCTGTTTCCAACCCTCGATAAGCGGTGTTCTTAAAGCCAAAACATTTGGAATAGAAGAATGCGGACTGTTTTGCGCTACCAACGAAAAACTCTAAGTGATCAATGCCGATGATTGGGCAGACGGGGTTTGACATAGCTTCTCCAGTGAGTGTTCGTACAGCGAAAGCAGCGAAAAACTTCAGCTCTGCAATATACCCAGTAAAAATATCAGGTGAAACTTAGATTTGAATCTAGCTCAAGATTCAAAACAAGTACTAGTGGCTACACGCGGTCTTAATACAAACTTGATTCTGATTAAAGATTCAGTACAAATCTCGAAAATCCCCTACAAATAGACCATCATGGAAGAATGAATCTACTAAGTGTCTGTGGGGAACAAACCTCCATTCGGAAAACCTAGAATCATGTGTGTAGAAGCCATAAAGAAACAGTATCGATTGTAAAAAAGCGATGTAGATTCAAAAAATTTTTCCAAAAAATTTTCTCCAAATAATTGCCAGTAAGTCCTGAAAAATCCCTGAGCAAAACTGTAATTTAAACTGATAAAGTTTTCGGGTAACTTGGTAATTTCTATACATTGTTAACCAACTTTGAAATTTCTTAAGTAGGTTTGTTATGAGCCTTGAATTGTCTTTAGAAGTAGTGGATCAGCAGGTGCATTTCGCTGACGTACATCATTTGCCTAACCCTGTGTACCCTCAACAAATGCAAGTAACCACTCTTTCCGACGATCGCTCAAAATTGTCGTTACCCTATGACTTCCTAAAACTGCCTACTACCCCCTATCAAGCAGGATTCATTGATTTTAGTTTTCCGCGCCAACTGCCACTATTTGTTAATCAACAGCTGTCGCCTAATAGAGCTGCACCCAGTGCTTTTCTCCTATCTACTTTTGTGGCACTTCTATACCGATATAGCCAACAAAATTTGATTGATTTAGACTGTACGTTTTTAGCTCATCACACAGGCGATGCTCCTACGGTTCGGCTGGCTGCAACCGTTTCAGGTGAATGCACTATTCAGTCTCTCGTTCAGCAAATTTCTGATCTGCTAAGCGATTTTCAAACCCTGCCGATCGTTTCTTGTCATACACCGCATTCAACGGTTGCCTTTACCTATAGCCAAGGAATTTCTTTCTCGGCTGATGCTAACCCTTCAGAATATGAGACGGTGGATTTACCGTTGTCTCAGGTAGAGCAGCCCGATTTGCACCTCCAGATTTTGCATGACGGTTTAGATATTAAAGGTCGGCTAGAGTACAATGTGCATCTCTTTCAGCACAGCACCATTGAGCGTTTGAGTGGCCATTTCTGTCAAATGATTGAAGGTAGTGTGACCAATCTCGATCGCCCCATTGCAGATTTACCACTACTGACTCCCGCAGAACTGCACCAATTTCATAAAGAGTGGAGTAGCCTCTCGGTTGGCTATCCGCAGCATCCGATTTTTGCAGTCATCGAAAATCATGCAGTGCAGCGGCCGGAAAAAAGAGCCGTCTCCTTCAATGGTCAACATCTAACCTATGCAGAACTGAATCAAAAAGCTAACCAGTTAGCCCATTACCTGAACCAACTGGGTGTGCAACCCGGTGTGCGCGTGGCTTCCTGTATGGAGCCGTCTTTGGAGGTTTTGGTCGGCATTCTAGCCATTTTTAAGGCGGGTGGTGTGTATGTTCCTCTTGATCCGAGTCATCCCCAGGAGCGACTCGCTGCCATGCTGGAAGACACTCAGCCCCCTGTCCTGTTAACCCAGTCCCATCTGACTTCGGTTGTGCCTGCCATTGTCCCTACAGTGTTGTGTCTCGACCAAGAATGGCAGACGCTTCAAGACCAGCCAACCCATAACCCCAATCACCCGATCGACCTGAACCAGACGGCTTATATTATCTACACCTCTGGTACCACAGGGAAGCCGAAGGGCGTGATGGCTAGCCATGCAAATCTGGTGAACTATATTTGGGTGGCTCAAGAAAAATATGGGTTTAATACTCAAGATGTGATGCCTGCGATCGCTCGCTTTACCTTCAGCATTACCATGTTTGAGTTATGGTCGCCCTTGGTGGCAGGTGGAACCCTGATTCTGCTGGAGCGTGACCATGTTCTTGATTTCAAGCGAATGGTGCAGACCTTGCAGCAAGCGACGATCGTGCATATGTCTCCGAGCTTGTTACGGAAGCTGATCGCCTACATTCAGGAAAGCGGTATCGATACCCAAACGTTTAACCACCTCAAGCATGTTTCTTCCGGGGGAGATATTGTTCCGCCTGATCTGCTGGAAAATATGAAAACTGTGTTCGCTAATGCAGAAATCTACGTGATTTATGGATGTAGCGAAATTAGCTGTATGGGATGCACGTATCCGGTACTGCGTGACCAAACTATCACTAAAACGAAAGTCGGGAAGCCGTTCAATAACGTCTCCGTGCGCCTCTATGATCCGCATCAAAACCTAGTTCCGATCGGCGTGGTAGGTGAAATTCATTTTGGTGGGGATGGCATTACCCAGGGATATCTGAATCGGGAAGAATTAACCGCCGAAAAGTTCATCACAATTGACGGTCAACGCTTCTACCGCACAGGGGATTTGGGTCGGTTTGATGAGGCAGGCAACTTAGAAATTTTGGGTCGTTCTGACTATCAAATCAAGCTGCGGGGCATTCGGATTGAACCCGGTGAAATTGAGGCGGCTTTGCGGAAAGCTCCTGGTGTGCGGGAAGGGGTTGTCGTGGCGCGGGAATTGGGCAAGAGTGAGAAAAGTTTAGTGGCTTACATTGTGCCCAGTCCTTTACAAACCCCTAACAAAGCTGAAATTCGGCGGTTTTTGCAAGCCAAACTGCCAGACTATATGGTTCCCAGCACGTTTGTCGTGTTGGAGGCACTGCCCGTCAACATTAACCAAAAGGTCGATCGCCAGGCATTACCTGCACCAACCCAGGAAGATTTGGCAGGCTTCAGATCCTTTGTGGCTCCGCGAGATGAGTATGAACAGCAACTCGTTCAGATTTGGGAAATCGTGCTCGGCATTAGTCCGATCGGGGTTGAGGATGATTTCTTTGAAATTGGTGGAGATTCGCTTCAGTCGATCGCGCTGATGATGAAAATTGAGGAAGCATTTGGCAAAACGCTACCCCTCAGTACCCTGTTGACTGAACCCACCATTGCTCAGCTTGCTGATGTCCTGCGGGAATCTAAGCCTTCGGATCTACACAACTCGATCGTCTTGCTGAGAAAGGGCAGTTCTAACAAACCTCCCATTTTCTTTATTCATGACGGTGAAGGCGAAATCATTCCTTATCGACAGTTAGCCTTCAGCTTGAATGCCGACCATCCCGTTTACGGAATTCAACCCTACAGCAGAGATGGCTTCCCCATGCTGCACACCCGCCTGGAAGAAATGGTAGACTTCTACACCGAGCAAATTCGATCGGTACAGCCTGAGGGGCCTTATTTGCTGAGTGGGCTTTGCATTGGCGGTTTTCTCGCCTTCGAGGTAGCCCGGAAGCTCCACCGCGAAGGACAAACGGTGAAAATGATTGCCCTCCTGGATGCAGCTGATGTGAAAGCATCCGTCCGCACAAATTACATTGCCAATCAACGGATGGATGGCTTCTCCCAATCCTTGCGTCAGGTTAAGCAACTGGCTCCGCACCAGCGATTGTTTTACCTCCTCAAAACAATCTGGACAAAGATCATCAACCTTCTTGTTTACGAATTGACCTCAAGAAGTGCAGCCATTCAACGGAAAACCAAATTGAAACTCTTCCGATATTACCTCGATCGCGGCTGGCCCCTTCCCAAGTTCCTCAGCAATATTCCAGTCTGGGCCGTTCTAAGATTTGCGGAGAAAGAATATGTGCCTGAAGCACCTTATCCTGGAGAAGTGCTACTGTTTCTTGCCACGCAGAAAAGCAGCATATTCGACGGAACAGTAATTGACGATACACCCTACACTGAGATTTTCAGCGACCCTCTGCTGGGTTGGGAAGAACGAGTTGAGCAGGTAAAAGTCTACGAGATGCCAGGTGGACACTCCAGTATGCTGCAAGAGCCAAATGTTCAAGTCATGGCTGAGGCCATCCAGGCGTACATGAATGCTGTTCTGTAAAGCAACTTCGCAGAATGGCTGGCACTAAATAGAGGGGCATTATGGCGGTTAAGCATTCAGTCTCACTGGCAGGCAAGATGCCTGCGCTACCAATCAATCACCCCTGTGCATGTTTAACGAGCATCGTGCCCCTACAGCATCAAAATTCAATAAACTGAAATTCTTGTGGGGTGGGCATCTTGCCTGCCCAGTCAACCAAACAGAACGATCGCTCGGCTCAGATAATTTAATCCACAGTTGATCGTTCCTAGTTCGCAATTCTTTTGTGTGACGGATCGCCCACTGGCAGGCAAGATGCCTGCGCTACGGAAATCGATTCATTTACATCAATGGAATGTTCCCTCCTTCGTTCGCAATTCTTCGTTTTATGGTGATTCACCCTATGACAACTGCAATTGACAGCACAAATTTTAACGAAGCAACTCCATGTCAACTCATGGTTGTGATTGTGAACTACCGCACGTCTCATCTAACCATTGAATGTTTGCGTTCCTTGGCTAGCGAAGTGCGATCAGTGTCAGGAACTCGTGTCGTCGTCGTCGATAATGATTCTGGCGATGGTTCTGTTGAAAAAATCAGTGCTGCGATCACCGCAGAAGCTTGGGACAGTTGGGCGGCTCTCATCCCCTCAAACCATAACGGCGGCTATGCCTACGGTAATAACTTGGCGATTCGCCCTGCCCTTGAGCAACCCCATCCCCCATCCTATTTCCTCTTACTCAATCCCGATGCTCAGGTGCGTCCGGGTTGCCTCAAAGCACTGGTAGACTTTGGTGAACAGCATCCAACCGTCGGCATTATGGGCAGCAGTTTAGAAAACCCAGATGGTAGCCTGTGGCCGTTTGCCTTTCGGTTTCCCAGCATTTTGAGTGAGTTGGAACAGGGAATGCGGTTAGGACTCGTGAGCAAACTCTTGTCTAAGTGGATCGTGGCTCAAAAGATGGGCGATCAACCCCAACCGATCGACTGGTTGCCCGGTGCCAGCATGATGATTCGTCGGCAAGTCTTTGAGGCGATCGGACTGATGGATGAAGCGTACTTCCTTTACTATGAGGAAACCGACTTTTGTTTACAGGCAAAGCGGGCGGGCTGGCCTTGCTGGTATGTTCCTGCTAGCCGAGTGATGCACATTGCCGGACAGAGTACCGGAGTTACCGATCGCGAATCTGCCCCTAAGCGTTTACCTCAATACGTTTTTGACTCCCGCAGACGCTATTTTGTCAAAAATCACGGGTTCCTATACGCAGGGCTAGCCGATCTAGCTAGATTAATCGGGCTTTGCACCTGGAGTATCCGCCGAGTCATTCAGCGCAAGCCAGACACGAACCCACCTCATTTCCTGCTAGATTCGCTCCGTAATAGCGTCTTTTTTCCTGGCAATTCGGGAAACCGATCGATCGATAAGCCAAAACCCAACTCGCAAATTGCTGTGCAATAGCCCTACCGATAGCGGCAAAGGAGTTTTGCCCCTTGTCCCCAAGATGGCGGTTAAAAAATAAATTTGGTCATTGCGATCGGGCATGTCTCACTGGCAGTTCTACTGGCAGGCAAGAGGCCTGCGCTACGAATCACCTGATTAAATGCTTAACTTCCATGACGAACCGGAATGCCCGGTGCATAGGCCTCAATTACCTTATTGGTGCGCGAACACAAAATCATCAGGTAGTCGCACGATGGACATTGAGTTCGGACAATTTGGCTGCTAATAATATATTCACGTTCTGCCAAACTACCGCAGTTTGGACAACGAATGGACTGAGTGTTTTCTATCATAAAACCCTTAAAAAAAGGATGTAAATAAAACAGCGTTAAGTCAATAAAATTGCACCATGATGGCGCAAAAGCCCTAAAGGAAACTAAATGGTTTGATATCCTCCGATCGCTTTAGCTGAAGTGGCTTAAAGTATTTTTGAGAAAATCATTTTTTAGTTAAACTTCGTCATAAATTATGTCAGCCTTCCCTGAAGAATGCAACCTCAGTTTCTTAAGAAAATCGGGGGATCACTGATGAAGCGGGCGATCCCCGGTTAAATCTTCATCAAATTTTAATTGAGATGCTGCCTCAATTTATGCATGGGGAGGTTAATTTTGGGTTTAAAAATTAGTTAAGTTTGTCTGAAATTTACATTTTTGATGCGATCGGTTTGCGTCCTAAGTACCTGATCAGGCAAACAAACAGAATGATCCCAGTTACATATTTCAGCACATCAGGAATTGCTGGATTAGGGGAGAAAAATCCTTCAATCACGCCTGCAATTACCAGTAGAGGCACCACTCCAAACATCAGTTGAGCCGCTTGCTGTCCATACCGTTTCAGCGCATCCACCCGTCGATATTTGCCTGGAAAAACGATCGCCTTTGCTAATAAGAATCCGGCTCCGGCAGACATAAAAATGGCGGGCAGCTCCAACGCACCATGGGGAAACACAAACGCCCAAAACGGAAATGCCAAATTATTTTGCCCCACCAACGCCCCGATCGCCCCAATCAACACGCCGTTGAGCAACACAATGTAAGTGGTCAAAATGCCTGCGGTCATGCCGCCTGCCAGCACATTGAACGTAACCCGAATGTTGTTGATCATGATATTGGTGGAGGCGAAGGGTTCAGTCCCCACAATTGAGCCTGTCCAAAGTTCCTGCCGATCGCGCACTTGGCTAATTAATTCTGGTGGCACAATTAACGCCAAAAACGTTGGATCTCGCCAGGCAAACCACCAACTGACTAAACCCGCCCCCACAAACAACACCACCGATAGGGCGATATACCCCTTCGACTGCTGCACCACCGCAGGAAACCCCCACCAAAAAAAATCTCGAACTGCGTGCCATTCTTGCCGACGAGAACCCTGATAGATTTGCGTATAGCTCCGCGTTGCCAACGATTGCAGATTTTGGATAATTAATTCGCCCACCTGATGAGTTCGGGCCCGTGCTAAGTCGGCTGACACCGATCGATAAAGGCTGGCCAGGGTTTCAATTTCGCCTGCACTCAAAGATTGAATTCCCTTTCGTTCTGCCTGTTGTAGTAAATCATGGAGTTGGTTCCAGCTTTGTTCTCGTCGGGCAACCCAACGCTGAATATTCATAGAGATTTGTGTTGAAAGTGCTGATTTTGGGGATTTATATCTTTATATCTTTTGGGAATATCTTTTAGGGTTTTTAGCTTTATATCTTTGAAATCTTGTTTTTAAGTTACTTTGCTCAATGGGCTACGAAAGCCTGAAATTTCTGATTTTCCATCGTGCGAACTGCTTGCCTGCTGCATCTAGGCTAAGCTAGCCTCAATTTGGGTTCTCAACATCATCTGAGTTGCCCTGCTACCGTTTCACCCGTTCGATTCCGCCGCTCAACATGGATATGGGCTATGTCTTCTCAACCTCGATCGCTTACGCCAATTCAGTTTTTAAGTGCTGGAAATATCCTCAGTGCTGGGTTACAGCTTTATCGCAAACAGTTTAAAGAGTATGCTTGGCTGGCGGCAGTGGGTACGGCTTGGTTCGTTGTCCCGTTGATTGTATTGGTGGGTAGCGTGTTTGGGTTCGTTCAATCTGGAAATACAGGCTGGCTAATTGCGATCGTGCCGATTTCGTTGGGCTTGCTGCTGATGGGTTTTGCCAAGTATCAGGCGTTTGCCGCCGCCATTGCCCGGAAATCGTTTGGTGAATTAATCCTGGTTCCAGAAACTGCTGCTGCCGCCAGTCAATACACGAATCGGCGAATGTGGGGGTTTTGGCTGATTAGCTTTCTGCTGTCTCTGCTGTTTATGGGGTTGTTCATTGGGTTTTATATCCTGTTAACGATTCTGCTGGTCATACTGATTTTTGCAGTGACGGGGTTAGATGCCATTACTGCGGAAGCGACACCGGATGATGCCACGCTGATGGCGATCGGGTTTGCCACGCTGGGTTTGTTGGCGGTGGTGGGCATTCCGGCGATTATCTTCTTTCTATGGATGCTAGCCCGTTTTTTTGTGCCTGAAGTGGTCTATGCCATTGAGCCAGCATCCGGAGCAGCAGCATCCTTAGGCCGCAGTTGGAATTTGACGACGAAAAGCGGGTGGCGGGTTGTGCTGCTTTTAATGCTAGTGGTGGCGGTTTTGACTCCGTTTCAGGTGCTTTTTCAGGTGGTGAGTTCGCTTTTACAACTGCTCGCCATTTCGCTTGACCCGGTTGGGAATGACGGGTTCTTTGTGTCTTCCTTTGTGGGCAGCTATGCCTTGGGAATTGGTTTGAGCATTCTTTTACTGCCCATCTGGCAATGCACAAAGGCGGTTCTTTACTATGACCTACGCAGCCGTCGGGAAGGAATGGGGCTGACGATCGAGTCGCAGGACGGTTCAGCCGCTTCGGTGATGCAGCTATTTCAGCGGGTCAGTTTAGTGACACCGGAAAGCGTCGAATTAGAATTTACCCTGGCTGGAATTGGCAATCGGATCTACGCCATCCTGGTGGACTATACGATTCTGCTGATGGGTTCTATTTTATTCTGGACGGTTTGGGGAATTTTTTCTTACCAACTTTTAACCTATTTGGAACAAGCCGAACTGGATTACAGTGGGCTGTCGCTGTGGCTGTTGGCGATCGGTCTGTTGCTGTTTTTCATTGGCACAACGGGCTATTTTGTTGGGTTTGAGGTGCTGCGTCAGGGGCAAACTCCCGGCAAACGTGCTGCTAAAATCCGCGTGATTCGGGATGATGGCAGACCGATTGGACTGGCTCAGGCGGTATTGCGTTCTCTAATCCAGCCGATCGACTTTTTCCTGTTCCTGGGAGCGTTTCTAATCTTTTTTGGTAAGCGCGAAAAGCGGCTGGGAGACTGGGCCGCTGGAACGGTGGTGATTCAGGAAAATCGGGCGAATCAACGGGCAATTACCCTATCTGATGCGGCTAAGGCTTTTGCAGTAGACCTTCCACAGCAGGCAAACTTAGCAAAACTCCAGCCTGACCAATTTGCAGTCATTAGCGAATACTTACAACGCCGTTCCTTTATGAGCCGCTTGGCGGAAGCAGAACTCAGCCTGAACTTGGCGCGACAGGTGCGATCGGTGATTCAGCTTGAAACGATTCCAGACGGCATGACTTCCGATGTGTTTCTGGAGGCTGCGTATTTGGCGTACCAAGAACAGTTTTCAGGGTATTGATCGGCTCGCTGTGATCCGTATGTGATCTGCATTACGCTTCTAACATGCCATCCACCTTATGCTGAAGCCTCGTGTTGTCTCTACAAGCATTGAGCTAAAGTGACACTTGGGAAGCAGCAGATACGAATGGAAGGAGGGCATCATGTATGTAATCATTGGCGGAGCCGGATTAGTGGGTCTCAGCCTGGCTCAAGACTTGTTGGAACTTGGACATACAGTTGCCATTATTGATATTGACCCTGCTGCCTGTCGTCAAGCGCGGGAACAGTGTGGTGTGATGGCATTTGAGGGGAGTGCGGTGAGTACAGAAGTGCTTTTGACCGCAGGCATTCGCAAGGCGGATTCGGTGGCAGCGGTGTTGCGGAGTGATGCTCTAAATCTTGCGATGGTGTCTTTAGCTCGTCATTTTGGAGTACCTCATATTCTGTCGCGCATGCGTCACAGAGACTTTACTGAACCGTTGCGGATTGCTGGGGCCCATCACATTATCAGCACGGTGGATTTGGGCGTTTCTACAATGGTGAGGGCGATCGAATATCCTGAAGTGGATTCGATGATGCACTTTGAGCAAGGGCAAATTGAAATTCTTAAGCTGTCCATTCCCGAACGCTGTGATGTGGTGGGTCAAAGGATTTCAGAAATTGCCCAAAATCCTAACTTTCCAGAAAATTCTCTGATTATTGGCTATCAGTCTCACCCGCATACAAATCTAGTCGTTCCGCACGGAGGGACAGTGCTTGAAGCAGGCTCGACTGTATTGGTTGCCACTCAGCCCCAATTCTTACATCAAATCATCGATTTCTTGCAGCATTGTCCAGGCGATCGTTTACCGAAGGTAGAAATGCTTTATCAAGCATCAGTAGAAGGAGTTCTGTGAAAGTTGCAATGAATCAACGAAAATAGAAATGAATTAGGTCTGATGTAGTGCATCAGAAATCAAAGGGTTCAAAGCCTTTAGGGGTTATTCAAATTAGAGTACATCCCCAAAGCGATGAACCCTGTCTTTACGGAACTGCTAACAAATTTTCAACTAGCGAGGCAAAGTGAGCCATGTATGTGTTGATTGGTGGAGCCGGAATGATGGGGTTACGGTTAGCCCAAGCCCTACTGGAAATGGGCCATACGGTTGCAGTGGTTGATACTGACCCGATCGCCTGTCAGTATGCCCGCGAGAAGGTGGGAGTCATGGCGTTTGAAGGGAGTGCCGTCAGCACAACAGTGTTAAATGAAGCGGGAATTCGTAAAGCCGATGCGGTGGCTGCGACCCTCAGCAGCGATGCGATGAACCTGGCACTGGTGACGCTCTCCAAACGATATGGCGTTCCCATGATTGTGGTTCGCATGAGTGAGCGAGACTTTTTGGAACCTTATCGGATTGCTGGAGCCAGCCATGTGATCAGCACATTGGATATTGCGATTACCACAATGGTGAACGCGCTGGAATATCCCGAAGTAGAATCAATGATGCACTTTGAACAGGGGCAAGTAGAGGTACTTAAACTACCTGTGCCGAGTGATTGTTACATTGCCGGACGGACGGTGGCCGAAATTGCCCAAGATCCAAACTTCCCCACGGGTTCGCTGATTATCGGCTATCAATGCCATGTCTGCGCCGATTTGATCATTCCGAATGGCAACACCCGGCTAGATGCTGGCTCAACGATCCTGGTGGTAACAAAGCCCGGTTTGGTGCGTCAGATGATTGACTTTATGGGGATTTGCTCTAGTCATCGTCTAACGTTAGAAGTCTCTCATTGAGGTCTTGGATGTAGGTTTGCACCAAGTCTTCAGAAATAATCCGTTTGCGGAGGGCATCATTGACGGCTCCTTTTTCTGCAAGCAGCAACCGTCGCTGGATTGCATCTAGCTTAGTGCGATCGTCTCCCTTTCCTAAAGCTTGATCTGGGCGTTGATTATAGAGATCCCGCAATCGCCGTTCGGATACCGCCACTCTGGCCTGGTAAGCTGCCCGCAATTCTTCGTAAACGGCCTTTGGCAAAACCCCCGACTTCAGCAGGCTGTCTAGCTCATCCTGGGCGGCTTTGGCGGCAATTAGCTGAATTTGAGATTCTTCTACCTGCTGTCTGATGTTAGAAACGCTGGATAGTCTCAACCGTTTGACCAACCATGGGAGGCTCAATCCCTGCCCAACCAGTGAAACTAGAACAGTCCCAAATACAAGGGGAATCACTTGCTCTCGTCCAGGCAGCCCTAGGGGAATGCTGAGGGCCAGGGCCATGGAAAGCGACCCTTTAACGTTGCCCAAAAACAGGACGTGCTGCCACTTAATGGGAATGGGGCGATCGAACGATCGCAATAAGGCGAGTAAGGGGTAAACCGTTAATGCCCGTCCTGCCTGATAGACCAGAATCGCAATCAAAACCAAAGGTAGGGTCTGCCAGAGGGTAATTAGGTCAACTTCTAGCCCAATCAGCAAAAAAATAAACGTGTTGACCCCAAATCCGGCATATTCCCAAAAGCTCAGAATCGTGATTTTTGCAGTGGCAGAAACGCTCCGAGCAATGCCCAAGTTGCCGTAGACCAACCCGGCTACCACCACCGCCACCGCTCCTGACACGCCGAGAAACTGCCCTACCTGAAAGGCTCCCAAGGCAACCGCAACGGTCAGCAAGATATCGCTTAATGCATCATCTGACTGCCGCGATAGTCCTACACTTAAATAACCAAAACCCAGACCAACCAGCGTACCGCCCGCAATCACAACCGTCAACTGCTGTAGCCCTTCCAGGAAAGTAATCGAGCCGACGGTGTAAACGCTGGCAATCAGGCTGAACAACACCAGCGCAACGCCATCATTAAATAAACTTTCACCTTCCACGATCGTGGACAACCGGGAAGGCACAGGCACTTCCTTAAAGACCGCAATCACGGAAACGGTGTCGGTAATGGCTAGAATTACCCCAGCAAACAAGGCGGGCATCCAGGCAAAGCCCAGGCTGTACTTTAGCAAAACGGCGGTTATTGCTGAAGCCAGCGCAATGCCAGGGCCAGCCAATAGGGCGATCGGTTTCACCGTACTACGAAGACGGCTAATGTCAGTGTTGATGGATGCTTCAAAAATCAGGATGGGCAAGAATAGGTTCAATACCAGTTCTGGATTTAGCCCAACTTGCCCAGGCAGCAACTCGGTGACAGCTAAGCCAGCTAAGACTAAACCCGTCACATAGGGTATCCGTAGCCGTCGGGTGATTAGCGCGACCCCAGTTGCTACGAGTAACAAGATGATCAGCGTTGTGACTAAACCCGTCACATTATCCATTCCCGGAGCAGTGACGGCATTACTTTGGGCCAGCAGCATATTTTGTCGCCAAACGTCTTTTCAACTAGCTTCTCAATTCTGCCTGGAATTTCTCTTCCAACACCTCACGCACTTTCTGATGCACAGGTTCCACATCCTGATCGGTGAGGGTGCGATCGGCTGCCCGGTACACCAAGCGGAAGGCAAGGCTGCGCTTCCCCTCAGGGACTCCTTTGCCGCGATACTCATCAAATAGCTCCACCGATTCCAGGAGTTTGCCGCCCACTTGCCTCACCGATCGCTCAATGTCTGCCACTGAGAAGGTGATGGGGGCAAAGAAAGCAATGTCGCGATCGGAAGCCGGGAAGGTGGAGTAGGGTTGGAAGATGGGCACGGGGTTATCTTCCTGCACCAGATGATTGAGTATCACATCCAGATCTAAATCAAAAACATAGACCTCATCAGGCAGTCCGCGTTCTTGCCGAACCTGGGGATGCAGTTGTCCGAAGGTGCCCAGCCGATCACCATTGAGCCACAGCGAGGCCGTCCGTCCAGGATGCAGAATTGGATTGCGGCGATCGGGCTGATATTCTACGGTTAAACTCAACCGCTGAAACACGCTTTCCAACATGCCCTTTGCTTCAAACCAACTCATCGGCTGGTCACGACCGCTTCTCACCCAGCGGCCCTGAACCGGATCACCACCAACAATTCCAACCAGGCGATCGGTTTCATAAAAGCCGTTTTCCTCCCGCCAAAAGACTCGCCCCATTTCAAAGGCGTTGAGGGGGCCATTGCCCTGCTCCAGGTTGTACTGGAACGCATCAATCAGAGCAGACAGCATTTCGGTGCGGAGGGCAGAATATTCGGCAAGCAGGGGGTTAGATAAAGCCACCTGATTCTCGTGGTTCGGCTTCACCAGGGAATAGTGAATGACTTCTGTTAGCCCCACAGCCCGACAAGCAGCATGGATCTGACGAAGGGCCAAATATTCCTCTGGTAGGTAGCCTGCCTCAGTTTTGCTGGGCAACGTATCACAGAAGTTGTTGTAGCCATAGAGCCGCGCCACTTCTTCGATCAGGTCAATTTCGCGTTCTAGGTCGCGGTAGCGGTAAGGGGGAACCGTGACAGTCCAAAGCCCTTCCTGCTCAGAGGGGGTTAGCTCACAGCCCAAAGCAGTTAAAACCCGTTCTACGTCTGCGGCTCGTAGTTCGCCAATGTCATCTTCTGCTAAGGAGTCTTCAGCTAACGCAGCCGGATTCAAAATGACGGGCCCCAAAATTTGGTTGACCCGCTCCATGCGGAGTTCGATCGCACGAGTCATCAGCGTTTGCCCCGGACGGCTATCTGCCACCGCTTGGGTTCCAACTGTGCCGCCTGCTATCTCGGTAAGTAGCTGAATCGCTCGCTGACAGGCAATTTCTAGCTCTGCCTGGTTAACTCCGCGCTCATACCGGGTGGAAGCCTCAGTGCGTAAACCCTGGGAACGGGCCGATCGCCTTGTTGCGACGGTGTCAAAAATCGCCGCTTCCAGCATCAAGTTCTGGGTTGCGTCATGGACTTCCGTATTTTCGCCGCCCATGACTCCTGCCAACGCCACGGGTTGATCGTTCGCAGTGATCAGTAAAGTTTGTTCAGTCAGCTTACGCTCCTGACTATCTAATGTGGTAAAGGTTTCGCCCGATTGAGCAAATCGCACCCCGATCGCCAAGTTTTTGCTCCCGGCAACGGACTGAAGCCGATCGCGATCGAAGGCATGAAGCGGTTGTCCCCATTCCAGCAGCACATAGTTGGTGATATCAACAACGTTATTAATGGGACGAGTTCCGGCAGCTTGGAGGCGGCGTTGTAGCCAGTCTGGGGAAGGGGCGATCGTGACTCCTTCGATAATCGTGCCGATGTAAATGGGGCAGGCTTGCGGCTCAGAGATTTTCAGCTTCAAGTCTTTGCCGCCTGTTTTCACAGGAATTTGGGGAATTTCTGGCAGTTTCAGCTTCGCTCCCGTTAAAGCAGCCACTTCTCGCGCAATTCCGACCATGCTCAGGGCATCAGCCCGGTTGGCGGTGGAAGTCAGATCGAGCACCACATCGTCTAAGCCCAAGTAGGGACGGGCATCGCTGCCGATGGGTAAGTCTGTTTGCGGAAAAATATGAATTCCTTCGGATTCTTTGGTTAACCCCACTTCTGCCAGGGAACAAATCATGCCTTCAGAGGGCACATCCCGCAGCTTTCGGGCTTTAATCTTCAGGTCGATCTTGGGCAGATAGGTTCCCAACGTGGCAACCGGGACGTAAATATCAGCTCGGACATTGGCGGCTCCGCAAACGATCGTAGAAGGCTGATCAGCCCCAATATCCACCGTACAGACGCTCAGCTTGTCGGCATTGGGATGGGGTTCCCGCTGAATGACTTTGCCAATCACCACGCCATCTGCCCACGTCCGACGGTCTTCAATCTCTTCCACTTCAAACCCCGCCATGGTCAGCATGTCCGCCAACTCGTCTGGGGTCATCGTAATATCGACGAGTTCCTTGAGCCAGTTCAAAGAGATCCGCATTGCCCGCCTATCTGTCCTTAAGGTTAATAAATGATCTGAGTTGAAACAATTTGCAACTTCACCATTGTATCGCTGTGAGGAAGCTGGTTTGAAACTCGTATTGTCTCGCTAATAGATTGTCTTGCTATGCATTCAGGGTTTGGTGAATTGCCTCGGCCAGTTCTTCCTGGCTCAAACTTGTAATCACAAAGACTTCTTGAAAGGTTTTGCCCTTGCGAGCAATCAGCTTAAATCCCCCACGAATGGGCACGGAAACTTTGATTTGCATTTTCGGCGTGTTCGATCGCGCTCGTCCAATTACCGCAGGGGTAATGGTTTGGATGCCATCGATATGCGTGAGCTGCTCCAGGATTGGAATCAATCCGGGGAGATGGGTTGAGTGATTCCAAACTACTCTGCCTTTAGGGGAGCCGCCCATAATCATTAAGAAATAAAAAAGAGGGATGTTACCCCCCATTGTGCCTGTAAATTCCTGTGTGTCAACTTTTATGTCAAGAATGGAATGGTGCATGGCTAGGCTTTTTCGAGAGGAGCCATTGTCAGCCCGGCTCGGCTCAGTTGTTGGTGATAAAGCTCCGCAGGCTCTTGGGGCCCAACCCAAACCGTCGCCTGTCCCTCATAGTGAACCTGATTCGTTAGTTCCCATGCCCGATCGCTCGTCATGCCAGGAATATACTTCATCAGGCAGTCGGCAACGTGCTGAAAGGTGTTGAAGTCATCGTTTAAGACGATCACCTTGTAATTGGGGTAGGTCTTACTAATGGTTTGGCTGGATTTGCCAGGAGCCACTGTCGGCGTGGCTGTCATGGCGTGGGGAATGCTGAGGGTGAATGAGGTCGATGGTGTAGACAGCATGACCGAACAATTCTTAACAAAACTACATTGAAAACACTTTATCTCACCAGTGTAGCGAGAATATAGGTTAAAGCAGCGGCAAAAGAAACTTGTCTAGGTATTATCAGCGTATTATCGACAAATGGCTTGGCCCCAGCGTCCGTCGTAGCCCACAGAGACACGATCGCCTGCTTTCACCGCAGAGGTTGATAAATGAACCAGCGTTACATCTGCCATTGCGCTGACCGAACCTCGCCAAAGAGCTTGTCCTGCACTATTCTCGCCACTATAGGAAAGGGTGGAGGTTAAGGGCGTATTTGAAGATGAGGCGCGGGGCAAGAATTCCACACGGCTAAAACCGGACTCACCGTTGAAATAAGCTGTAAAGTCAACGTCGTTTTGAATGGCTCCTGAACAGAGCAGCGACAGGCTTGCTGGGTTGGGTGCTGTGGTGATCAGTTCATCTTCGCTGTTGGAAACTGGCTCGCTGGGAGGGGTGGAAATGGTGGCTGCGGCGATCGGTTCATCGATCGGTTCATCACCGTTGGTGGTGGGTGTCGTTGTATTACCCTCTCCGCTTGGGTTAACGATGCTTGTTTGCCCAAATGCTTCCACTGTGATGTTGTCCTGATCGTCTAGGGCTTGAATCAGGCAAGTTCCATCCAGGTAAAACCGGGTAAAGACCGTGCGATCGGTTTGGTAGCCGTAGGTTCTGCTGCCGTCAGGATTGCTGAGAATGGCGACTGACTCCTGATCGAGAATGGTTTCACTAGGTTTTTGGGTAAAGGTGATGAGGGGTTCTCCATTGCTCCAAACGATTTCAGAGACATGGGTGGGAGTGTCGCAGGCCAGATCTGTCCCAGTTAGAGAGCCATTTTCGGCAGTCGCTTGGGATGAATCGGCTTCAGAGGCAGTGTTGTTCAGCAAGGCACAACTGCTAAACAATCCAGCTAGCAGCCCAGCCCTTAAACTGATTCCTACAATCCGAATGAACGAATGGGTGGTGCGTGTCATTGATCGTTATACTCCCCTTTGAATAACTCTTGCCTTAAACCAAAGCCGATCGCATTTACAATCTCTGCTGGAGTTTGTTCTTGCTGAAACATCGTCTGTTCTCAATCAAAAATAGGACTGAAAATATATTTTGACTGTAATAACCTGCGTTTTGGCAATACTGGTTTTTAGCAAGACTTGCTCCTGGCAATACTGGAGGCAGGCTGTTGGATGCCCAATATTTTGATTGAACCTCCAATAGGTTAGAACGGATGGAGGTAAATCGTTACAATCTTGCTGTCAGATTCCTGGAGCTTAAATGAATGAAGCGAACCTGGCTATCGTATGGCTTCATGCTACTGGTGCTTGTTACCCTCCTGCTTTCCCTCACGGGATACTTAGGGAGATTCAGTTTTCTGGCAGATTTAACCGCCCACTTTAAGGTGCATTACGCCATTGCAAGCGGCATCACGCTGATTTTTTTTGGACTGACGCGCCAAACGGGGTGGATGGGACTCAGTTTAGTCTGTCTGCTGCTCAATTTAGGGGCGATCGTCCCCTGGTATTTGCCGGCTCCGTCTGCTTTCCCGCCCGCTTTTTCGCCTCGGACACTCAAAGTACTGCTATCTAATGTGAATTACGAGAATCGTAATGTGTCGGCTTTGGTGGATTTAATTCAGGAGGAAGAACCTGATGTGGTGGCGATCGTGGAGGCAAATGAGTTTTGGCTGCAAGGGTTAGAACCGATTGAAACAACTCTGCCCTACTCATTCCATACTCCTCGCTCAAAGGTGTTTGGCACTGCACTGGACATTGCACTCTATAGCCGCTTTCCTTTGGAGATGGAACCTGTGCAATCAGTTCGTAATGAAAAGGACTTTCACTTGGTGGCAACCGTCAACATTCCCGATCGTCCCTTACTCGTTGCAGCGATTCACCCACCCCCGCCGATCAACCGAACTCTTTTCAATCAACGGAACCGTGAACTGAACACGATTGGCGAATACATCAGGCAATATAAAAATACTCAAACAACGAATCGTTCTGCGATTGCAATTGGCGATCTAAATATCACCATGTGGTCGCCCAATTATCATCGCTTTGTGCAAACCTCTGGACTCAAAAATGCGCGGAAAGGATTCGGTATTCTCCCCACTTGGCATGCTGATATTCCATTTTTGGATATCCCGATCGATCATTGTTTAGTCAGTCCTAATATTCAGGTGAACCAGATCAGAACGGGAAGGGCGATCGGGTCAGATCATTTGCCGTTGGTGGTGGAGGTGGGGTATTGAGAGTGAGGAGTATTTCCGTAGCGCAGGCATCTTGCCTGCCAAAGAGACGATTGCGCAGGCATCCTGTCTGCCAGAGAGACGATCGCCCAAGCCGCTTGCCTGCCAAAGAGACGATCGCCTTTCCTTCTTCCTTCTTGCTCCAATTCTCCGCATTCCTTAACAATTGGATGTTGTTATTCGCTTCACCGTTGACAATAGAAAGATAGGCTGCTGTAGGGTATTCAGCAATCATTGAATTGGGTTCTTTGAGTGGGCTGATGCACTGCAAACGTTCTATTTAAGGTTTCAGCGTCCCTCTTCTATCCGGGCTGAACCTTGCTTTACAAATTGAGGGGGAGTATTACCTGTGGTTGTACAAGTTTCTGAAAGCACCTACGAATCCCAAACCCAAACGATCGCCCGACATCTTTTGGAGGTGACGCGGGAAAGTCGATCGATTTTTGCCCAAATGCGGGATCAAATGCGTTGGGATGACAAAATGTTGGCCTGGGCAATGAGTAATCCGGGGTTGCGGGTGCAGTTGTTTCGCTTCATTGACTGCTTGCCATCTTTGCGGAGTAAGGCGGAGATTGCCCGTCATCTTCAAGAATATTTAAGCGATGAGTCGGTGGAATTGCCGGGAGCCTTAAAGGGAATGCTGGGGTTTGCCAGCCCCGATTCTTTGCCCGGACAGGCGGCAGCGACTACGGTTTCAACGGCGGTAGAAACCCTGGCGCGGAAATATATTGCCGGGGAGAATGTGAAGCAAGTCCTGAAGGCGATCGAGCATCTGCGGAAAGACAAGATGGGCTTTACGGTGGATCTGCTGGGGGAAGCCGTGATTACCGAAGTGGAGGCCCAATCTTACCTCGAGCGCTATCTCAACTTAATGGAGGAACTCACCGAAGCCTCAAAACGCTGGTCTACAGTTCCAATTATCGATCAGGCGGACGGTGAACCCTTGCCCAAGGTGCAGGTATCAGTCAAGCTGACGGCTTTTTACTCCCAGTTTGATCCACTTGATCCAAAAGGCAGCCAGGCGCGGGTGATCGATCGGATTCGGACGCTGCTCAGACGAGCCAAGGAACTGGGGGCAGCCGTTCACTTTGATATGGAACAGTACACCTACAAAGACCTGACCATTTCTATCCTGCAAGATCTGCTGATGGAGGAGGAGTTCCGCGATCGGACGGATATTGGAGTCACATTACAGGCCTATCTGCGGGATACCGAGCAGGATCTGGAACGCTGGATTGAGTGGGCCAAACGGCGGGGTAAGCCTGTCACTGTGCGACTGGTGAAGGGAGCCTATTGGGATCAGGAGACGATTAAGGCGATCCAGCATGACTGGCAGAATCCGGTGTTTGCCCACAAGTCTTCCACAGATGCCAGCTTTGAAGCTTTGACCCGCCGACTATTGGAGAATCATGAATATCTCTATGCCGCGATCGGCAGTCATAATGTCCGTTCCCAGTCCCATGCGATCGCCATTGCTAGAGAGCTAAAGATTCCGGCGCGACGGATTGAGCTGCAAGTGCTGTACGGCATGGCGGATAAACTGGCGAAAGCTTTGGTGAATGAGGGTTTCCGGGTGCGGGTGTACTGCCCCTATGGTGAACTGATTCCCGGTATGGCCTATCTGATTCGTCGCCTGCTGGAAAACACCGCGAATACCTCCTTCCTGCGGCAAAACCTGGAGGAGCGTCCGGTGGAAGAATTACTGGCTCCCCCCGAAATGGAATCCCCCTGGGCATTCTCCGAAACCATTCCCCACAATGGCTTTAAACATTCGGCAGACACAGACTTTTCCATTACTGAAGAACGCGATCGGGCCTTTACGGCGATTCGATCGGTGCGGGAACAGTTGGGCAAAACTTACCTCCCGCTAGTGAATGGAGAGCGGGTCAATACCTTAAATTATGTCAACTCCGTCAATCCCTCCAATCCAGAGGAAGTGGTGGGACAGATTGGACTGTTGAGTATGGAGCAGGCAGAGCAAGCAATTCAGGCGGCCAAGGCAGCTTTCCGAGGCTGGAAGAAAACCCCTGCCCGCGATCGAGCCGATATCCTGCGACGGGCGGCAAATCTGATGGAGCAACGGCGGGAGGAACTCTGTGCCTGGATGGTCTTGGAAACTGGGAAACCATTACACCAAGCCGATCCAGAGGTGTCAGAAGCGATCGACTTTTGCAATTACTATGCTGAGGAAATGGAACGGCTCGATCGAGGACACAGCTATGATGTATCCGGTGAAACCGATCGCTACCATTACCAACCCAGAGGGATTAGCGTCGTGATTTCGCCCTGGAACTTTCCTCTTGCCATTCCAGTGGGCATGACGGTGGCCTCCCTCGTTACTGGAAACTGTACCTTACTGAAACCGGCGGAAACCTCCTCCGTTATTGCGGCGAAAATTACCGAAATTTTGGTGGATGCAGGCATTCCTAAGGGCGTATTTCAATATGTGCCCAGTAAGGGTTCCACCGTTGGCGCATACCTGGTGAAGCATCCCGATGTTCATATGATTGCCTTCACGGGTTCCCAGGAAGTCGGCTGTCAGATTTACCGGGATGCGGCAGACCTGCAACCGGGACAGAAGCACCTGAAGCGGGTGATTGCGGAAATGGGCGGCAAGAATGCCGTTATCGTCGATGAGAGTGCAGATTTGGATCAGGCGGTTCAGGGCGTTGTCTATTCAGCGTTCGGTTACAGTGGTCAAAAGTGTTCGGCCTGCTCGCGGGTGATCGTTCTTGAACCCATCTACGATATGTTCGTGAAGCGACTCATTGAAGCGACGCGATCGCTCAACATTGGCATCGCAGAAGACCCCAGCACCCAGGTCGGGCCGGTGATTGACGCAGCCGCCCAAAAGCGAATTCAAGAATACATTGAAAAAGGCAAACAGGAAGCGACCATTGCGTTAGAACTCCCTGCTCCTGACCCTGGATTCTTCGTTGGCCCGGTGATCTTCACCGATGTTTCCCCCACGGGAACGATCGCCCAGGAGGAAATCTTTGGCCCCGTCCTGTCTGTGATCCGAGCCAGTACATTCGACGAGGCGATCGACATTGCCAACCACACTAACTATGGTCTGACTGGAGGACTCTACTCCCGCACCCCCTCCCACATTCAGCGGGCCCAGGAGGACTTTGAGGTGGGCAACCTGTACATCAACCGTCACATCACCGGGGCGATCGTGGCTCGTCAACCCTTTGGCGGCTTCAAACTCTCCGGAGTCGGCTCCAAGGCAGGCGGCCCAGACTATCTGCTGCAATTCCTGGAACCGCGACACATTAGCGAAAACGTGCAACGGCAGGGATTTGCGCCGATCGAGGGGGCGGAGCAGTAGGGAGTCGGGAGTTGGGGGTGGGGAGTCGGGAGTCAGGAGTCAGGAGCCAGGAGTTAGAAATAAAGCCTGGTTATCTTTTGCTCTCTGCTTTCCACTTTCCTCTTGTGGGGTGGGCATCTTGCCCGCCCAGTCAGCTAAGTAGTCGGATTCAGGAGTTTTGACTGTCCGGTTCATCTGAGCCTGTCGATCGCCCATTTTAGTCAGGGCTTTTTTGTGGTCAAGATCACCTGCACGAGTTGGGTAATGGAACCGATCGAGATTGAGAGTAGAATAGCGATTGCCAGGATAATTGCGGTTGGAGATTCGGACTGGGCGATCGGTTCAGGATCAATGGAGGCGTGAGGGGCGGTTTGTTGGGTTGATACCAGTTGTTGTTGACTCATTTCAGTGACCTCTTAATCAATGATTCAATTCTCACAATCCGCTCCAGTTCTGTCGTTCCGAGAAGTTCCGAAAAAGTAAGGTTATTATCGAGTCAACTGCTGTTTCTGAAACCTGACTTTAAGCCATGCCCCCAGAGGAAGCTATTCAAGTCGCTGATGAGGTGTTACTTGCTCATACGGGTAGCTCTTTAACGGATATTCAGCGCATGATTTTGCGGGAATCTCTGGACGGCAAAGGCTATGAGCAGATGGAAGGCTACGCACCTCAACACATCAAAAATGAGGGCAAAAAGCTGTGGGACTTACTTTCTGAGGCATTGGGAGAGAAAGTTGGCAAGACGAGTTTTAGAGGGGCACTGGAAAGGCGGTTAAAATCCGGCAACATCATGCCGACTCCTCCAATGCCATCAACCTACGATGGGCAAACCTGGGTTGGGCGAGAATCATTGGTTACTGAGCTTTTACCCAAATTGCAAGGACAAACTCGGTTGCTGTGGATTACAGGAATTTCTGGAATCGGCAAAACGACTTTAGGAGAATGCCTGGTTAGTAAAGCCTGGGAGCGCGATCCGACTTTTCAATGGATCTATCTGGAAATTGAGGGGCAAAGTCCAGATTTTCCCTCTATTGCGGCTGATCTGCTAGCCAGGCTGGGGGAGCCTGACCTTGACCCCAAAGAGCGGAATAATCCTGAGCAGTTAGCGAAACGACTGTTGCAAAAGCTGCAATCCCAATCCTACTGGATACAGCTTGATGCGCTGGAACGGTTACTCAATCCTGAACAGCCTAGCGAATTTGTTGATCCATACTGGGTAACTTTTCTTCAGCGTTGCCTGACGGATTCCCCTTTCGCCAGTCGTTTGGTATTGACTTCCCAGGCGTTTCCCAATGCGCTGATTGAGTTTGGCGATCGCTACCCTAATGCTTGGAGAGAAATTCGGCTGGATGGCTTATTGCAAGTAGAACAGCAACTCGAATTCTTCGCCAAACGGGGAATTTCTGTAGAACCTGCTAATCAGGATATCCTTACCCAAATCGCCAAAATTTATGAAGGTCATCCTCTGGTACTGAAGGTCATTGCCGAGGATATTTTGCAGGATTTTGCTGGGGATGTGGTTCGCTACTGGCAGGTTTACCAACCGGAATTTGAGCAAGTCGCTAGAGAACTACAAGCCGCCCGCCTCGACGAAACAGAATACAATGAAGCCCTCGATCGCAAAGTTCGAGAACGCATCAAGAAATCTCTGAAACAACTGCCAACAGATGCACTAGATTTGCTCTGCCGTAGTGCCGTATTTCGTCGTCCTGTTCCTAAAAAATTCTGGCTGGCGATGATTGGCGATCGTTCTCTTAATCAGCAAAAGTTAGCTTATCAGGCTTTGAGCGATCGGGCTTTGATTGAGAAAGAGGATACTGATATTCGTCAGCACAACTTAATCCGAGATATTGCTCACGACTTGCTGCGAGAAGATGCTCCTATTTGGAAAGCTGCCGAACGCCAAGCGGCTGAACTTTGGTTAACAGCTTATGAGCCTGATCCTGACATCCCTAACCTGGAAAAAATCCGAGGCAAGCTAGAAGCCTTTGAGCATTACTGTGAACTTGAAGATTGGCAAGCAGCAAAAGTGATTCTGTTGGATCAAGGTATTGGATTGCAACTACAAACCTGGGGACACTACCAAGAGATGATCCGGCTACATCACCGTCTGCTGGGACATCTGCAAGATGTGGATCAAGTGGCTTGTATCAAAGGTTTGGGCAATGCTTATACCCTTCTAAGCCAATATGCTCAGGCAGTTGATTACTATCAGCAAAGCTTCAAGCTTGCCCAAGAAATTAATGATCTACACGGGCAATGGAGGGCATTGAATAATTTAGGTAATGTCTATCAAAGCTTAGGTAGCTATTTTAAGGCTATTGAAATACTTCAACAAGCCTTAGCCATTGCACGTGAGATCGGTGACCGACAAGGAGAAGGTGCTGCACTCGGTAGCTTGGGGATTGCTTACCGCTCTATTGGCAAGTACCAACGGGCAGTTGAATTCCTTCAGCAAGACTTAGCCATTTCTCGAGAAACTGGCGATCGACAGGGAGAAGGTGCTGCACTCGGCAATTTGGGGAATCTTTACAACGCTTTAGGTGAGTATCAGCAGGCGATTAAATTTCATCAACAATACTTAGCCATTGCTTGTGAAGTTGGTGATCGGCGAGGAGAAGGTAATGCACTCGGTAGCTTGGGATCGATTTACGACAACTTGGGTGAGTATCAACGGGCAATCAATTTTTACCATCAACACTTAGCTATTGCACGAGAAACTGGTGATCAACAGGGGGAAGGTGTTGCCCTTGGCAATTTAGGGGTTACTTACTGCTCCTTGGGAAAATATTATCGGGCAATCGAGTTCCATAAGCAACACTTAGCTATTGCACAAGAAATTGGCGATCGTCGGGGAGAAGGCAATGCACTCGGTAGTTTGGGAAACGCTTATAACGCTCTAGGCAAGTATCAGCAGTCCATTCACCTTTGTCAGCAACGTTTAATCATTGCTCGTGAAATTGACGATCGACAGGGAGAAGCAACTGCATTAGGTAATTTGGGTGATACTTATTGCAATTTGGGCAATAATTCTAAAGCTATTGAATTACGGAATCAGGGGCTAGCTATTGCAAAGGAAATTGGTGATCAAAGCACAGAAAGCCATGCTTTGTGTGGACTTGGAAAAGTATTAATTAAGATTGAGCGACATACAGACGCTTTGGAAGCGTTGCAAAATGCTCTAGAAATTTGCAATCAGACTGGAAATCGTTCTCTGAGAGCCGAAGTCCTCAAAAACTTAGCAGAACTACATCAAAAATTAGGAAAAATCGATCGCGCCTTGGAGTATTGCGATCGAGCATTGGAATTGGCGATCGAGTTGGGGATTCCGTTAGTGGAGGAGTGTGAGGAGTTGAAAGCTCAGTTGGAGAATGAGCTATGAAATTGCCAAATGGCGATCGGGCAGAACTGGGCAATAAGCTGGAACGATATTCACTAAACTTGCAACATCCTAAAGGTAAAGACAAAGCCATTATGTTTAGAAATCGTTTAGGGATTACATTAGAAAACAAAGAAATTTTAGAAGCTGCGTTACTGGAATCAGCCGTCAGAGAGGAAGCAATAATCTATAGAACCGATCAATATGGAACTCATTATGATGTTAAATTTTCTATGACAACTGCGATCGGAACATCTCTGGTATTGGGATGTTGGATTGTTCGCACGGGTGAAGATTTCCCTAGATTAACCAATGCTTATCCTGTCAATCATTGAGGAGCTAACTATGACCATCAAAGAGTATGATGTTGTTGCTTTAACAGATGAAATCCGAGCAATTCATAAAGAAACAAAGCAGCCCATTTTGCTAAGACATGGGCAGGTTGGCACAGTTCTCATGAGTTTTAATGATCAGGCTTATCTGGTTGATTTTGCCGATGCTCAAGGAGAAACTTATGCAATGGAAACAGTTCCCACTACACAGTTAATGCTTCTCACGTATGAACCAATCCTAGTTGAGAGTTAAGGCAACCGATCGGGCGCAACAGGATTGCAAGCGTTGGCCTTCGATCGAGTTAGGGATTCCATTGGTGGAAGAGTGTGAGGAGTTGAAAGCTCAATTAGAAAATGAAAGATAGAGCATCAAAGAGGAACTTCTTACGATGACTACAAACTCAGAAAACTCAGTTACGAACTCTTTGCAAGAGCAGTACATTATTGATGCAAACGGCAACAAAACGGCAGTGATTCTGGCGATTGAGCAATATGAGCAATTGTTAGAAGACCTTCATGATTTGGCGATCGTGGCAGAACGACATCAAGAGCAACCCATCAGCTTAGAAGAGATGCAGAAGCGGTTAGATGAACATGGAGCAGTATGAGATTGCTTTTCAACCATCCGTAGAGAAAGATTTACGTAAGTTATCATCCGAAAACCGCGATCGTGTTTTGGCTAGGATTATAGGGCTGAGGAATGAACCCTTACCCTCTCAAGTTGTCAAACTTACAGGTACTGAAAGTCTTTATCGAATTCGAGTGGGCGATTATCGCATTGTTTATGAAGTTGATACAGAAATTAAACGGGTTTTAATTCACTATGTTCGGCATCGTCGTGAGGTTTATCGGGATTTGTAACAATGATTTTGAGGATGCGATCGCGCCTTGGAGTATTGCGATCGAGCTTTATCATTGGCGATCGAGTTGAGGATTCCGTTAGTGAAAGAGTGTGAAGAACTGAAACAACAGCTAGAGGAGGAACAAAATGGGAAAGAGCATTAGGACGCAAATGAGGGAAGGTGAGTCAACAAAATAAACTATTAATTAAAATCCTGAGAGGAACATCTGATTCTAATATTCCTTTTGAGCCGCTATGCACGCTGTTGAAGAATCTAGGTTTTGTAGAGCGAATTCAAGGTAGCCATCATATTTTTACTAAAGAAGATGTTGAGGATATTCTTAACCTACAACCGAAACAAGGAAAAGCCAAAGCCTATCAAGTTAAACAAGTTCGCAATGTAATTTTGAAATATCAATTAGGGGGTCAAGATGAAGATTCGGTATGAAATGGTTATTTATTGGAGTGAAGAAGATCAAGCCTTTATTGTGGAAGTGCCAGAATTGCCAGGTTGTGCCGCAGATGGAGAAACCTATCAAGAAGCAGTGCAAAATGCCGAAATCATTATTCAGGAATGGATCGAAACAGCAAAAGAGCTTGGACGACCCATTCCAGAACCGAAAGGGCGTTTAATGTTTGCTTGATTGAATAGCTGTACCAGAAAATAGGAAAAACCGATCGCGCCTTGAGTATTGCGATCGCGCTCTAGCATTGGCGATCGAAGAAGATACCTTTACTACCCATTACCCATTACCCATTACCCATTACCCATTACCCATTACCCATTACCCATTACCCATTACCCATTACCCATTACCAAATTACCGAATCTGCTCAGTCCAGAAATCCCTCCAGTCGATCGCTGTTCCACCGCTCAGAATGGAACTGTAGTGGACGAAAAATGGATATCACGATGAATCATTTTGATCAGGAGCAAACTCATCCAGAGTTTTGGGATGGAAAGGGTTGTGCATTGTGTGAAGCAGAACAATATAAAGAAGCGATCGCCGCCTTTGATAAAGCGATCGAACTGGATACGAACTATTGCAAAGCCTGGAATAATCGCGGTAATGCCCTGTGTGGGATGAAGCGTTATGCAGAAGCTCTTGCCTCCTATGACAAAGCTGTTGCACTGCAATCTGACTATCATCAAGCTTGGTTTAATCGCGGTTTATTGCTGGCGGAAATGATGGCGTATGGAAATGCGATCGAATCCTATGAACGGGCGATCGAATTGAATCCTGATCCGCGCTATTTACATGCGAGAGATGATATTTGGCTGAAGCGAAAGCTGATCACAACCTAGATAAATTAGTACAAAAGATAGCATTGATTGTGGCACTGGTTTCGCTTGCAATAGGAAAGGGGTCTTGCATGGCAAAACCCCTCGAAGAAGATTATGGCAGTAGGAAGAAAATCATCAAAAGTTATAGGTTCTAATCCGCTTTGGGTTTAGATCCCTGAAACTGTTCTAATGTTTCATCCGTTGCCATGTCGTTATGCTTGATGATGTTTTTTGGGTTAAGCAATCTGACTTACCTATTATGGTGGAGTCAACCGAGCAAACGAATGTCCATTGGTTGGTGAAGCAGAACGGAAGGAAACCTTGCCCCCTACTTGACTGGCAACCTCATCCAAAATTCTGCCCAGGGCTGCACCGGCCGCCTGATCAGAAAAATGCTCGGTTGCATACTGCATTGCATTCTGTCCCAACCGATCGCGCAGTTCATGGTCTTCCCATAGCTGCTGGATGGCGTTCGTCAGGTCTTCAACGGAGTGCGGTTCCACGAGCAAACCCGTTTCACCGTGAATGATGTAATCCTCGGCTCCATTGCAGCGAGTTGCAATTAAAGCACGACCCATCCGCATTGCTTCGACAATGGTCACTTGTCCGGCAGCAGTGACACGCTCATTCGGAACCATCGGCACAACATTAATCCGCGCTTCTTGGGCAAGGCGCAAACAATCTTGTTTACCAATGTCAAACGGAGTTTGCACCTGATCAGGAATGCTCACACCTTCCAGTGATCGTCTGCTAGCGGCCACCACCGTTGGAATGTTGAGGGTTTTGACCGCTTGGAAGAGGGCAGGAAAATCTCGATGGGCAGACCCAAGGGCCGTAATAAACGGTTCAGTAGTGTTTTCAGCATACGTTACCGGCATTTCTGGAACTTGGTAAGGCACAAACTCAAACCGTTCAATGGGTAAGTCTAGCCATTCGCTGTAGATTTGCCGTTCGCGCTGAGTATGCACAACAAACCGATCGATCGCCTGCAAGCTCTTTTTAGCAAACTGCCGCCGCATCCCGGAAGAGCAAGTCCCCACATTAAACAACCAGGCAACGATCGGAGTTTGCTTACGGGATAGCTGCTTTTGCATCCCAACGGCAGATGCAAGCTGTGGAAACACCGTAATGACCCCGCCATGAGTTCTCTGAAGGGCTTCACTGCCTTGGAGCCAATGATCCATCCATTCTTTGCGGTTTGTCACCGATGTTTTGCGGGTGTGCCAACTGGCAAGCGGTGCGCGACGTGGAATAATGGTAAACTGATGCCGCCCACTCGTAACATGAGGGGTCAGCCAGGCAGACGTACTTAGATTCAGATCATGAATAAACGAAGCTGCAACAGTCCAGTGCATAAGGTAATTTCCTCATTGGTTACTGTAGGAAACTAGCTAGATCTACAAAAGACTGAGCATTTTTTATACTCAGTCTCTTAGGGTTTTTGTGGATGGTACAGGTGGTATTTCCTGGCTCATTCAGTTAAACGTGTAGTATTTTGGCTAGTTCCTATCAAGAATTATCCGTAGTCTGTCTGGGTACGTAAACCGTATCATTCGTTTTTTCACGGTTTTCCCCCGATTTAAACATTAGATCTTTACACAGCCATACTGTGAAGATTTTTTAATGAAAGTCTGGCAAATCAAACACCACCATAAACTTCTGATTTGGCATTTGGCGTTGTAAGAATTGGCAATATCCATCGGCATCCGATCGGCTGTGGAAGCGCGCAACCACAACCCACTGGTGAGTGGGTAATAACCGAACCACCGCCCAGTAATTCAGGCGTTCGCTATAGGTCATAATTAGGACAACTCCTAAAACAACTAGGGAGTAAGAGCCAGGGCTGAACTTGTGCAAAGAGGAGGCCCTGGTTTTAACTTTGCAGGTTGTATCATACAATATCATATGGCATCATAAATTACAGGACTGCGTAATACAGTGTTATAAGTAGGGCATGAGCAATTCCCGCCCTACAGAGCAGCTTGCGTTTTATGTCAGCCCAGAAGAGAAGAAAGCGATCCAAGCTTGGGCTGAGGAAGATGATCGATCGGTGTCCTACTTACTGCGATCGATCGTCTTAAAGGCATTAAAAGAACGCCATGCCAAATCATCATCTGACCCTTCAGCTTAAGGAACACAAATTTAATAACCTGAAATTCTTGTGGGGTGGGCATCTTGCCCGCCCAGTCAACAAAGCAGAATGATTGCAGGTTTGGCTCGAAGAGAATCTTGTTGTCCTAATTTTGGGTGTATCCCAATTTTGTATTTACATTACGAATATCTCACTGGCAGGCAAGATGCCTGCGCTACGGAAATTGCTTAATTGATATAAACGGGATGCTTCCTAACTTTTCCATCTGTTGCTATACTGCTGCAAAATTTCTGCCGTTGCGGTTCCGGTTTTTGCCCAGCTAAATTGGTTTGCTCTGGCCAGCCCTGCTGACCGTAAGTGCGATCGGGTGCTGTCATCAGCCAAAATTTGCTGCATTGCCTGGGTGATTTCGGTTTCGCTGTAAGGGTTTACCAGCAGAGCCGCATCCCCTGCCACCTCCGGCAAAGAAGACAAGTTAGACGTAATCACCGGCGTTCCACAGGCCATCGCTTCGAGAACTGGAAAGCCAAACCCTTCCCAGAGGCTAGGGTAAACCAATGCCAAGGACTGATTGAGCAGAATGGGCAGTTCGCTGTAAGAAACATAATCTAAAAACTGAACCCGATCGCCAACCCCCAACGCTTCAGCCTGAGCCTTCAGAAATGGCGTATAGCGAGGATCTTCTGCACCGGCAATCCACAACTCGCAATCATGCCCACTGTTTGCTCGGTTTAATGAAGCAAAGGCCCCAATGACTCGCTGTAGGTTTTTGTAGGGGTCATGCCGTCCCACATAGAAAAAGTAAGGGCGAATTGGCCTTGCCAGATGGTTTGAAGGCAAGGGAGGGCGATCGTCCGAGTCAAGCACTCGAAATTGAACCGCGTCGTGGGCAAGGGGAATGGGAGTCAGCTTTTTGGCAGAAATATTGTAAAACGTGTTGACATCCTGAGCGGTGGCAGTGGAGTTGCAAATAATGTGTTCTGCCTGCTTCAAGACGCGGGGCACATAGTAACGGAAATAGTAGGTCAGGGGTGAGGTGCGGCTGGGAAAGCGG
>PVWD01000399.1 GCA_003003615.1 filamentous cyanobacterium CCP2 | reverse complement strand
CGGTCGCGCTTGAGCCAGTCATCGAGGACATCAAACCATCCTCGGTTGGCTTGCGCTCGTCCCATTGCTATGGTCATGTCATAACCTCTTAATATGCCACTACATCCCCAAAGTTCAGATTTCTCCATCGACATAGGAGTCTAAGCTGAGAGGATGAAACGATCCTTAAGGACTAAACGTTAACGGACATGGGATACGGATCAACCTTTCTCCATACCATCCCTCTCATTGCATCCTCTCAGATGAGGACGACTTTACTGAGAGAGGTTTTAACGTTTCTATATGATAGGTATATCCGAGAAATTTTACAATCTGATACGTGCCCTTCTCAGAAAGTGATTTGTTCAACATTTCTTTAGATTCTGCGGTAGATGGATGCTTCCTCCGAGGGATGAGGCTCTGTCTTTTCAGCCTTTTGACTGTAAATTTTCTGACATTTTCTGGCATTTAACGTTACTCAACACATCTAAACTCATGGCTGTACCAACGGCATCTAATTCATCTAATTCATCCAAAAATGAGAACCGCTTGATTCTTCGTCAAGAAGTGTTAGGCTCTCGCCGCTTTAGTAACTATTTGTGGGCGACTGTTTCAGCAGTGGGGGGAATTGGCTTCTTCCTTTCTGCCTTGTCCAGCTATTTTAAGGTCAACCTGCTGCCATTTTCTGACCCCACTCAACTTGTGTTTATCCCACAGGGCATTGCGATGGGGTTTTATGGCATTGTGGGAACGTTGTTAGGGCTTTATCTGTGGCTGATCGTGTTATGGAATGTGGGGGGAGGCTACAACGAATTCAATAAGGAGAAAGGAACGGCAACTATTTTCCGATCGGGTTTTCCGGGAAAGAATCGGCGGATTGAACTGGAATATCCGATCGAAGATGTGCAGTCTGTTCAAGTTCAGATTAAAGAAGGCATCAACCCCAGACGAGCTTTGTATTTGCGTGTTAAGGGGAGGGGAGAAATTCCGTTGACCCGCGTGGGGCAGCCTTTACCGCTTTCAGAGTTGGAAAACCAGGGGGCAGCATTGGCTCGGTTTTTGGGCGTGCCCCTAGAGGGACTGTAAGGCAGATGAGAATCTGTCTACTGCTGAAAGCGATCGAAAGGCGATGCCGAGATTGCCCTTCACTCCATAAACTTGTTTAGGAGCGTGAATTGAATAACCTAGTAATCATTCTGCCTTGACTGGGCGGGCAAGATGCTCACCCCACAAGAATTTCAGGTTATTAAATTTGCATTCCTTAGGACTGTCGCAGAGCTTTCAAGAAGAGTAGGCAATGCCTGCCTCATACCAAACTGAAAATCTGCACTTTGTCAAATCATTGCTGTTTACGTTGTACGACATTCATGCAGACAGGATTTTATCGCTGGTTCATTTCCGTGCTGTTGATTGGCAGCCTAATTTTCAGTGGCTGCACAACTGAAGCGCGTCAAGTCTCCTCGCCAGGGGATGGGGCTGCTGAAGCTCAAGCCTCCTCTGAGGCTGAACAGTTCAGTGGATTGCCCTACCTGGAAGGCGAGGCTACCGTCGAAATGGTTGTGAATGGGGCACCAATTACAATTTTAGTGCGGGGGCTGGATGCTCCCATTACGGCTGGAAATTTCGTTGACTTAGCCAATCGTGGGGTCTACGACGGATTGGTGTTTCATCGGGTGATTCGAGAACCCCAACCCTTTGTCGTGCAAGGGGGCGATCCCCAGAGCAAAGATCCAAACATTGCAGCAAACAGGCTGGGGACGGGTAGTTTTATTGACCCCACAACCGGGCAACCTCGCTATATTCCCTTAGAAATTAAACCTGCAAATGCTCAGGAGCCGGTTTACAGCCAAACGTTTGAGTCTGCTGGGATTGCTAACCAACCTGCACTGCGCCATACGCGAGGAGCCGTTGCAATGGCTCGATCGGGTTTACCAGATTCTGCTTCGGCCCAGTTTTATTTTGCTTTAGCTGATTTAGAGTTTTTGGATGGAAGCTATGCGGTCTTTGGCTACGTCACCGAAGGAATGGACGTGGTTGACCAAATTCAGCAAGGCGATCGAATCAGTTCTGCCAGAGTGACTTCAGGCTTAAACAACCTCAAAACGGTAAATTAATCTAATTTTTACTTTGGGGTGACGGTTGACGAGTGGGCAAAAGCTTCCAGCCTGTTGTGCTTTGCAGGTAGAGGCTGCCCACCGTTAAAAGAAATGTTCCATAACCGATCGCCTGTGCCAGGTAAAGCGTTTGGGTATATCCAAAAAATGCCTTCAGCAAAATGCCGGGAAACTGGCGATCGGGCAGAATATTGCTTAAATCCCACACCAACGGGCCAAGTAAGCAGGAGCCACCCCCATCAGAGCAGAGGAAAGCAAAATCAGGATTAGTTTGGGCAAGCAGCAGAGCGGCCTTGTCAAAATGGCGCAGCGCACTGACCACCAAGCCAGAAACGATTAGGAGCAGCAAAACCCCCATCCCCTGAAAGAATTGCCGCAAATTGATTTTGACTCCGAACTGAAACAAGAGAAAGCCAATCCCCGTTGCCCCGACCAACCCTGCCAAAGCTCCGATCGCCGGAACCCAGCCCTGCTGAATCTGCGCGGCAATAAAGACAACCGTTTCAAACCCCTCCCGCAAAACGGCGATCGTAATGAGTCCAAAAATTCCCCATCCCGCTGCACGTCCCTGCTGAAGGGCTGTCACCATTGCCCCTTCAATTTCTGCCTTCATCGATCGCGCTTGCTGAGTCATCCACACCAGCATCCAACTCAGTAAGCCGATCGCAATAACGCCAAACCCGCCTTCCAGCAGTTGTTTGATCACCGGAGCATAGACTTGCTCAGAGGTTTCCAAAGACAACAGTAAGCCACTAAACAGTACCCCCACCAACACGCTTGCCGCTATTCCAGTGCCAATTCCGGCATAGACCCAGGTGTTTAAACGGGTCTGCTCTGCCTTCTTCAAATAGGCCAGCACAATGCCGACAACAAGGGCTGCTTCTACGCCCTCTCGAAGTGTGATGACAAAGGTGGGGAGGGCTGCGCTGAGGTTCGTCATGGGAGGATGGGGAGTAAGGAGTAAAGAGTGACTATCCTGAGAGCATCCCATTGATGCAAATGGATCAATTTCCGTAGCGCAGGCATCTTGCCTGCCAGGGAGAGATTGGTCATGGAAATGCAAAAGTGGGATGCACCCTATCCTTCTATGGAGTGGCTCATCGCTTCTGAGAGGTAGTTAGCTGCTGCTTCAACCATTGCGATCGCATCTTCATAAACCATACGGGTTGGGCCAAGCATACCAACGCTACCGACTGGAACAGAACCCCGATTGTAGGTTGCAGAAACAAGGGCACAGCTACGAATCGGCTCTAGGGGATTCTCTGAACCAATGCGGACAGTGACTCGTCTTCCCGTTTCATCGGCATCAACCGATTCAAAAATCAGCGGCCAGAGTTGGTCTTGTTCTGACTCTAGAAGCTGCATGATCGTTTGTAGCTGATGAAGTTCTGAAAATTCGGGCTGCCTCCGCAGAACCTCAGCGATACCGTTGATGAGAATTTGCGAGGAGATAGAAAGCTGGCTGCGACGGTTAATTTCAGCCAGGGAGAGGCGCAGAACCTCGGCGTAGCGTTCAAACTTGCGACCTAGCTCACTCCAGTCAAGGGAGGCAATTTCTTGCAGCGATCGACCTTTTAGCTGATCGTTTAAAAAATTGGACAAAATTTGCAGTTCCCGATCGAGATAATCTGGATCAACGTGTTCCTCTAGATCAGCCTGAGGAAGAGACATCAACGTAGACTGGGTTTCGTAAGAATCCAGCACCACAATCAGCATGGCTCGCCCTGCGTCAATTTGTACCAGTTGTAAATGGCGCAGTTGAACCGTACTGGCTTGGGGCATGGTGACAAGGGCAATGTAGCCGCTCAGCGTAGACAAAATTTGGGCGGCTCCGCGCAGCAATGCCTCGATGCTTAACACTTCCCAATTCAAATGCTCGGATAGTGCATGATCAACTTGATGAAATAACGCCTCGGACGGGGTAATGAGTTGATCCACATAGACCCGATAGCCCGAATCGGAAGGCACTCTTCCAGCAGAAGGATGCGGCTGATAAAGCAAACCCGCCTTTTCTAAATAGCCCATTGTATTGCGAATGGTCGCAGAGCTGACTCTGGGAACAAACTCATCAACTAGAGCTTCAGAGCCAACCGGGCGAGCCGTGGCAATGTAGTAGCGAACAGTTGCCCCAAGCACCTGCTGCTGTCTAGGACTAAGCTTCATATGCGTAGATATATTGCACAGTTACACAAAGATATATGAACAATCAGGTGGCTGATCTTAACACTGGGTCTTAACAATTGTACTCAAAGTCCGAGTCGATCGTTGCCAGTCTGGTATCTGTTGCTACCTTAAGCCGCGGCTCTTTGAAGGCGAGAGTTCGCCAGGACGGGAACGAGCTAGGTCTGGTTGTTATGGGACATTATTGGTCATCCAGAGGTAAATCTAAGTTAAAGATCTGCTTCTGGTTAATAGTGGGGAACCGTTGAATCAACCAACGTTGAGTAAGCATCAATTCCTCCCGTTACATTCTTAACCTGAGTAAAACCCTGTTGAAGTAGCCAATAGCACATTTGCGTAGAGCGTACACCGTGATGACACAAAACGATCGTTTCAACATTCGGATCGAGGTGAGACTGGATATCGCCTGACCATGCTGCAAATTGACTCAGGGGCAGGTTAATGAACGAGTCTAACCGGGCAATGGCCAGTTCCTCAGGTTCACGCACGTCAACCAGTTGCAGGGTGTTTCTGTCTTCAGCTATGCGATGCGCCAA
>PVWD01000398.1 GCA_003003615.1 filamentous cyanobacterium CCP2 | reverse complement strand
CCTCCCCCCTTCCGTTCCCGCAATCGCCGCAATCGCCTCGCCATTCCGATCGCCTTTGCCACAGGCTTCCTTTTTGGAGTGAATTGGAACAATCTTCTCGCAAATCCTTTGACTCGGTTATGGGCTGAATCTCCAGGGGAAGCACCCCAAGCCAACCCCGTTTCCTCCGCCGAGCAGACGATCGCCTTTACGCCCAGCTCTGCCAATGCAGAAGCGACTCCTGGAAGCGAGGAAGCTGAAGTTGTGGTGGAACCTTCTGTTCCCGTTGCAGATGCTTTAAATGATGCTTTAAATACTAATCCGGTTGCGCCTGCTGCTGAAACCTCTCCAGAAACCCCTCCAACCGCTTCCCTGATCGCCCAAACGACCATCACTATCAAATCGGTGGGCGATATTATTCCAGGAACAAACTACCCCAGCAACCGCCTACCCGACCAAGATGGCTACTGGCTGTTTGATGGGGTAAAAGATTTTTTTGGCGAAACTGATATCCTATTCGGCAATTTTGAAAGTACATTAACAGACTATCCCTACACGCCCAAAGACACTGGGCAAGGGCAAACCTTCGCCTTTCGGACTCCGCCCCACTACGCCAACCTCCTGAAAGAGGTCGGGTTTGATGTGTTGAGCGTGGCCAATAACCATTCCTTTGATTTTGATGATCAGGGCTTTGATGACACGATCGCCCACATTGAGGCGGCTGGAATGCAGGCGGTGGGTCGTCGGGGGCAAATCGTTTACCGAACTGTGAATGATGTCACGGTGGCGTTTATTGGTTTTAGCTATTTTGCTGATCACAACTCCATGCATGAACTGGATTTGGCAAAAGCATTGGTGGACGAGGCCAAACAGCAAGCCAGTATTGTGGTGATTTCGGTTCATGCTGGGGCAGAAGGCAGTGATGCAATTCGGACACGTAACGAAACAGAGTTTTTCTTTGGAGAGAATCGCGGCAACATGGTGGAGTTTTCCCGCGCCATGATTGACCAGGGAGCCGATCTGGTTTTGGGTCATGGGCCCCATGTGCCAAGGGCTTTGGAACTCTACAAAAGCCGCATCATTGCCTATTCCCTGGGAAATTTTATGGGCTACCGCACCCTTTCCACCGATGGCGTATTGGGAAATTCCCTCATTTTAGAAACCCAGCTAGCCGCAGATGGACGCTTCATTTCTGGCAATATTATTCCGGTGCAGTTAGACAATCGCGGGGTTCCCAGTGTAGACGATTCTTTTCGCAGCGTCAGCCTGATTCGTAACTTAATCGAAAGCGATTTTCCTGTCACGCCTTTGTTAATTGGCAATAATGGCGAAATCATCATCAATGAAGCGGAGTAATACCAATTCCCAAAATCAGAACCACAGATCTCGTAGGGGCGGTTCGCGAACCGCCCTTACAGGGTTATTCATATGTAGTCCAATTTTGAATTGGTATAAGCCGATCGAATTTACCCTTTCAATGAGTTGTCGGGATGCAATTGATCTTGCTACCAGGACAATAGATTGTTTTGAACGTACTGTTGGATGTGCTGGAAGGCAATTTCATTACGGCTGATGTGTTCATCAAAATTCCCACTGTATTCGTTCTCCTTCTTGCATTGCGGTGAATCGGGATGAGAATACACTAGTATCTATATTCTCATCATTGCCCCAAATTATCCTCAGTGAGAAGAACCATGAAACGAGTTGAGGAACCCAAGACTCCGGTGTTTGTCCAATCCCTTCAGTGGGTGTTTGACCCAGTTAAACATCTGGAAGAAAACCATCACCGCCATCCTGATTTTTTTATTAGCAAAGGCATTGGGATGGGAAATGAGGTTGTCATCACTAGCCACCCTCAGGCAATGCAGTTTATTTTGTCGAACGATCGCAAGCTGTTTTCTGCTCCTGGAGATGTCAACTGGATTTTAGAACCCATGATTGGCAAGTATTCATCCATCATGCTGGACGGGGCAAACCATAAAAAGCGTCGGCAGTTGGTCATGCCTGCGTTTCACGGCGATCGGCTTCGTACCTGTGGCGAATCTATTTGTCAGATTGCTCAAACGGTAATGGCAAAGTTGCCCGTTGGCTCTACTTTTACTGCCCGAAAAATGACCCAGGCCATTTCGCTTCAGGTGATTTTTGAAGTGGTGTTTGGTCTGTCAACGGGCGATCGCGCCAATGCCATTCGAGATCTGCTCACCACCACAGCTGATCAGTTCAGTTCACCGCTTACCTCTGCCCTGCTCTTTTTTCAAGGTCTCCAGAAAGATTGGGGAACATGGAGTCCTTGGGGCCGGTTTCTGCGGTTGCGAACCCAGTTGGATGAATTGCTCTATGCAGAAATTCGCGATCGACGGGCAAATCTAGACCCCGATCGTACAGATATTCTTTCAATGCTGCTGGCAGCACAGGATGAAGACGGTCAGCCCTTAAGCGATCAAGAATTACGGGATGAATTGATGACCCTCTTGCTTGCCGGACACGAGACGACCGCAACGGCATTGGCATGGGGGCTGTACTGGCTACATCGCCAACCGGAAGTTAAAGCCAAGCTGTTAGATGATCTGCACCGTTTAGGGACTGTTCCCGACCCGATCGCCCTTGCCCAGTTGCCCTACCTCACAGCCGTCTGCCAGGAAACGCTGCGCCGCACTCCAGTAACAACGCTGACCTTTCCTCGCAAGGCCCTGGAACCTGTGGAAATCATGGGCTATTCATTTCCAGCCGACACACTGTTTATGGGCTGCATGTACCTGACGCACCAGCGAGAAGATTTATACCCTAATCCCCAGTCGTTTCGCCCAGAACGCTTTTTAGAACGCAAATATTCGCCCTATGAATTTATTCCGTTTGGCAATGGTGTGCGTCGCTGTATGGGTGAGGCTCTGGCGTTGTATGAACTGAAGCTGGCCCTAGCAACGATCGTTTTGCATTATGAACTGGAATTAGCCGATCAAACACCAGAAGTACCTCGTCGTCGGGGGGTGACGTTGGCTCCGGCAAGGGGAGTCAAAATGGTGATGAAAGGAGTCTGTTTGCAACCTAGCGCATTGGCTGAACCAATTTATGGTTGAACCATTGCAGGCAATTATCCGACTTTAGCAACCCTCTAAGATTAAGAAAGGAGCAACCCACTCATTCGGAAACCTGAAGCAGACCAACACCACCTGTGGATTCAGATAGACCTACATCTGGGCTTTGCCAGACTAATGCTATGTCTCTTAACGAATTACTACCCACTGTCAATCAACTTTCACATCAAGACAAGCTACGCCTCATTCACTTTTTGCTGTTAGCAGTTGCACGAGAAGAAGGTTGTAGCTTGGAAACGATCGGCGAACAAGGGCAAGAAGCGGCTTTATTGAACCAATTGGCATCCACTGAAGCCGTTGTATGGTCTCCCCATGAAGCATATGAAGCTGCCCAAACCCTGTCGGAACTTCTTGCAGCCGCAAAGCAGGAAAATCATGCTTAATGGCAAACGATTCCCCTTCGTTGAACGAACTAACAACCGTGGTCTTTCCAGCACCCTTCCCTATCTACCAGTCACGTTAGGTTACAGCGATCGCGTTGTGGAAGCAATGGCTTTGCTAGATACAGGGGCAAGTGTGAATGTGTTGCTCTATGAAGTGGGTTTGCAACTTGGCGCAGTTTGGGGGGAGCAAACCGTTCCAATTCAGTTGAGTGGAAATCTAGCTCAGAGACCAGCACGAGGCTTGGTGCTAACCGCTACAGTTGCAGAGTTTGCCCCGGTACTGTTGGCATTTGCCTGGACAGAATCTAGAGAAGCTCCTCTGATCCTGGGGCACATGAATTTCTTTGCCGAGTTTGATGTGTGCTTTTATCGGGCTGGCATGGCTTTCGAGATCCGACCGCGAGGGAAATAGTGATGTGTACAGAAAATGCAGCCGTACCGGAAATGCAGCAATTGTGATAGAAAAGCCGATCGAATCAGGATTATTTGTGAAAAGTTTAAAGGCATTGGCTGAATCAATTTCTGAACCGATTTTCTGAACCTGTTTATGGTTGAACCACAGTGGCAAATCTATTCAGCATCTGACATTCCTGCTTCATTTCTGCAAGCGGTTCAAGAGCAGAGCGATCGGCTCCTGGGGCAGAAGCAGACGGGAACCTATGCCGCCCAACTCCTTTGGCAGCGGGGCATTCGTGACCTGGAGAAAATCCCCGGATTGCTAGATCCAGACTTATACCAGCCAGCCAGCCCCTTTGAATTTGGTGATGAAATGCAGTGGGCGGTGAAGCGGCTAATGCAGGCCCAGCAAGGGGAAGAGTCGATCGCCATTTGGGGGGATTTTGATGCGGATGGGATTACTGCCACTGCTGTATTGTGGGATGGGTTAGGACAGTTCTTTCCGCAGCAGGAAAAATTAACCTATTTCATTCCAAATCGCCTCACTGAGTCGCATGGCTTGTCTATTGCAGGACTCGATCGCCTTGCTGCTCAAAATTGCTCCCTCATTGTCACCTGTGATACGGGCAGCACAAATCTTAGGGAACTGGAATACGCCCAGGAATTGGGAATCGATGTGATCATCACCGATCACCACACCTTGCCACCCGATCGCCCTTCGGTAACGGCAATCATCAATCCCCGTGCTTTGCCCCGTGAGCATCCTCTCGCCCATTTGTCTGGCGTTGCCGTTGCCTACAAACTGGTGGAAGCGTTTTATCTTACTTTGCCCAATGTGCCCGATCGTCCTGTGGAAAGCCTGCTCGATTTAGTGGCGATCGGTTTAATTGCAGATTTAGTCAACCCTGTCTCTTATACACATCT
>PVWD01000102.1 GCA_003003615.1 filamentous cyanobacterium CCP2 | reverse complement strand
CTACCTGTGTAAGGGTTTGGCAATGCCACACTCCTACCTGTGGAAATCAGGATTTGATTGAATTTGCATTCCCAAGAAACAATCCCCACACCTTAGGCTTTTCTTCCTAAAACATCAGCGAGGAAATCAAATATGTCTTCAGAGTTCAATGAACTGCTGCCCGTCGCTCAGGATGAACGGGCCCAACTTTGGATTATCGGTACACGGGATCAGGTGATTCACTTAATGAATGAGCTTTACGTTCGCAAAGTCGCAACCGATCGAGTGCAATTTACCCCGATTATTCCGGCTCCCTTTGCCTCTGGAAAATACATGACCGTTCTGGTGCGCTAAGGCGATCGAATGAAACTGTAACCTGGATGTCGAATGGCTGTTCCCCTTGATAACTGACGATCGAGGGGGCAGTCAGAAAGGGTGCATCCCACTTTTGCATTTCCATGACGAATATCTCACTGGCAGGCAAGATGCCTGCGCTACGGAAATCGATCCATAGGTTTTCAGAAGTCTTCGTATCCTTCGTTATCAGATTCAGTATTTTATGCAAGTTGATGGAGCGAGCGAAACACGATTCCAATCAGCGAATCATCTCCAGTTTGTTCCTGGAATTTTCTCTGACTTCGGTTCAGATGGACAAGTAATGTCCATTAAATAATTAATTTCCAATTTAAAGAAATAATTTCACTTTCTACACTTACCTCAAAAATGGCTGAATCCTTTACTGGATAGAGGTTACAGCCTATTTTTTGCTGAATTATTCTCTTCAGGCTTCTAAATCAAACTACTTCACTAATTCCTAGGTGACACTATATTCTTTAAATTGAACTACTTCCCTTTTTTCAGCCTACCTGAAAGAACCCTATGTCTACAGACGCTACCTCGGCAACTTGCTCCCCTTCTCAGGATTCGGGTTTGGAACAGGGGCAGCAGGGGCAACCCCCCATGCTTCTCAATGAGGTTTCGCCGGAGGTGCAACAGAAAATTGATTTAATTGATGCTATCTTTCAAACTCCTGACAAGAAAGCTCGAAGGGAAGCGATTCTACATGCCGCAAAGACATTGGGCAAAACGACTCGAACCATCCGGCTCATGATGGAAAAGGTCAAGAATGACGGAGTTGCCACGCTGGCAGTCGGTCGTAAGGATGAAGGACAGTTCCGCATCTCTGAGCAGTGGTCTAACTTTATTAAAGTGATTTATGAATGGGGACAGCGAGACGGTTCGCGGATCAATATCAATGGAGTATATACCCATTTGGTCGCTCTTGCCTCTCAAGGAGAAGCATTGCGGGATAAAAAGTACGCCGATCGCTTTAAGGGTTATCCCCAGGTACTTGAGGATCTAGTTGCAGGAAAACATCCCTCTCATGTCACTGTTTATAAAGTTGTTAATTTTTATCTTGAGCGAAAAAACAAAAAGGTTCGCCATCCGGGTTCACCTGCCGAAGGACAAGTTATCCAAACCACGGAAGGGATCATAGAGCTAACTCACAGTAATCAGGTTTGGCAATGTGACCACACTAAGCTTGATATTTTGCTGGTGGATGGTGATGGGGAAGTAATTTTACAATGGGATGACCAAAAGCAAGAGATTGTTGGTCGCCCTTATCTAACATTGATCATGGATAGTTATTCCGGCTGTGTCGCAGGGTTTCACCTGGGCTTTGAGGCAGCAGGTTCGCATGAAGTGGGTTTAGCTTTGCGCCATGCGATGTTACCCAAACAGTATGGCTCCGAGTACAAACTTAAGGCGGAGTGGAATGTTTTTGGCGTGCCAGAGTATTGGCTGACCGATCGGGCGAAGGAATTCAAGTCCAATCATTTGAAGCAAGTCTCAATGCAAGTAGGCTTCAAGCGTAGATTGCGGGCTTTTCCATCCGCAGGGGGACTCATTGAATCCATTTTCGACAAGATTAATAAAGAAGTCTTGTCCCACTTTGGAGGCTACACAGGCTCGAACATTACAAAACGCCCTAAAGAAGCGGAAAAGCATGCATGTCTGACGTTGGATGAGCTAGAGAAGAGACTGGTGATATACTTTGTTGATCATTACAACGGACATGATTACCCAAAGGTAGCCAATCAAAAGCGATCGAACCGGTGGAAGGCAAACCTACTGACAGAGCCAGAGGTGCTGGATGAACGTGAGCTTGACATCTGCCTGATGAAAGTTGCCCATCGCAAAGTTGAAAAGTACGGTTGCATTCGGTTTGAGGGACTTGTGTATCAGGGAGACTGTCTCGTAGAGTATGAGGGGGATGAGGTGTCTCTGAGGTACGATGAGCGCAATATTCTTGCGCTTTTGGCTTACGAACGACCTCAGCGCGATCGACCAGGCAAGTTCATTGGTGAAGTTCGTGCAAGAGACGCAAAAGAGGAGCAACTTTCCCTGGAAGAATTGAGGTGGCTCAAGCGAAAACTGAAAGAACGCGGGAAGGAAGTGGACAACAATTCCATCTGGGCTGAACGACTAGGCTTGTATCAGTTCATTGATGAGAAGCGAAAATCCAAGCGACAACGCCGCAAGAAGGCGCAGCAGCGGCGCAGTCAAAAGACAAATAAATCGCAAGTAGTCGAGTTATTTCCTCAAAATGCTGTTCCTGAGAACCAGCCTGAAGTTCAGGAGTCAGAGACTAAAGAAAGTACACTCCCCACTACTGACCAACCTCAGCCTGATATTGTAAAGTCTAAAGACACACCAGCAAGTCAACCGATCGCATCCAATGTCGTTGCGTACGATTGGAACCAGCTTTTAGAGGACAACTGGTAGCATTCAATGGCGACATCTAACGCAGTTCCACAACCACTAGATGATGATTCGCAATCAGTAACTGCACCTCAGCCAGATGCGGCACCTCAGCCAGCACCGCTCCGCCCGCTTGCTGAACCGGAACGATCGCCTGAAGTTCAGGCAGAAGTCGAGCGCATTCGTAGCAGCGAAGCATACAAGGACATTTCTCGTGATTCAGCCCTGTTTTTCTGGCTCAGTCTTCAGCGAGATTCTCGATCGAACGGCTACGTCTTTGGGGCTAATTTTGCAGATTTAAGGAAAGCTTGCCAGTTCTACAGGATGCAATACGTCCAGCGACGGGGGACTCTCTACAAGATTCCGATGCCTGTTACCTATGTGGATGTTGAACAGTATGGTTCTCCTATTGATCTACTCGTTGCTATTCTTGAATCGCTTGGTAGCCCCTTTGCAAAAATCGGTTTGCTCAGAGATATGAGATCGCGCACTTTTGGTACGCTCAACTCTTTTGGGGTCAAGCTTCTTATAATTGGCTATGCAGAATGCTTATCCTACGAAGCTTATAACGAGCTTCTCAGGTTGACCCGGCAGTTAAAAATTTCGGTAATTCTTGCAGGTTCAATGGAACTAAGGGAGATCTTGGGCAATTTTGTAAACCGTCGAAGTAAGCGTTATGGAGAGATTTACAACAATTTTCTGGACTTTCACGAATACAGAGCTTTTGAGAAAAGTGATATTGAAACGTTGCTCGAAAGCTGGGAGAACCAGGTGTTGAGTTCTTGGGATCAGAAATTAGCTCTGAAAGATATTCCTGATGTTCCGGCTTTTCTTTATCAACGCTGTGAAGGGCATGCTGAAACTCTGTACGAAATTCTCCGCAAAATAGCAATTTTCAAGCTAGATAATCCTTCTCATCAACTGAGCAAAGCTGATATTGAGAATATGGTGTCGCGAAGGACGATACCAAAACGCTCCTAAAAGTTGAGGATCGATCGACTGGTTGCTTTAATCTCTGGGTTTGTAGACAGGTTTAGATTGGTTCAGTACATGCTGCAAGATGCTTATGGACAACGAAGCGTTTGATCTGCCGCGCTGGTGCCCTGAACCCTATGAAGGAGAGAGCATTGCCAGTTATCTCGTGCGGTTTCGCTCTCAGGAAGTCGCCCAAATTTCTACGCCCAGCAGCTTCAGCAAGGCGATCGGCTTGGGGATTGCACTTACACGGTGGGAGAAGTTTCGCTTCAATCCTTTTCCCAGTGAGGAGGAGATACAGAAGTTTTGTGGTGTGGTGGGTTTAGAGTTAGAGCGGTTTAAGGCGATGCTGCCACCGGAAGGGGAGCGAATGAAGTTGGAACCGATTCGGTTGTGTGCGGCTTGCTATGCAGAAGCCCCTTATCATCGGTTGAAGTGGCAGTTTCAGTCAACGGAGGGCTGTAGTAAGCATAAGCTACGTCTTCTCTCTAAATGCCCTGGTTGTGAAAGACCTTTTACGATTCCTGGTTTGGCTGTGGAAGGGAAATGTCCGTGTGGGATGTTTTATAAGAGGATGGCAAAGAGTCAAAAGCCTTATTAGCTCTATTGTTCTATCTAACCTGTTGAGGTTGGAGGGTGGAAGGGAAAGGCAGCAGGGCTATCTTTTATCGGGTACGGGGGGTAAAGGCATGGCGGCAAAGTGGTCTTGCAGGTATTTGTGAATGAAGCGATAGCGACCACCGACCCGTTGGAGGAAGACGAGTTCGGTGCAGTAGTTGAGAAAACGAGCATAGTTCCAGGGAGTTTTTTTGTTTTTATAGAGCAGTACACGAAGAACAAAGTGCTTTGTACCATCTAATCCACCGAAAGCCAGCCCACCAAACAGCCCCAAAATCAGCCAACCCATCAATCCTATCAACCCCCAAGATAGCCAACTTGACGACCAACTTGGCGTTCTATTGAGTAACCCAAAGATTAGACCCCAAATCAGCACGGAAAACAGTCCCAAAATTGGACCAATGAGCAGTCCAGCAGTTACAGAATTTCTGACTGAACGTTTAATTCCCTGATTTGGAACAAGTTTTTGCTCCACAGTCTCTCCAGTTATTCCGCCTAACAGCCAACCCATTAACCCCAAAGGTAGCCCCAATAGCAGTCCTACTATTAGCACGTTATTCTGCTCACCTACCTGCACAGTTGCCACTCCACCGGCCAAACCACCCCCCAAACCCAATATGGTTCCAGCATGCAAAGACCTCCGCCAAGTCCACTTTATGTTTTCTAAAGCCTTAATTGATCCGCCACTTAACCAAACGAGCCATCCAGTAAGCAGTCCAATAAGCAACTTACCACTTGGCGCACTTATCCCACAGCCTAGACCGCTAAATATCCCTGCACTCAACCCCAGAATTGCTAGATATAGAGATCTTTGCCTCTTTGAAAGCATTGAAGGCTGTAGGTCTTCAATCAAGAACTCAGCCTGTGCTCGTTCTACCATCTGATGAGCCAGCCAAATTAACCACGCTCTTGTCTCTCCATCAGTAGGAATCTCGCATTTGGCATACACTTGGCTCTCAAACTGCCGATGCAGCATTCGCTCAATATAAGCATTTAGCAAGAACTGAAGTGGATTACTAGCCCTTTGAAGTTGTTCCCAGTGGTCGCCTGAATCTTGAGGATAAGCCAGTAGGGTGATATTTAGCCGGAAGGGCGATCGCACCAGCTCTAGCAGGTCGGAATGATGGGAGAGCACTTGCCACAGGAGGGGGCGATCGAGTTGGGTCAGGTAGGCTTGAATCTGCTCATTGCTTAACTCCTTCAGGCAAACTGCTCCATTCAGGTGAAGCGGCTGGGTCAGGTTCTCGTATTCGGCTAACCGACTGCAAACGGTGACGTAGAGGGGTGAGGATTCCGAGCTTAAGAACTCATTGACGCAAATGACACAACTTTCCTGGCGTTCGGGGGCGACCTCATCTAACCCATCCAGCAGGGGCAGCAATTTTCGATCGCTCACCCACTGGCGACCTAATTTAATGCTCACTCCATACTTTGATTTCAGTTCGGCGATCGCCCACTCTCGAATCGGTTGCTTTTCATCTTTCCAGGTGGATAGGTTGAGAATGATGGGAATTGGTTGATGGATATCGGCTCTTGCCCGCTCCAGCAGAGCTTTTGCCAGATCCAGGAGGGCTGTGGTTTTTCCGGCTCCTGGTTGCCCTAAAATTAATAGCTTTCCCCGGATTGCCGGATCATCGAAGATTTGGGCGATCGTTCGATCGGCAGGGAGGGGAGTTGCAGGTTTCAAACCAATGCGGAGTTCTCGCTCCCAGGGACGGTTGACCTGTTCTGGCTGGGCTTCTTTCTTCAGGTTGATCAGTACAGCGTAATGGAGGGATTGGTCTAATCGGGAAACAACCTCATCTTCTACGGTTTGCAGCAACAGCAGTTCCTCACGGGGACGGGTAGGGCGATCGCGCTCCTGAAGTACGACATTGCCCTGGACTTGCTCAATGTTGATCTGATCCCGTCCCCAGTTGTTATACTCTCGGCTCATTGTTATGAACCACCGATCGTGGGGTTGCCCTGGATAGTCTCAATGTTGATCTGGTCGCGACCGTAGTTGGTGTAAGTCCGGCTGGAAACGGATTGGTTGTGAATGTTGATAATCTGTTGAGCTACCTGCCGGATATCAGCCGCAAACGATTCATCTTGAGTCATTTCTAGATCTAGATATTTGCTGATCTTATCTAGGGCGGCGGGGGTGCCTTGAGTTTCTATTTCTGCAAGGGCGGCTTCGGCTCGCGGGTTGCCCCTAAATTTCGCCTGAATCTTGTCCCGTAAACTTTTGATAAGAGTTCCTGCTCCTTGCAGAGATTTTTTTGCCAGTTCTCCCGCCCCAGACTTGATGAATTCATCAAAGGCGAGTTTGGCAATGGCACTTGCAGCTAATGCGGTTGTAGGATCCATAGATTAATTGGGACAAGGGTTAAGAATTGTAAGTGGGCACAATAAATTTTCTCTGATTTAGTAGAACGCAATTAGGAAGAGCTATATCTGGCAATAAATCTTGCTTTTAGATAATAAAAGCGTATTAGATTAAGTGTTTCAGTATTTACCAAGGATTGTAGCTTGTTGAATCATCCTCTGCGTGTCTTTCTCCTATCTGCTGGATAGGCAACCATAGGACAGCGAGCATCAACTGGATTTGCATAAAACACCTGATCTTCAGGATGATTTCAATCTAATAAACTTTGCTTCGAACTTGGTATCATTACTAACCTCACTCCTGTGAGGCAAAAATTTTACGGATCTGCCGACTAACTCATCTGAAAAAATTTCTAGTTTTGGTAAGAATGATTTAATATGCCCAAAATAAGTTTCCTGAGGAAAACTGAGTTTTTCAATGATTACAAACCCTCTATCAGAATTCACAAGGTTAATCTTTCCGCTAACTGAATTTTCGTGAATTTCATTTAACTTATTACGAAGATCCTTGAATTGATCCTGAAGCTTTGGATCATGAGATAACCTACCTGACTGCCGTTCAAGCTCAAGCGAGCATATACTTCTAGCTCTACTGATTTCTCCTAATTCCATAAGTATTTTACCTGCTTGAATTGCTGCGATGACAGAATTCTTTACCTCTTTGTATCGAGTCGGACGTTCAAAAATAACCTTTTCAAAGAAATCAACAGACTTATCGTAGTTGTTCCTATTTCGATAAAAATATCCCATCTTTCTATATATTTGATGCAAGGAATCTCTAGATCTAAGATCATCCTGGTCAAGTTTCATAACTTTTTCACAAAGCTCACGAGCTTCCTTTAATTTTCTTTCAGCTTCTCTATAGTTTCTATTATTTTCTAGTTCTTCAGCCCAGCGAGCTAAATTATCAGACAAACTAGATAAATTAATTATTTCATGCTTTGCTTGAGAACCTGAAACTTTCGCCTTTAGAGCACTTTTGAAAAGTCTATCAGCCTCTTCATATTCTCCAGATCTAGATTTTGCCAAACCCAAGGCGTTAAGAATTATATGATTTTTTGAATCAAGCTGATACGCTTTCTCATATTTGTCCAATGCTTCCTTTATCCTGTCATTTCTTCTTTTAATGTTTCCCCATATCAACCAAATCTGAGGATCGTTAGGGTTTAATTTAGATGCTTGCTCCATTAACTTATCTGCTTCTACCAAATGTCCTTCCTGTGATTCCATGAACGCCCAGTTACGGTATACAGAAGCAAATCTAGGCGCAATACTTAAGGCTCTTTTATACTCTTCATGCGCCTCTGCATATTCGCCAGCTTGATACCTTTGGAAGGCATTCTGAGCAATCATTGCTGCGACCTTCTCTTCTTCTGTCACAGCACCCATATTGGAAAGATTGAACTCATATTGCTTTGTCGCCCGTGAAACTTCTTCAATGTGTAATTGAACGGCTCTTAGTCGTTCTTCAATTCCTCTTTTTAATGGAAGATTTTTATCCAATTGCTGCCTGACATATCCTCGAGTCAAAGGCAAAAGAATATATCGATTTGACAATTCACTTTGCTCATTTTTGAAAGGTTCAGGAATAACTAGTGAAACTAAATTTAGTTCTTGTAATCCATCATCTAAATCATCTTTTTCCAAGTCAACAACATAACTTAGTACTCCTGCAGAAGGAGGCTCATCGAAAAAACTTAGTGCACATATAATTTTTCTTGAAGAATTAGATAAATCGTTATAAACTTGTTCAAAGCTAAACCGGGATATATCGCTTGTCGTTTCATTTATAGAGTCAATAACTTCATAAATCCCTTTGCCAATTGCTACTTTGCCTAGCATCCATTTGATTGCTAGCGGATAATACGAGACTTTTTCTACTAAAGTTCCTATAATATTCTCTTCTAATGCGACTAAGGTGTCTAAATTTTTATCTTTTGCAACTAATTTGAACAGTTGAATGGCTTCTTTCTTCCTTAGCTCTTTAAGATCATAACGTCTTTCAACTTGCCCTAATCCTTTTCTGCTAGTAATTAAAACTTTGAAGCTTGGGTGCGAAACTCGTACATCTAATAAAAAATTTACTATGGCTTCATCAGTAATTGTTTCAAGATTATCAACAACAATTAGTGTAGATGAATATATCTCGGAAACCGCCCTTACATCATTCTCCTTGTCTTCTACTAAACTATTTCCTAGGCTTGGAAAATCCATAACCTCCAGAATCTTATCTAAAAGTTGTTCATAGTTTTTAACTGTAGGTTCTATGTCTTTAATACCTAGATACGATAGCTTAGTTTCTTTCGCGCTCAACCAAACAATACCGTCAAATTTATTGCTCTTCTGCTTTAAAATCTCTTTAACAACCTTTGTTGCAAGAGCTGTTTTTCCTACGCCACCTGCTCCTGCGATTGTAACAACTTGTTCGACTTCTAGTAATTTAATAATTTTCTGAATATCAGCCCCTCTTCCGCTTCTATCCTGTACGAAACCTCCTTCATACTCGTAATCGCCGGTCGGAACATTATTTCGTACATTGCTTATCTCTTCCTGATTAGACAAGAATTCGACCGGGGTCGGGATAACAACTTCTTCTGGAGAAACAGATAAGACATCTATAAAATTAATAAAATCGCTGCCAAATCTATCAAGTTGCTTCGCTATTTTTCTGGAAACATCAGACAATTTATCTAAGTCTAAACTTGTGAAAGCACGGATATGAGCAATTTTGCATCTCAGCTCATATAAATCATCCATGCATTCACTAAACTCTTGAAGCGTCAAACTTGGTCGAGGAAAATATGTTAAATATTGATTTTTGTAAAGAACAATTTCTTTTAGATCAGGGAAGTCTATTTCTTCCAAGAAATCATCTACACCATCCCAATCCTCTTTCTGAGATCGTTCTTCAGCTTTACCAACGATGCCAGAGGGAATTGCTTGATGGTAGTTGTCAAAAAGTATTTCTAATGATTCAGATAGGAAAGCTCTAAAAGATTCCTCAAATCTAGAAATAATCGTATAACCAACATCGGTACGTTTGAGCTGTATAACCATATCTTTATTCAATCATTTTTAGGCTCAACTACTTACAGCGGATTCGGAGCATATGAGGTACAACTGAGTATGCTTTCCTCGTTGCCATTGATGCCTTTCAATCCTCTTGGGTGTACCTTATACACCTCGAAAGTGCTGTAATTGATAACAAGATACCCATGAAGCTTCTCACTCAAGATTGTTTCGTTATCATCTCTCTTGTTCGTCTCGGTTTTCTTTATCCTCACAAAAAGATAACCCATCTCGAATAAAAATTCTGAAGATCCTGTCTGTAGAGTCGTCTCTTGTTTTAACACTAAAAACACACTCATATCAGGATTTTTTTACTATTAATCAAAACTATAAGAAGCGATGAAGTTTCGGTGAGTTGGTTGGTTTGAGTCCCCTTTGAGCCATTCCACGCAAACTCAGCTATAAGAGAACTAATGAACTAGTATACTCAAACCCATGTCAACTACCACTACGATCGCTGCCCAAATCCTGCAATGCCAAGTTAAACTACTCGACCTGTATCTCCACATCGAAGCCATGCTTGGGGTAGACTTGGTAACTGATCCTTGGAAAGGGTACAAGCCATCCGACTACGACTCGCCTGAGAAATACTGTCGCTCTTGCCTGATTGATTTGAACAACGGTGCCCACTACCAGAGAGACGCAAGCTTGTGCTACCTACCCATCAAAGCTCCCAGACAAAGCAATGCCGTTTACCTGGAAGCCTTGTTCGCAGCCCAAGAAGCCCTGTTAAATCCCAAAAACGAGTTTGCCTACGGCAATAATCGACTGCATAGAATCTCTGCCGCTGACGTTTTGGTTTCAATATTGCAAGATTTTGGTCAAACTCCCAAGCCAGAACTAGTAGAACTTTCCCAATCCGAGTAAGCAGGTGGGCAGAGCTAATCCCTCATCATTTCTTCCAGCAATCCAGCACTTCGGAAATCTGGGGCTTTCCTGGTGAAACAGCTACATCATAAGCCTGAGCAACCCGGAGCCATGTTTGCCTAAATGCCAACAGCTTTAAGACGACTGAAACTGTAAATCCAAACGGTTGGCGATCGACACCACAATACCCTTATTGCGTAACTCACCCAACGCCTTATAGAAATTCCCATCACTCAAATCCCACCGCTCACAAAAGGAACTCACATCCACTGTGGGGTTGAGCTTGCCAGGGTAGTCAATTTGTAAGGCAAAAAAGAGATAATCCCGATCGCTGGTTAACAGCTTCATGGCTCGGATGCGAAGTAATTCATCCCGATCGATCAGGTAGCTAGCGGTTTGAGGCATTGAGGTAGACATGGATTTTTTGAAAAACAATGGGTAGAAACAAAAAGTTGAACAGAGTTGTAGGTGAGCCTGGTGTCGATGACAGGGTTATCAAGGTTGGAGACAAAGTGGAGATAGAATCAAAGCAAATTTACTGGTAAGGATCACATCGGCTAGCTTAAGAAACCTGGCTACACAGTTCTGAAGACCGTAAATGATCCTCCGGCTTGAAATGAGGGAGACGATTGCCCATCTCAATAACTCCAGCCGTTCTACCTTTTCCCATTGCCCGATTCACCAACTCCAGCAATGCTCCAGTACGCGCCGTAAAGAAAGCGTCAAAATCATCCGCCCACAACGTACTTGGCTCAATCAAGTGCGATCGCAAAATGGCATCAAGCCGCTGTTTAGCAATTCCTTGATCAAGAAACTGCTGGAGATATTGGCTGGGAGCTTGCCCACCGATTTTTTTGTTACTCAGTTGAGATAACGGTGTGCGGTTGATCAAGCAATTGTATCGGGATAACTCAATGCCTTGTCGCTTGCAGAACGCCACCGGAAAAATATGATGGCTTTCGATCGGATCATCAAACACCTTTACATCACTCAACGCCTCCCCCGTTGCCAAATCGATCGCCCCCTCTTTCCGGAGCAAGGCACTAATACTTTTGTAAATGGCTCCCTGCCGACGGCGGATGCTTAACAGCCGATTGCTCGTGAAAGTAGCTTCCTGGATCGTTGTCGGGCATGCCCCCTCATCCAGGAGCCAAGCCGGAACTTCCAGCATATCTCGTGCCGCCCTCGACTCATGCCAAGAGGTGTAAAGCGCACAGCAACATCCTGACCAAAACCACTGCTCCAATTTCGATCGCATGTGTTCTTGGGGATAGCCCACCACCGTTAAGATTGCCGCCAATGCTACCAGTTGAATTTGGTAAGGCAGATCTTCAGCCGCCACAATGCGCTGTCCATACAAAAATCGAACGGCAGCTTCATAGCCATCAATCACTTGTTCGGCAAAAGCCTTGTATTCCTCGATCGAAAGGCTCAAGACTTCTGCCCGCCCACAAGCAACCCCTGGCAATTTGGCTAGCGATAACCCAGACCGAATCATTTGCTGGCGACGGTGATAGGTAGCCACCAGCGTGACACACGAAAGAAAATCCGTTTCCTTCAGCGATCGCAAGACTCGGTGCCGTTTCAGTTGTTTTTCTTTGACGGCCCAGTCTTCCCGAAGGGAAAAATCTTTGCTGGCAAAGCAAGCCGTTGCCAGGTCAAAAAAGCTGAGTTCTGTCCCTTGAGTATTAGTTTTTTCAAATACCCGACAGACAGCAGGCTTAGGCAGTTCAGATTTGAGCTGGATGACAGGAATTTGGTAATGCTCAAATCGTTTAATCACCTCCTTCTCAAACCGATCGATCCGATCGAGCTTGGCAGGATGGTAGTTCCAGTATTTACAGTAATTTTGTCGCCAGTCGGTGTAGTGAAAGATTTGGGCGACCGGAAACATTCCCAACTCAAATTCCTGAGCAGGTGACGTACAGTCGATCGCTTTCGTGTGCGATCCAAAACTGGGTCGATTGCGAGACTTGTTCAAACTGAAGATGGCATTCTCTCGCTCCAGGTCAGGATTAAGAGCTGCCTCAATGTCAATGTAATACCAACGCTCACTGGATTTCCGGCCTTGGCGATCCTTAATGAGCACCGGATTGCCAGAGAACAATGCCATAAAAAGAGCCGTTGCCCGTTGCTGCCCATCCAGAATGAGGTGAGTAGGGTCAGGTGTTTCATCCAACCGTACCCCTTCTACCAAGCGAGGTTGAAAGTTCCAGTGGGAGCTATCTTGCTCCAGTAACATAATGGCTCCAACTGGCCAGCCTAAGCTGACACTGGCGATCAATTGAATGACCAAGCCATCACTCCAACAAAAACTGCGCTGTAGGTCTGGAATTTGCACTTTGCCTTGTTGAATTTTGAGGAGCAAATCTGGCAAAGCTTCCTTGGTGATATCGAAAGTAGAGATCAGGGTGCTCATGGCATACCAGTTACTGACAGGGCAATGCTGGCAACGATAGGGCACTTGTACTGCTTGAGGCAAGTCTTCTCCCTGAATTACCGACATTTGTCGGAAAGTTGCACCCATTACTCCGGTTCAGGGTAGAGAATCGAGCGATCGGTTGGATTGAGCGGACATACTGTATCCCATACCTCCAATGGAATCCGGTGATAGTGGCGTAGGAGAAAGTAAAATTCTCCCAGCCGTCTGAGGTAAACCCCTTTGAGCAATTTAGGCTCCTCATCTTGGCTCATCCATCGCTCTATGGTTCGAGTGGTACAGCCCGCAACATAGGCCAGTTCTTCATAGGTCAGGTTGTACTCGGTATAGAGTTGTCGGGGGTGCTCCAGCGATAAGGCGCAATTGACGTAAATCCGAAACAAGGCGCGCTCTTGGGAACCAAAGGGACGCTGTCGGGGAGGACGGTAGCTCATCAAAACTCCTCTAGAGGTAAAAAGTTATTCGGAAGCCTGAAATTGCTCAAGGTCGTTTTCTTCAGCCCAATCTGTAATCACCCAAGGGCGCGAGGGGCTATCGGGGTCAAGTAACACCAGATAAAACCAAATCCATTGCGGAGAAAGAGATTGCGATGTTTCAACCGGAGCAAATACCTGTCCGATGATCGTGCCCCAGTCGGTTGTTGTCATTGGTATCCAACGACAGCGATCGCCGATCGTATATTTCGGTTGCTGAATTGCATCCGGAAACTCACCTGAATTATAAACAAGCGTTAACTCTCGGTTGTGCCACGCCGCCTGCCGTTCCCTATGGGGTGCAGAGCTTTGGAGGCGATCGGTTCTTGAAGGGGGATCAATGTTTGACATAGGTCATGAAAGGCACTTGAAGAATAAAGACTTCGAGGTAAGTTCATAACTTTGAGATTCTGGAATTCTTGATCGAGCTTCAATCAACCTGTCGCCCTAAATGGATGGCATAGCTTCCACAGCTTTCAGAATAAACAAAGCTTAACACCACAGATGCTATTTTGCGACTATATTGCTGTAATAAAGCTGCATTTGAATAGCGAAACAACCACAGCCTTATGATTTGAGGAGGAAAAGACATGTGATTGAAATGCCGAAGCGGATCTCAATATCCTTGCCTGACCCTTATTACGAAAAGCTAGAACAATGGGCTGAGCTAGATGACCGTACCGTTGCTGGCTTGGCAAGTTACATCTTGCAAAGGGCAATTGATGATGCAGAAAGGGAAGGAAGGATCGTTATCAACAAAGAACCACCTTCCACAGAGTCGAAGTAGCCTTGATTTCCCACAACGGATGAGGTTGAAATGGTTGCATCTAACTCCAAACCCTTTAAGAAGAACAGGAAGAAAGGGAACTCTGACGAGCAATTGAGAGTAATTTGTTGCTGTCTAAGTGCCGATGAAGCGACCCGCCAGTTCTTTTGGGAGGCAATGGTTAAATATACGCTTCTGGTCAACCGCCTGCTAGAACAAGTTGGGCAGTTGTCTGAGTTTAAGCAGTGGCAAGAAAAGGGCAGTATCTCGAAAGAGCCTGTCAAGCAGTTATGTGATGCCCTTAAGAAACACCATGCAGAGTTTCAGGGGTTGCCACACCGCTTCTACATCTCAGCCAAACTTATGGTGACTTATACCTTCGAGTCTTGGCTAGCGTTACAACAACGACGACGGCGCAAAATTGATGGCAAACGACGCTGGTTAAACCGAGTTGAAGATGATATTGAACTTGCAAAAGTGACGGACTTTAGCCCAGAAATGATTCAGAATCGGGCTAGGAAAATCCTAGCAGAGATACATCCATCTAACCCTGTTGAACCTGAACCTGAGACATCTTCAGACAATGAAATAAATGAAGGAGAGAACTGCCAGGAAGAGGAAGAGATGAATCAACCCAAATCTCTTCTTTCCTGCTTGTTTGATTTGTACGACAGTACGGAAGATGCGCTTACTCTCCGGGCGATCGTTCATTTGCTCAAAAATAATGGTGAAGTGAATGAGGAAGACGAAGATCCTAAAAAGCTTGAACTGCGTTTAGCCGCCAAGCGCGAGGAAATTCAGAGGTTAGAGAAACAACTGCAAGGACGTTTACCAAAAGGACGCGATCCAACGGGTGAAACTACCACTCGTTTTTTAGAAGAGGCTATTAAGCTACCTGAACACCCAACCGCCTATCCACCCCGGTTTCTTCTCAACGCCTTTTATTGCTACGCCTTACTGCCAATGCCGTACATCCAGTACGGAGTCTATCTCCTCAATGCCATTTTGGATGAAGCCAGGATCGTTGAGTCTGACTTCATCACCTGGAGAGATACGATCGCAGAACATCTGGTGAACGCGGCTAAACGACCCAACTCCTTGCCCTATCCGCTTATCTTTGGCAGTACTAGCGATCTGGTTTGGGAATCAGAATCGAAAAGAAAAGGTCCCAACGCTCCTGATACAGAGGGAGCATTGGAGCAATCAGGAGCCAAATCATCAAGAAAGCGTCCATCTAAGCGAAAGCGGACAAGGCTCAAAACACAATCAGATGAGAGAATCACCGTACGCTTTCATGGCATGAGCCAGTATCGCTTCAAAATCTACTGCGATCGACGCCAGCTTCCGATATTTCGCCAGTTTCTGACTGACTACTGTACGCATAAGGCACTTGACGAAGAGAATAAGTTTTCCATGGGCTTGTTTGCCCTCCGTTCAGCTAGCTTAATCTGGAAAAAAGACAAACAACGTCCTCACAAACGTAACTCTTCGGAGCCAGTTGAACCGTTGTCGCCTTGGCAAACTCATCGACTTTATTTGCACTGTTCCATCGATTCTCGCTTGTTAACCGCTGAAGGAACGGAACAAGTTCGCTTCCAGAAGATCCTCCAGACTAAACGGAAATTAGAAGGGGCAAAGAATAAAGAACAAGAAATTCTCAGACAAAAATCTGAACGTCAACATACCGAGTCGGAACAAGACTTAGACGATAAACTGAAGAAACAGCGGCAGAATGTTGCACGGAATCAAACCAGTTTAAATTGCCTGTATAATCCTACACCGCCACGCCCTAGTCGAGTTCGCTATCAAGGAAATCCTAACATTGCTATAGGGGTCAGCTTTTGTCGTCAACAACTTGTTGGAGTGGGAGTAATTGATCTGCAAACGCAACAAGTGCAGGAATACTACAGTATCCGGAGATTACTGATCAATCGTAAAGTTACTCAAGTAAAACGTGGTCGCAGCGTTCTTCAGTTAAAGCTAAAAAAATATCGGTTAGTCAACCAATTATGTATGTGGAAGAAGAAGAACATTACTCAACGAACCCAACAACAAAAGCAAGGACTGTGCATTCAAAACACCACTGAATCTAATCTAAGACAGTATCTGGAACGATTAGTTGCAGACCGAATTGTGGAAGTGGCACTGAAGCACCAAGCCGGAAGTATTGTCACACCGCAACTGGGAGAGATCCGCGAGAGTATTGAAAGTGCCGTTCAAGCAATAGCCAAGCAACTCTTCGAGAATCACCGAGAGGCGCAACAGGCGTACGCGAAGCAGTTTCGCATGGATTTTCATCGGTGGAGTTACGGTCGATTAACCGACTGTATTCATAGCCGTGCTCGTCAGGAGGGAATTCTAGTTCAAGCTGGACGACAACCTGTCGAGGGCAATCTTGTTGGTAAAGCCCTCACAATTGCCTTATCAGGGCGAAATTTGGTCTAGCTGAACGAACAGATTGATCTTGAACCTTGACAATGAGATAATTCCAGCAATCGCGCGCCGTTTATCTAAACGTAAACGGTGTTAAGTGAGGGGTTAGTTTTATTACTTTCTTGCCCCGGTAGCTGACTGCTATCCGTCTGTAATTCTTTACAGGCACCACCAATGATGAGTCGCGACCCATTGAGGTAGCAGTTCTTATTATTAGCAGATCACACTTCTAGTAATAAGGATACAGAAATACGTGTCATGTTGGCTACCAAACAAGCCCGAGCAAGGGTCCCTCCGACTTAATTTTGGCAAACCAAAGCAAGGGAGAAATCCCCAGAGGTTCGCCAATCCTCCAATTCCTTATACGGCGAGCCTTTCCGGCTCCTGGCTTTTCTTTTTAGGCAGAAAAGGGGTATGTAATGAGGTTTATGTGCACCTTTGCCAAAAGCTGGGAGAGAAGCCAGTCAGGATAAGGGGTTGGGGCGCGGGAGTTGCATTCGCCCTCCCGATGTTGGGTGGGTTGAAAGTTGACGACCTGGTACATCGGCATCATTCAAACTCCTGGTTGCATTCGCCCTCCCGATGTTGGGTGGGTTGAAAGCGTGTCAGTTGTTAGCCCCAGACGTTCCCCCGCAGGGTTGCATTCGCCCTCCCGATGTTGGGTGGGTTGAAAGCTTTACAAGCATTATGTGGGGAATGTGAACGTGCATAGTTGCATTCGCCCTCCCGATGTTGGGTGGGTTGAAGTTCCCATACCAACCGCAACGGCTCTACGGCATCTTTCATAAATTAAGTCGGATGGGTTGAAAGGCGCGCTGCGATCGTACACGAAATTCAGTTATAGGTGCTATTAACCTGATTCTCCAAAAATGAGAATCAGTCAAACTTTGAAAGAAATATAGTCCTCATTTTAGGTATTTGGAGTCATCTCATACAGCAAAACTAGGCTACAGCACTTACCCACTTGGAAACGATACAGGTGAAAATATATCGTTATTTAGCAATACCTCATTGAGTACCGAGGAAAAAAAACCAAGTTTTTTGAAATTAATTCTTTAAAACTGAAGTTTCAAGTTCAAAGTGAGCCTCATATTCTGTTTCAAGCCCCTAAAAGCTTGATTTGTCAGGCTTTCTCAGAAAAAAGTGAAATTAATTCTTTAAAACTGACGATTAATTATTTAATGGACAAGTAATATGGAGAGTAGGAGATTCGAACTCCTGGCCTCTGCGGTGCGATCGCAGCGCGCTACCAACTGCGCTAACTCCCCTAGCGTTAAATATTCTAGCACTGGAACGTTATCCTTCCGAGGGGATTGCTTCTGTCCGCTCTGTACCATCAAACACTCGCTGAACCCGATCGAACTCCAATTCGGTCAAGTCATCCACAGCCCAATTTGCCTGACGCTGTATCATGTGATACGGATAAGTATTGGCCACACCCACTACCTGCATCCCTGCCCGTTTTGCCGCCGCAATCCCAGCAAATGTATCCTCAATGACTAAACAGTGTTCCGGCTGGAGCTTCAGGGCTGGGTCACGATCGTTTAACTGCTTGACTGCAAGTAAGTAGCCCTCTGGTGCTGGCTTGCTAGTTTTAATGTCATCCCCCGCCACGATAACGCTGATATACTCTGTGAGGCCCGTTCGGTGCAAAACTAGCTCAATCTCCGATCGCATAGCTCCACTCACCACGCCAATCACGAACTGAGCCGATCGAGCTTTCTCCATCAAATCTGCTACGCCAGGATAAATAGGAACCGTTTCCAGCGTTGCCAATTCTCGTTGGTAGGCTTGCGACTTGCGCTGAATCAACCGCATCAGGTAGTCCTCCGTCACGACTCGTCCGCGTCGAGTAAACAAATCCAGCAAGCAGACTCGATCGCTCCGTCCCAGGCAAACCTCCTGATATTCCCCTGGCTTCAGACGTAAGTTTTCCTCCACCAGGAGTTGCTCAATCAGCTTCTCATGCACTCGTTCATCGTTGATGATGACACCATTAAAGTCAAACAGGACAGCCTTAAGGGACATAAACAGGAATATCGACGACACCAAACCGCGCTACATTGCCTAACCTGCAAGGATTATACCGC
>PVWD01000101.1 GCA_003003615.1 filamentous cyanobacterium CCP2 | reverse complement strand
GATTTTTGGGCTGATTGGGGGGCTGATTGTTGGGCTGATTGGTGGGCTGATTGGTGGGCTGATTTTTGGGCTGATTGGTGGGCTACAGCAAGACCTGCAACTTCGATCGCGTCCCAATCAGGGTATCTGGAACTCCTTACAAAGCCTGCTCTGGACAACCCTCCTGAGCTATCCCCTTGGCGTTGTTTTTGCATTCGGAATCACAGAACTTCCTACCATCGTCGCACGAGGCATTAGCGAAGGGGAAAGCGGTTGGGCGATCCTCAATTCTCTTTTAGAGGCATTCCCGCAATTTTTAGTGCCAGGTATTTTTGGTGCGCTGCTCTTTGGTTTTTTGGCAGGTGGTGGGCTTGCCTGCGTCCAGCACGTTTGCCTGCGCTTCGTCCTCTGGCAGAGCGGCGTTGCCCCCTGGAACCTGGCTCGGTTTCTTAACTACTGCGTCGAACGGCGGTTGCTTCAGCGGGTGGGGGGTCGCTATCGGTTCTTGCACCGGGAGTTGTTGGATCACTTTGCTCAGAGGAGCAGTGGCAATGGTTGAGGGGGAGACTAAGAGGGAACAGGGTAAACGGAGTGGCTGCGGTGTCCCATCACCCGTAGATCAATCACGGGCTATTTGAATAAGTCTGATCAATCAGACTGGAAGATAATTTGAGTCCATTTTCAATGGACTTGATGAGATAGCCCGCAATTCATTCGCGGGTGATAGATCGGGCGAGCCAAACCAGTGAAATTTACAGTTCTATCGATCGCCCAGAAAATCACAACGTCAGGTTTAACCGTCCTCAATTTCATCGATTTTGTGGCGATCACTAAGTCTCTCAACCTTTGTTTTCTTTTGCCTCTAAAGCGTCTAAAGCCTCAGTAAGAAGTATCTCCACAGTCACACTGAGCGATCGCCTGTCCTTCTCAGCTAACCGATCCAGCCGATCTTTCAACTGCTGTGGAATGTAAACATTCAAACGGGCTTTTTCTGTGGTCACTGGGCATCATCAAAACTTCGTAACAATCTTAAGACGCAGAGGTTAGGGCGTGGTAGTGTTAGTTAGGGCAAACTAGTGTCACTTAGCCCTAAAACAATTATGATTAAGTTTGGAGTTTTACCCATGATCACCCTCACCGACGATGAAGTCGCCCTCCTTCGCTCTCTCCTCACCGCCCTCCGTGCCATCAAAGTTCGAGACATCGACAAAGCCCTGGTAATTCTGTCCAAACAAAAACAGCCATAACCACTCAATCACTACATCTCTTGTGAGGTGGGCATCCTGCTCACCCAGTCCCCAGTAACATCTCTTGTGGGGTGGGCATCTTGCCCGCCCAGTCCCTCACGCCTTTCGCTTCAAGCCATTCACCTAAAACAAAGACTCCAGCCATGATTACCCTCACTGACGAGCAATCCAGAACCCTGCATCAACTCCTCACCCGCATCCTGCTCAACGAAACCTACAGAATCTCTGACGTAGAAGATGCATTGGTTTGGACTTCTCCTGCAAATCGGCAAATCCTCTGCCCCTTCGATTCAGTCTGGTCGAGAAACTTGGCGCAGGAGATTGTCCGAGAACTGCGGAATCCGCCTTAGGGAGGGGCGATCGCTAGAACTGGTGAACCAGAATAAAAAAATTGCCCATCTCGATCGCATCAGACTGGCTTAACGGGTACAACTGATTGGGATGAATTTTGCGATCGTTCAAGTAGCAGCCTGCTCTACTGTTAGCATCGATCAAACAGTAGCCTTCCGGCTGAACCACAATTTTGGCGTGAATTCGATCGATGGTGTCACCATTCAGCACCAAATTGCAGCCCCGACCTCTGCCGATCGTACATTCGGTTTGAGCATTTAGCTCTGGTGCACAAAAAACTTCCTGGTATTCACCTGAATCAAGGTTGGTAATTTTGAGGTGCAGCATTCGTTTTGGCTGATGCCCATCCAGGCGGGAAAAACGGGAGAAAACCGGCTTTCCCTGGGTGCGAATCGTGGCTTGTTGAGAAGTGGCGATCGACAAAATTGAAACTTCGCCGGTTTTGAGATCAAAATAGCCGCCAACTAACTGCAATCGTTTTTCATCCAGCAGTTGAGCCACGATCGGAGCGTTGCGGAGTCGCTCCGTTTGCAGCAGGATGTTCTCTCTCACCCCATTGTTGATCGCATCTCCAGGTTGTCGGAGGGAACGAGCGATCGCAGGTTGAATCAGGTCTGTCAGTGTATGCAAATGCCCAATTAACTGCCCCCCAGTCAAGGCTGCTTTTACCGCACCACACTGGCTGTGCCCTAACACAATTAGCACCTTGGTTTGCAGGATCGATACCCCATACTCGATGCTAGCAAGCTCACTCGGTGTCACTACATTTCCGGCAACGCGCACCACAAAGAGATCTCCCAACCCCTGATCAAAAATCACTTCCAACGGCACACGGGAATCAGAGCAACCGAGAATCGTTGCAAAGGGCTTTTGTTCTTTGCTTAATTCACTCAGGCGATCGGCGGACTGGTTTGGGTTATTCGCTTTCTGACTCACAAATCGATGGTTGCCCGCTAATAGTTTTCGCAGGGCTTGATCAGCAGTTAGTTCAGCGTTTTTGGGAATGGTACTGTTTTGGGGAGTTGTCCGAGTTGAGTTATGGCTTTTCATCAGCATCGCGATCAGGGGGCATAGAAATTAAAACAGCACCTAGCTGATTGCATTCTGATTGCATTTTCATCTGAAATTCTGGTTTATCCGGCAATCCTCTCAAATCGCAGGATAGACAAGGCTGATGCTCTACCCCGAAAAAGCTTTATGCTGAACCATCCCTTGAGCAATTCCCTTGAGAATTTGCAACACCTCATACAGATGATTCGATCGCGCCAGCAGCGTATAGACCTCTGAAAAATCGTATTCTGGGCTTTCTCCTGGTTTCACCTTCAGAAAAATAAAGCTATTGCCATTCGTGACCATGCCAAACAAAGGCTGATTCGGTGTAGAGTTTGCCATCATGTAAGCCAGGGTTTGAGGAATGCCAACTTCAATGTCAAACTCTGTGTCCTTAGATTCAATCACCGATCGCCAGAACTGTTCCTGAATCACCAAAAAGTCAATGCGACCCCGCAGCGTTTCATGGTCGCTCGTGGTTTCAATTTCCACAGACACTTCCGATCGCAAACGAAACGGAGGATCATAAAAACCAGTCATTTCTAACAAGCGGGAGACCACAATGGCATTCACCGCACCTTCTGCCACCTGCCCTGCTTCCCGATGGTAACGAAACCGTTGGCGAATTTGATCCAGCGTGGCTTGCTCCGAGGCATCTAAAGAAGGCAAATTAGTGTGCCATTCCGTAAAAAACTGCTCATCGGGCGATCGGCGTAAACCAAATCGTTGATGCACATCATTCAGGGTCTTAACAACCTGGGTGACAGCCGTTTGTGCCATTCGTGATTATTTCACTCGCCTAGTTTCATCATATTACTCCGGCAATATTTGAGAAGGCATTCCTGTAGAGTGGGCGATGCTCACCAACATGCTGTAGTTTTTTCGGTTGAACCGTTGTGGGCGATACCCACCCTACGAAATTCTATCCATTTTGCATTCCCTAAAGCTGCCAGGATAACAGGGGCAGAGTTTGTGACTAACCCACCTCGTCCAACCGATCGAGGTTAAATTTCTCAATTATTTCCTTTTGCTCTGATTCCTCTAACCAGCGATCGATCGCCTCATTCACAATTGCATTAACCGAGGAATCCTTAATGCCTGCCATTGCTTTCAGCAGGCGATCCTTTTCCTCAGTGATGTAGACCCTGATCTGTGGTTTAGCTGGCTTAGGCACGAATTTAACGATAACAAGGCGACTTACCCATGATCTTTAATTTAATAATTCAAATCTAGGGATATTGCCTTATAAAGGCTATTACCTTATGATTAAAACGACACAACAAAGACCTTGAACTCTTATGAGATCTGGGTCATACGCTCATGAGGTTTTATTCCTATGATTATGCTTACCGATGATGAAGTCGCCCTACTTCGCTCCCTCCTCACCGCCCTTCGAGCCATCAAAGTTCGAGACATCGACAAAGCACTGGTGATTCTGTCCAAACAAAAGCACCCATAAGCACTCAATCACTACAATTCTTGTGGGGTGGGGAGCGTTTTCGACTGAGATCAAGCCGAAGTCTTGCCCGCCCAGTTCAGCAAGTTAAATAGATCTCCATATTCCTGAAGATCTATTACAACAGCCGTTTTTTGACCGTTCTCATCGATCAGAAATTGGATACCTTGCATGGAATTTAGTTTTGCTTTTGACTCAATACTCTAAGTTGTCTACCAGCTTACACCCTCAACCAGATTCGAGTTGGAAGCTATTGTGACCTTTCCACCCTTTCCATAATCTGGATGCGATCGATTAAACTGAATCCCATTGAGACGATCAAACCAAAAAGTAGATGTATCGGCTATACGATTTTTTACCCTCAGGTAACGGCTATAAAGTGCGCCTATTGATGAGCCAACTGGAGCTTCCCTTTGAGCGAATTGAAATTGACATTCGCATGGGAGCCTCTCGGTCTAACGAGTTTTTGCAGAAAAATCCAAACGGTCGCATTCCCGTCTTAGAAATAGAACCAGGGGTTTTTCTTTCTGAATCCAATGCGATTTTGATTTATCTCAGTCAAGATACGGCATTTTTACCAAACGATCGCCTTGACCATGCCTATGTCATGCAGTGGTTATTCTTTGAGCAATATAGTCACGAGCCATATATTGCAACCTCTCGCTTTTGGATGACGATTTTGGATCAAGCTGATCAGTATCGGAAGGAGTTGCTCCAAAAAATGGAACCCGGTTATGCAGCACTGGGCGTAATGGAAAATCGTTTGGCTGAGCATCCTTTTCTGGTGGGCGATCGCTACACCATTGCGGATATTGCGCTGTATGCCTATACCCACGTTGCCCATGAAGGCGGTTTTAGTTTAGACAACTACCCTGCAATTCAGGCATGGCTCGATCGAGTGCAGTCTCAGCCAAACCACATCAAGATTACCCAAATTTAATTTTCCGTTTCAAACTGTAGATTCTCCAGCACAATGCTCGATCGCGGTTCAAACCCATCCCCATATTCGACTGGATAATGCGTCACGATATAGAAGGTGTATCCTGCTTCCTGCCCAATGTAGATCGAACCGACGGTCATCTCAGCCTGATCAATATGCTGATAGATCAACTTCTCCGTTGCCCAAGGGTAACTCACAATATCCGTGCGATCGACTAATTCCCATTCGTTGTCCACCAGTAAACCCTGCTCTCCCAAGATCAAATCCTGCATCGCCTGAGTGCTAACCGATCGACTGGGCATAAACACCGAAATGTAAGCCTCATCATCCTTGGTTCCGGTGGGGCTGAAGTAGAACTGCACGATCGTTGCTTGAGCCGACTGAGAGACTTCAGGGGTGAAGCCCGTCACGGGATAGTAGGTTGTAAAAGGCAGCACATCTTGATGAAACAAGTGGAGTTCCATTTGGGTTGCTTGCCCTTCCAAATTCACGGTGACAATTTTGGTGGCAGGGCGGGTGCGATGGTTATTTTCATCCGCAGTATCACTTGGCTCAACTGGGGCAACCGGCTGCTGCGATCGTCCATACTGCAAAGTTGCACAGGCAACCACTGACGTTAACGTCACTCCTATTAACAGACAATATGTAACTCTACGGAGTTTCATCAAACGTCCTCACTATCCCCCGATCACAAAATTTACCAGCTTACCAGGCACCACAATCACTTTCTTGATCTCCTTACCCGTAATATATCGCTGTGCCAACTCTGACTCACGGGCATACTGTTCTAGCTCTTGCCGCGATGCCTGAGCCGGGACTTGAATCGTACCACGGGTTTTGCCCATCACCTGGATCACCAACGAAATTTCATCCACCACCAATGCATCCGGATCAACAACGCACCAGCCTTGCTGATGAATCGAATCAGCGTGACCCAAACCATGCCAGAGTTCCTCAGTTAGGTGAGGGGCAAAGGGAGCCAACAGCTTCAACAGCGTTTCAATCCCTTCTGCATAGATTCGCGAATCCTTACAAGCTGCATCCGCCAAGGCATTGCTCAGCTTCATCAACTCGGAAACTGCCGTATTGAACTGATAGTCACCCTCAATGTCTTCAGTAATCTCGCGGATTGCATAGTGGATTGCATAGCGCAGGTCTTTTTCTGGCTTGGAAAGCTTGGCTTGCTCGACTTTCCCAGTTGGAACCTTTGGCCGCGATGCTTGATTCATGAATTCCGTCACCAACCGCCAAACTCGATTTAAGAAGCGGAACTGCCCTTCCACATCGGCATCATCCCACTCCAAGTCTTTCTCCGGCGGTGCTTTGAACAGGATAAACATCCGGGCGGTATCAACCCCATATTTGGCAAGAACCTCCTCCGGTGTCACCCCATTTCCCTTGGACTTAGACATGGTGGCATAGAGCCGTTCCAATGGCTCACCTGTTTCTGGATCACGCGGATTGTTTGGATCTTCGATTAAATGGGAAGGAATCCACTTGTCCTTACCGCCCTTATTAGGGTTCATGTAGGTCAAACCTTGCACCATGCCCTGCGTCAACAGGCGGCTAAAGGGTTCATCGCAGTTGAGCCAACCCCGATCGCGCAGAAACTTGGTAAAGAAGCGCGAGTAAAGCAGGTGCAAGATGGCATGTTCCACACCGCCCACGTATTGGTCAACAGGCATCCAGTCGTTCGCCTTGGTGGGGTCAAACACTTGCCCTTCATTGCGGGCATCGGTAAAGCGAAGGAAGTACCAGGACGAGTCGATGAATGTGTCCATTGTGTCGGTTTCCCGCTTGGCAGGCGTACCGCAAGTAGGGCAGTCTACATTCACCCAAGATTCCAGCTTCGCCAAAGGAGAGGCTCCTCGTCCGCTCAGTTCCACTTCTTCTGGCAGGCAGATCGGCAAATCGGATTCAGGCACAGGGACAATACCGCAGTTTGGACAGTGGATCACCGGAATCGGCACACCCCAATACCGCTGCCGGGAAATTAGCCAGTCGCGCAAACGGTAGTTCACCATGCGTTTACCCTTACCGTTTTGCTCCAACCAGTCGATCGCCGCTTCCACACTTTGCCCATCCGCTTTGCCTGTCGGAATGCCATCCAAGGGGCCAGAGTTCACCATTACCCCATCATCGGGGAATGGTTCCGTCATCGTGGCAGCATCCAGGGTTTCACCAACAGGCTGAACGACCACTTGAATCGGCAAATCAAATGCCTTTGCAAAAGCAAAATCTCGTTGGTCATGGGCCGGAACCGCCATGATCGCCCCAGTACCGTAGCCCATCAACACATAGTCGGCAATCCAGATTGGAATTTTCGCTTCATTCACCGGGTTAATCGCATAGCTTCCCGTCCAAACTCCAGTTTTCTCGCGGTCTTCTGCCGTGCGATCGATCTCGCTTTTGTTGGAAGCCTCTACTTGATACGCCTTAACTTGTTTCGCCTGTGCCGATGTTGTCAATTTTTCTACCAAGGGATGCTCCGGTGACAGCACCATAAAGGTAGCTCCCCACAGCGTATCGGGCCGCGTCGTGAAAACCGTTAGCTCGTCTCCGGCTTCAGTCTTAAAGACGACCTCTGCCCCGGTAGACTTACCAATCCAGTTTTCCTGCATCACCTTAACGCGATCGGGCCAGCCATCCAGTTGCTTCAGGTCATTCAACAACTGTTCCGCATAGTCGGTGATTTTTAAGAACCACTGCCGCAGCAAACGTTTCTCAACCTTTGCCCCAGACCGCCACGATCGTCCTTCGCTATCCACCTGTTCATTGGCCAACACCGTCTGATCAATTGGATCCCAGTTCACGGCGGCCTCTCGCTGGTAAGCCAATCCTGCCTTAAAAAACTCCAGGAAAATCCATTGCGTCCAGTGGTAATAATCTGGTGAGCAGGTGGCCACTTCCCGATTCCAGTCGTAGGACAACCCTAACCGCTGAAGCTGGGCCCGCATCTGATCAATGTTTTGATACGTCCACTTCGCAGGGTGAACCCCCCGATCGATCGCCGCATTTTCCGCCGGAAGCCCAAACGCATCCCAACCCATTGGATGCAACACCCGGTATCCCTGCATCCGCCGCACTCTGGCAATGACATCCGTAATGGTGTAATTACGAACGTGACCCATATGCAGATTTCCAGACGGATAGGGAAACATGGACAGGGCATAAAACTTGGGCTTACTCGTATCTTCCGGAGTCAGGTCAATACCTTGCTCCACCCAAGTTTGCTGCCACTTTTCCTCAATTTCTGCTGGGTTATAGCGGGACTCCACGAACGGAACTCCTATAGCTGATATGGATAATGACTACACCATTCTAAAGGATGAGAGGGAGTAGGGAGTAGGGAGTAGGGAGGGGGGACGGGACTAGTGCATTTTTTGAGCGCATACCTCACCGTGGCGAGAACAGGCGTTGAGCGGGTCAGCCAACACAGTGGAATTTGTGAAATTTACAGTTCTCCCTCTCCCATCCATCACCTTGATCCGCCAAGCAGAATACAGATCTCACCAGTATTCCACTTAGAATAAATGCTGTATTTACTCCTTGCTCCCTACTCCCCACTCTCCATGCCCGATCGCCTCAACGTCTTCACCTATGGCACCCTCAAGCCAGGAGAACGCTACTATGATCGCTACTGTGCCGATAAAGTGCTCGCCATACAAGAGGCGATCGTCTATGGGCAGTTGTACGATCTGTCCCTTGGCTATCCGGCAATGACTTTGGGCGATCGGTTGGTGTATGGGATGCTGCTGAGCTTTGCCGATCAAAAGGTGCTGGAAGCATTGGATGAATTGGAAGACTACAGCCCCCACCGCCCATCTGAGGAGAATGAATACCTCCGCATTGAGCAGGAAACCTTTGGTGTAGAACTTCAGCCCTTGGGACGGGCATGGATCTACGTTATGGAACAGGAGCGAGTGAAGCGGCTAAAGGGGGTGCTGCTCCCTGAAGGGCGATGGGTTAGTAGAAAAATGGACACCCTGTTCCCTTGAAGAGTTCTAGGCAGGTGTCCGTATCACCGTCTATCCATAATTGCTATCCGTCCGGCCCCAGCACTTGATGCCATCCAAACCACAAGCAAGCTCGTCGGCAAGAAATAGCGCAATTTACCAGGAAGGAGCGTTGCAAAAACAGTTCCGAAGTTTTGGCGACCTATTGAACATTGTCATTATGTTGGTAGCCAGACTCCAGCACCGCCGCCGGAATTTCAATTACTGGACGATCGAGGGCAATCATTAAACCATCACTGGGTACTGCATTGGATGCAGACTGCTCCAAATCGGGCGATTGCACCATTGAAGGTGAAAGCTGAGCGTTTGGGAGGTTGCCCACCAAAGCACTCACAAACAAGGCTGCGATCGCCATACCACCCCAGGCTGCTGTCCGCTTAGGGCGACGCTCAATTCGAGTCATAACCTGAGTGGCAACCTGGTCAACGGCTTGCTCAGAGGCAGGAACAGGCATGACTCGCAATCCTTGCCGTAACTTCAGTAAGCGGGTATGTAGTCGTTGCATTTTGGGGTCTGTTGCCAGCCAAGATTCAACTTGGCGACGTTCATCCGCCGTGACTTCGCCATCTAAGTAAGCACTGAGCAACTCAAAGCGATCGCGCTTCAGGTTGTCCAACGCCTCTGGAGAGGACTGATCGCAACGAGTACCCTGTCCACGAAATGGGAGGGGGGGGCTGTAGTTGTTGCAGTCGTCGAAGTTAGACATTTTCAAATCTCTAAGGGTAGAGTCAGAGTTGAACGATAAGCCACTCAAGAGGTGGGTGGAATATGAATATAAAGCCAGGTACTAGCCACAATTACATCCTGAATACAGCAAAACTGTATCAGAAAGTACTGTCCGAATTCGAGAAGCCATTCTGATTTATTGATCCAGCATAGCTTAGCTATTTTCCTGGTCAATCCTCCAGGTAGGCTTGTAGCTGTCCTTGAAGCCGTTGGCGTGCTCTTGCAATCCTGGATTTGACTGTGCCTAGGGAAACCCCTGTAATTTCAGCGATTTCTTCATAGGACATTCCCTCAATCTCCCGCAATACGATCGTCGTGCGGAACACTTCAGGTAGGTCAGCAATCGCATCTCGCAGTTGATCATAGAACTCCCGCGTGATCATGTCTTCTGCTGGGCCGGGATCAGCCGAAGCAATCTCCCAATCCATTTCTCCATCATCCACGTTCAAAGGAGCATCTAACGAAAGAGGGGTATTCGTGCGTTTCCGCTTTCGCAATTCGTCGTAGAACAGGTTGGTCGTAATCCGGCTCAACCAGCCTCGGAATTTAGGTGGTTCCTGGAGTCGTTTGATATTGCGGTAAACCCGAATCCAAACTTCCTGTGCCAGGTCTGCCCGATCGCTCCAATCGGGGGCAAGATGATACAGAACTTTTTCGACATGGGGATGATAACGACGGATTAGCTCGGCAAAGAGGGCTTTCCCAGGGCGTAACCCAACCTGACACTGCAAGATCAAATCATAATTTGAGAGCTTATTCACCTGTACGGGGACATGATGAGTCACTGCCTCAACGGCTGACCAGGACACAGGAAGAGATTCACTACTCATGGACAGAACTTGACTTTGAGGGATTCCATTTCTGAATGACGATGACATGAATAAGATGTTCCCTATTGGTTGAAGGTTTCCAATGTAACTTTGGTGGCACTGCTGTTCAGGAGAGGCATCTAGGTTCAAGCTGAATCTGCATTCCTCAGATCGTTTACAATTCTGCTGTTGCGCCATCCGGAGGGTTGATGGTTTGTTTGCAAACAGTTCCACGTAAATCTGTCCATTTGATACCTCGGTTGAATATTCCAGCGAAGTGTCGTTGCGCCAAGTTTGGTCAAACAGCATTTTGAGCCGCCGATCGGATAAAGACATCCTGCTGTAGGACGGTTTTCTATCCGCACCCGTTCTGAACGTTCAGAAAGTACTGAACATGGCAGGTAATAATCATTATCAATTTTCTTGGGTGAGCTAGTTTTTAGACATTCTTGGCGAAAAATGGCAAAAATTCTGCCTTCCCCTGCGTTTTTCTCGCCTTCCTAATTTTCCTAAAGCTATGCCACTTTCCGCTCTGTAACAAGCGTCAGGCTTTGCCACCCGCCGTTCGCATCGTAATGGCGAATCATGCGTTGACGCAGCGTGTCTTCAATCAGCCATCCGGCTTCCAAAAAGAAGGGAGTGCCTTTGGGAAGGGCGATCGGCGTATTGGAGGAAGCTCCGTCGGGCAGTAGGAGAACCTGGATCGGATAGTGACCTTCATCAAACAGCAGTGTAGAACCCGATCGCTTAGCCGTAGAAGTAAGCTGCATCTGCGACGTGGTGAGATGTTGGCGCAGCCGATCGCCTTCCAGCGTGATCATAAGCCGAGTTTCATACTGGTCAGGGATTTGCCAAGTGGGGTAAAGCGTGACGGCTTCTCCTTGCCATTCGCCTAAAAGCATTTCTACGGATAGATGTGGACGCTCGACAGGCAGCGTATGCTGACGATGCTCACGAATTAACGTTAGCGAAGAAAAATCGCTGTTTTTGTCAAATAACTGCACTAAGCGGAGCCGTCGATCGCCATGAATAAACCCCATTTCTGCCCCAAACTCTGAAAAAGGAGCACACTGCATTGAGCCTTGCGAGAACGCTCCATTCTCAAAAACCAGCACACTCCGGCTTAGAGAGCTGTATTCCAGCACCTTATTGTGAATTATTTCCCCTGCTGCTGAAAAATGTTGAATGGTTTGCCGAACAGACTGATTCTCATTCAATCCTTCCAGGGTGACAAGTGAAGGAATGTCTTCTCGGATCTCACCTTGAGGAGATAGGCGCGTAAATGAGCCTGACCAAGCACCCAAATTACAGAGCAAGTTTTTCCATTGCGACATAATGACACTGACGGGTAAAGATGAGTAAAGTAAACGCAGCGAGATTTTTGTTGGGGCAAATCGTCTTAGGGCAAACTGTCTGCTTACGTCTTTCTGCTCACGTCTTTTACACTGCCCAAGCAATCCACAGGTAAAGTCACTCAAACTAATGTTTTTTACGAAACTTCAACGTTTTCTATACTTGGTGCCTAAAACTGTGTAAGATTAGCCTTTGCTTCGATAATTTATGATGCTTTCATATAAGTTTTACACGATCTTTAATATTAGCCAGCAGCTTGGCTCTGACAACTTCACCGTTTTCTGTAGCAACAGCAAGGCGTTTACCGTAGAAAGTTTAGAGATATCCGATCCATGAATTTTTTTGGACTTTTGTGGGTCATTTCGGCAATCAGCAGCTTCATTCCACCCCACGAACCCCCCAGAGCGTTAGAGTATCTTAGCCGAACCCTCTCTAACCGCTCGATCGCATTAATCAGTCGAGTAACTGGCTCATCGACTTCTAGTCGGCCAGGTCATTCAGGTTCCTCCCGTTCTTCTAAATTTTCCTACCGCTCGGCTGCTTCATCAGCTCCGCCACCAAACCCCTCTGTCAATGGGCAGGTTGGGAGGTTACAGCCCACCTCTTCAAAGCTGACGATTCCGCTGTTCTGGTTTTCCTGGAGTCGATCGCTCACTGCATCCCTTCAGCCAGATTTTGCCATTCAAGCTGTCATGAGTCCGGTTGGCTCCTCTGCGATCGCAATGCCGAGTGCCCTTACAGGAGGTATGCCCACCAGAGGCATCCCTTCGTCGGCTCCTCCCCCAGCAATGGGGCTAAGTTCGTCCTCTCAAGTGTTGTCTAGCCAGGATTTGTCGAATCCAGTATTGCAAGTTGTGAGCAATTTGTTTCGCTGGTCTAGCGACGTTCGGGAAGCATTTGGGTTGGCGGCTCCTCTGGTGACGATCGTGCCTGCCCAGAATCCTTGCTTGGTAACTCCTTCCATGAGCCATCGCTGGAGTTATGAAAGTCGATATGGCATCAGGGAATTAAGGCTGGGGCAATGTACCGAACTATGGCGACGGGATTACTCTTTACCGGAACCCGTGCAAACCGTGTATCAGGTGCGGGTGAAAGACCATGTTGTCGCAGAGTTAACCACGCTGGAACAGGCAGAAGGGTTAGCTCGACGGTTGCAGCATGTTCTGAAAGACTCAGATTTTGATCCCTACAATTTGTTTCCCACGACCATCAACGGTCTACCGGCTGGAAGGGCAGGAGACAGCATCCTGTTTTGGATTGAACCTGAGTTGGCAACCTTGCTCGATCGCAATGCAGAGCTAATGGCAATTGCCTGGATCAATAATCTCCGGGAAGCACTTCATACGCCCACCATTCCCCTGATCCAGGCTCAAAGCCAGATGCATCGGCTCATCCCAACAGAGCGAAAATTTCAAGGAACTGCCTCCTGGTATGGCCCTTACTTTCACGGACGGCTGACTGCGACCGGAGAAGTTTTTAACCAAAATGATCTCACCGCAGCCCATCCAACCTTGCCGTTTAATACCTATTTGAAGGTGACAAGCCTAGCCACTGGCAAAACCATCATCGTTCGCATCAACGATCGTGGCCCCTATTTTGAAGATCGATCGCTTGATTTATCCCGCGAGGCGGCTCGTAGCCTAGACAGTGAAATTAGGGGAGTTGTCCCCTATGAAGCGGTGGTGATGGAACGGGCAGATTTAGCCCAAGTTAGAGCCAGCCGAAATTTCGTTTCACCCTTGGCAAGAGAGCAAGAACTGGCACAGCATCCCTAATCCTCAAGCATGAATCTTGCTGCAAGAAATGGGAATAGGGATACGGCAGGCCATATCCCTACCAGGCTTGTGTACAGGTTTAAGAGGCGTAAATCCTGCCTAGGAAAGGGGCGTAACGTGGGAAGGCAAAATGATATGACGATGACTGTCAACCACCAGCCAGCCTTCCTCTTGCAAATGGCTAAGTAGCCGAGTCACTGTAACGCGGGTTGTGCCGATCGCATTGGCAAGCTGCTGATGCGTTAGCCGAACACTCAGGCGGGTTCCACCATCGGCGGTGGGCTGTCCCACTTCCTGCTTTAGCAGAACCAGGAAATGGCGGAGACGCTCCTCAACGCGGCGATATCCCACCATTGCCAGAACTGCTTCTGCCTGTTGCACCCGACGAACAAGATGACGAAAAATTCCTTGAGCCAGCATAGGGGATTGCTCTACCTCCACCAATCTCAGCCGCATCAGGTCAACATCGGTTAATGCAACGGCTTGGTAAGGGCGAATCAATGAGAGTGGTAAACCAAACGGCATAGATGGACACGCTAAACCCAACAGTGCTTCATCACCGTTGTCATACAGCGTTCCTAACTGAACGACACCTCGACACACGACCAAAATCTCATCTGAGAGCATCCGAATCGGCTGACCACTCCTGTAGGGTTGTAAGCTTCGTCCCCTGTATAGCTCCTCCAGCAGTTGGCGTAAATCGGGCTGCGGATTTGCTTCCAGGGAATAGGAATGGAGCATAACGATCACGGGTCTAGGTTTTCTCTATCACACTAGACCCCAGATATAAAGGATTGGTAATCAGAAGCTTATGAAAGCGTAATTGACAGGTTTAGATAAGGTTAAGGATAATTGCGAGATGCAAACAAATCGTCACAATTGAAGGGGGGATGCTTGGAGAATCGCTTCACAGCTGGAAAATCCAGACTAACGGGACTGGGGGGACTGTTCTACCTGGAAACAGAGGCGATCGATTTTTATGAGATCCAATTTTCTATGAGATCTAATGATAAATGCAATCAGGATAGAGCCAGCCAGGTCATGGGGCAAGTCCAGCCGTTAAGTCCAACCGTTAATGTGGCGCAAGCGAAAGTGCCCGAATTGCCTCTAGCATTCCCCGCGCCTTGTTCAAAGTTTCCTCATACTCCCGCTCAGGATCAGAATCTGCCACTAATCCGGCTCCTGCCTGTACCGTCACCCGATGTTGCCCATTCGGTTGGCTCCGAACAACCATCGTCCGAATTGCAATTGCAGTATTCAACTGTCCTTCAAAGTCATAGTAGCCATAGGCTCCAGAGTAAACCCCTCGGCGACAGGGTTCCAGGTCATGGATAATTTGCATCGCCCGAATTTTTGGGGCCCCGCTAACCGTTCCCGCAGGAAAGCAGGCTTTCAGCAAGTCCCAAGCCGTTTTGTTTGGAGCCAAGATACCGACGACATTGCTGACAATGTGCATCACATGGGAATACCGCTCAATCACCATCAACTCATCCACCGTCACCGTCCCACTGGCACAAACCCGACCCAGGTCATTTCGGCCCAAGTCCACCAGCATGACGTGTTCTGCTCGCTCTTTAGGGTCTTGCAGTAAGTCTTCAGCAAAGTCTGCATCGTCTTTGGGCGTTTTGCCTCTGGGGCGAGTTCCGGCGATCGGGCGGACTGTAGCAATTTTGCTGCCATCTTGTTCAGGGGAAAGGTCTGCTTTAACCATGACCTCTGGGCTGGAGCCGATAATTTGCCAATCCTGGAAGTGAAAATACGCCATGTAGGGGGACGGGTTGATTAACCGGAGCGATCGATACAGCGCAAACGGATCGCCCTTATACTCCGTCGAGAGCTGCTGAGAAATCACCACTTGAAAGATATCCCCTGCCCGAATATGCGCTTTTGCTTTTTCGACATTGGCGCAATATTGTTCCTTGGTGACATTGCTAGTGTAAGGCAGGGCAGCCTGCGGCTTGGTTTCTTTTTTCCCGGCTTCTGGAGATATCCATTCCAGCAGGGCATCCTGAGTTGAAATGGGAAACTGGAGCTTGTTAACTAACTGAGACACCTTTGCACAAGCTTGGTCATAGGCTTTTCGGCGATCGGTTTTGGGATCACGCAGATCGGCATAGGCCACCGCCCAAATCTTTCGTTTCACCTGGTCAAAAATCAGCAGATGGTCAATTTGCATCCACAAACCATCGGGTAAATCTGTCTCAGATGGTTCATATATGGGCACACGCGGCTCCACCCATTGGATGAGTTCATATCCCCAGAACCCAAACAGACCACCAATTCCAGGCGGAAGCTGAGGCAAATTAACGGGCTGAAACGGTTCTAAACACTGAGCCAATGCTGCAAAGGGATCACCTGCAAAAACTTTTGTTGAACCGTCCCGGTAGGTTTGAGTCGTCTGGTTTCCCCTTGCCTCTAAGATCCACAAAGGATCGCAGCCCAATAGGCTATACCGCCCCAGCTTTTCTCCCCCTTCGATCGATTCCAACAAAAAGCTGTAGGGTTGTCCGGCACAGACCTTATACCAAGCAGACACTGGCGTATCGAGATCAGCAACCCACTCTTGATAAACCGGAACAAAGTTACCCTGCTGCGCTAACGCTAAGAATTGGTCAAAGTCTGGAAGAATCATGCCCTTACAACAGTTGTGGGGTTAGAGGTCAGAAGACAAAATTTGGATCTCAGATCTTAGATTTGGATCTCGATGGTTGGATCTTGATCAGGGGTCTTGAGGCTTGGAGCATATCATATTCAGCATTCTGTAGTGTACCACCCACCTCTCCCCCAGTCAGTTCATCTCATAGCAGGATGAAAACTGCTGATCATTTAGGCGAGGATGGAACGTACAAGGTTATTAAATTCGTCTACACTAGCAAGGGGTACAAGCTCAGTGAACTCTACAGCATTCAGCCAGCTACGTCTTATTTGATTAGGGTAAAAACACAGAGGAGTTATACCTTCAACCAGCGTAGTCTAAGCATAGTCAGAGCAATGCACCAAACAGATGCATCACTAAAATCCCAGATTTGACCGGAAATGCGGAGTTCACTCCGGTATCCATCACTAAGGGTTTCTGACAACTCACTGCCTTCCGCCCTTCGTCCTAACCGTACAGATGTTATTCACCTCTGGCTAAGAGAGGTCTTCATAATGAGAGATTTTGTATTAGATGCTCCCAGTGCCAACCGCTACACTTACTTTGTGGCTTTTTACGGCAAGCAGTACCAGAAGCAAACAGCCGTCTTACACGTCCAGCATGACTTCACTGACTCCATCCAAGATTTGCACGTCAAAATTAGAGACAGGATTAACGAAGTTTTAGGAGAGGATACTCCGTCTTGCTACCACATCTTGGCGTTGGCTGCTCCAGAAGCGATTCCTGTGTAATCAGGAATAATTGAAAAATTATTCTAAGACTTTGCTGTTTTACGGCGTTGCTGCCCTGTCACTACCCGATCGTTTTTTCGGCAATGTAGAGTTTTAGAAGCATACAGACCCCTGCAACGAGTTCCGGTAGTTCATTGGACATTGCAGGGGTTTGTGCTGTTGGCAGTTTGGCTGAGAGTCAGCTATCTTTGATAACGAAAGGCATTCGGTTCACGCTTGGGATAGTTGCGTTCTGTAGGGGTAAACCACCGTAGGGGTAAGCCGCCGTTCGCCATGACGCAAAGATTTTTGATCGAAATTTGACTGAGTTAGACGGCGCAAAACTTTATTCTGCTGTGCCTTAGAAGAATGGATCAGCCAATTGGTCACGTTTTACAGGATCGATACCAAGTCCGATCGCTGCTTGGGCGAAAGACGGGTCGCAGAACGTTTTTAGCAACTGACTTGCAAACGCAGGATTCTGTTGTGGTCAAGCTGCTGCTGTTTAACCCTGATTTTGTTTGGGATGACCTCAAGCTGTTTGAGCGTGAAGCCGAAACCTTGAAGTGTCTCGAACATCCTGCTATTCCCCAGTATCTTGACTTTTTTGAGGTTGAAACTGAGATTGGCAAAGGGTTTGCCTTAGTGCAGAGCTATCTTGAGGCTCGATCGCTTCAGGAATGGGTACAGTCTGGGCGATCGTTTAGTGAGGCAGACCTCAAGGCCATTGCTCAAGAGCTACTCGCCATTTTGGACTATTTGCACAACCGTCAGCCACCCATCATTCACCGAGACATTAAACCCAGCAATGTTTTATTGGGCGATCGGAGTGGCAACAGTCCTGGACAGGTTTATTTGGTTGATTTTGGTTCTGTGCAAACGGCTGCCAGCAGCGGCACCATTACGGTTGTGGGAACCTATGGGTATATGCCCCCGGAACAGTTTGGTGGACGGGCTTTGCCTGCCTCAGACCTCTACGGCGTGGGGGTGACTTTAATTTATTTGGCAACAGGGCAACATCCAAGCGATTTGCCGCAGAAAGATCTTTATATTGAGTTTGAAAAATCGGCAAATTTGAGCCGATCGTTTGCCCGGTGGATACGGTGGCTCACAGAACCGAGCCTGTCCCGCAGGGCCACCTCTGCCCAAGAAGCAATTCGGCACTTTCAGCAGGCTCCCCCGCAAGGTGCAGCCCCAAATTCTATTCGCATCCCTCGTCCTAGTTCTTTAATCCAAGTTGAAACTACACCATCCGCCCTCGACCTAGTGGTTCCTACTTCGCAAATGGAATTACCCCTGCCAACCTCTGGACAATCGCTGGCGATCGGCTGTCTGGGAGTTCTTGGGGTGCTTGTGGCGTTTTACCTACTTTTTTCAACCGGAATATGGGTTATCGTTTTGCTCGTTTGGCTCGTTTCATCGCTTTTAAGCAAGACGCTGTTTTCAAACCGAACGGCGGCGAAAAAGGTCAACGCCTACAATGTCTCCTTTGAGATGGAAGATGGCTCAATCTACGTGAATCTATATTTGGCAAACAATGTAGCTGTCTTTCCGGGAAAGAAAATCCTACATTCGATTTCAGCCGGGCCCTACACGACACCCAGCTATCGGTTAAATATTGACTGCGGCGATCGTCAATCGTTTCACATTAAGGGGAGCCGAGCCGAAATTCAGTGGCTTTGTGATGAGCTAGACCAATGGAGTGGGATTCAGATTCAATACCGAGATTCCTCGCCTTCTGCCTAACCCCCTCATCAGATAACCTCACTCCTCTAGAGGAAAC
>PVWD01000100.1 GCA_003003615.1 filamentous cyanobacterium CCP2 | reverse complement strand
CTAATCCTCCTCCTTTCTTGCTAGGCTAGAATACACCTACCCGCCGCTACGGGTATCCCATTCCAAACCTGAGACTATGGCAAACCGAACCGATGTATCTATGCCCCCTACGGTGCGACGAGTCGCTGGGGCACTCCGTTGGATAGGCTGGATTAGCTTCTGGACGCAAGTTGCGCTAGGAATTGTTTCCGCTGTTGTTTTGCTGTTTGCTGGCTCAAACTTGAATGCACCTGCTCAAAATACGCTGAGTTCAGGAACACCTGCGGCTGCCAATCCAGGGACAGGAGCAGGATTATTCTTTGCCGTTTTGGGATTAATTAGCCTGTTCATTGGGGCCTATTGGGCGTTTCGCTACACGCGCTTGGCCCGTCAACTGAAAACGCCAAACTCCCAGTCTCGCCCGCGTCGGGGGGATGCGATGCAGGTGTTGCGGTTTGGGTTGCTGATTAGTTTGGTGGGCTTGGGTTTGACGATTTTGGGAATGCAGGCGATCGCAGGTTCCCTGGTTTTAAAGTCGTTTGAACAAGGGTTTGCCATTTTCTCTGGAAATCCGCTCCGGTTTATTACCCCCCTCGATCTGTTTGTTGTGCAGGCGGCGGCAAATACTTTGATGGCCCACTTTGTAGGGCTAGTGGCGACCCTCTGGCTGACCCACAGCGTCAATCGGCAGTAGAACGGTTCATTTGAAACCCAGTCTTTGAATCCTGTTGGGAAAACGCTAGTCTAGATAGTGATTGGCAATTTTTAGCCTGGATCTGGATGCTCACCGATTGACCCATCCAAATTCTAAAATCCAAAACCTATAATGTCGTCCGGCAAGGCTCCCATGACTGCTCCTTCAGACTTAGAGACTGCATCTAAACAAACGCCATCCATCGCAGGTGAAACCCCTCCCGATGATGAGTATCTTAATGAAGCTCCTGATGATGTGGAAATGTCGTTGTTCGATCATCTGGAAGAACTGCGGCTGCGGATTTTCCTATCACTGATTGCAGCGTTTGTTGGAATTGTCATTTGCTTTATCTTTGTTAACCCAATCGTGGAACTGTTGGAAGTTCCGGCAAAGGGAGCAACTTTCCTTCAGCTTTCTCCCGGTGAATACTTTTTTGTTTCCATTAAGGTGGCAGGCTATAGCGGCTTGTTGATCGCCAGTCCGTTTGTGCTTTACCAAATTATTCAGTTTGTGCTGCCAGGGCTAACCCGGCGAGAACGCCGCTTACTGGGCCCGATCGTCCTTGGCTCCACCGTTCTATTTGCTGCGGGGCTGGTGTTTGCCTACATTGCTCTGATTCCTGCTGCCCTCAATTTCTTTATTAGCTACGGTGAGGGGGTAGTGGAGCAAGCCTGGTCGATCGATCGCTATTTTGAGTTTATTTTGCTGCTGCTGTTTAGCACAGGGTTGGCGTTTCAAATTCCCATCATTCAATTGCTGCTGGGGGCACTGGGAATTGTGTCGTCTAAGCAGATGCTATCGGGCTGGCGATATGTGATTTTGGGTGCTGCTGTGCTGGGGGCTGTCCTTACACCGTCTACCGATCCCATCACTCAAAGTCTCTTGGGAGGAGCCGTGTTGGCTCTATATTTTGGGGGGATTGGGATGGTGGTGCTGACGGGTAAGTGAGGATTTGGGCATTAGACAACCGCTTCGGCTACAAATGCTTCAAAACGGTTGTATTGGGCGTGAGCACCGTTTCACCCAATGACCCAATGTGGAATTCTGGATTTTGGATGAGGTTGTGTTGAAGCAGGGGGCGAAGGCGATCGCACTGCGGGTAATTCGATTGGTAGAAGCGTTGCCATCGATGGGAACTGCTGGAGTGATTGGGGAGCAATTGTTGCGATCGGCCCTGAAACCCCGCTCTAGACCTGATCAAAATTGGAGAGCAGATTAAGCAACGGTGCGAGGCTTCACTTCCCGGTTGAGGCGATCGTGCAGGGCATCTCTGGCCAGATCCAGGTCATAGTCCATTTGCAAACCGAGCCAGAATTCAGCCGACATATCAAAGTAACGACCTAGACGTAATGCTGTATCGGCAGTGATGCTGCGTTTGCCTAAAACAATTTCATTGATGCGACGAGGGGGAACGCCAATATCCAGCGCTAACCGATTCTGGCTGAGGTTCATCGGTTTCAGGAATTCCTCTAGCAAGATTTCACCAGGATGAACCGGATTGAGGGTGCGATCGAGGTTGTTCATAGGTTAGTGATAATCCACAATCTCTACGTTGTAAGCATCTCCATCTTGCCATTGAAAGCAAATCCGCCACTGGTCATTGATGCGAATAACGCAACTAGGATAGTCATTCTCTGTGAGGTAAGCACTTCTTTACCTGTCATATGTTCCAGAGCCAGGATAATGAGGGCGTGTTGAGCATGAACCGAGGTAAATAGCTTAATGCGTTTCTTTGCCCTTCAAGGTATCACGTTGAATTCTCTAATGATGAAATTAGACTTCAGCCAACAGCTAATCGTCAATCTGCCAACCCTGATGCCTCTAAACCCATTCCTAATGACCCGAAAAGCTCAATCCTCATCCTCTAACAGCTTGCTCAGATTATGAGTCTCCATCAACTCCTTGTATCGATCGGGCAAACTTTCCCTCAGCGTCTCCTCGACAATACTGCTCACCGTCTGATCGCTAAGTCCAGATAGCGTCTTCAGCAGCCGATCCAAATTAGGCGCAATGTACAGACGCAGTTCCGCTTTCTTTTTCTTAGCCATCTAACTTTTGAATGCCCACCGAGCCTTAGCAACTCACCGATCGTAGCTAGGTTTGCGGAACATTCTTCAGTTTCGGCTTTTCTGTATTGTACGAATTGCCGAATTGTTTTATATTGAAGCCATGTTCAAAACACCCAGAACCCTGATGGAATCTGGGCTAGCTTCCTATGGAGTTTTAACTATGATTACTTTATCTGACGACGAGGTGGCGTTACTGCGAGCCATCCTCACTTCCCTGCGATCGATCAAAGTCCGAGAGATTGATAGAGCTTTGGTCATCCTCTCCAAAGGAGAACGCCAACCATGATTGTGCTAACCGATCAGCAAGCCCTCACCCTGCATCACCTGCTCACCGCCATTCTGCTCAACGAAACCTACCGCATCTCTGACCTCGAAGATGCGATTGTCTGGACAACCCCCGAAAACCGACAGATTCTCTGCCCCTTTGACTCCCTCTGGTCAAAAAACCTGGCGCAGGAAATTGTCAGACTGATGAATCAGCCAAGTTAGGAATGCAAATTGAATCATCCGGAACTCTTGTGGAGTGGGCAGCGTTTCGACTGAGCGCTCAAGCCGAAGTCTTGTCTGCCCAGTCATCACAGTAAGGCTACTCTTTTGAGGCGATCGCAAGGGTAGCTTTTCAGGCAAGGGGACTCAAACAGCGAACTCTCAACCAACGAACCGATCGCCCATTCCCCTTCATCAGTTGTCCCATTTCCATCCCAAGTTGGACGCTTAGAGTACCTCAAACGGTGTAGTCTTCTTTTACATTATTGGTAAGTTCTATTGAGGTATCACTAGTGGTTCCCCTAAAAGACGACAATCCCACTCGGATTACACCGTACATCACCTATGGGTTAATTCTTCTGAACATCCTCATTTTTCTCTACGAAGTAAGTTTGATGGGGCCTCAGTTAGAAACCTTTTTTCGGACTTGGGCAGTCGTTCCCAGTCAGTTAACAGCGGCCCTGGAAGGTGATCCGAATGTCTCTTTGTTCCAAGAAGGTTTGACGCTGATCACCTCGCAATTCTTGCATGCTGGATTGCTGCATCTGGGGGGAAATATGCTCTACCTCTGGATTTTCGGCAACAACGTGGAAGAGCAAATGGGGCATGGACGGTTCATCGTGTTCTATTTGTTGTGCGGCATTCTGGCGGCATTGGCGCAATGGTTTTTTGCCCGCTACTCTGATATTCCGTCCTTGGGAGCCAGTGGAGCGATCGCCGGAGTCATGGGAGCCTACATTATTCGCTTCCCGCGAGCGAGGATCTTAACCCTGCTGCCAATTTTCATCTTTATTACTGTGATTCGGGTTCCAGCGTACTTTTTCCTGGGACTCTGGTTTGTGCAGCAAGCGTTTTATGGGGTCGCGAGTTTAGGGCCGGACACGAACATTGGGATGCAAAATGGCGGCGTTGCCTATTGGGCCCATGCTGGGGGATTTGTGTTTGGGGCACTGTTAGGGCCAATTTTTGGATTGTTTACGCCACCCCCCTCTGCCAAGGGTTGACCGTTGTGTGAATGGGGAGTCGGGAGTCGGGAGTCGTATATGCAACTGCCATGCTGGGGCTTTTGCCATGAGCCATATCGATCAGGGAAAGCAGATATCTGGAGCGCACAATTCAGGAAAGGAGAGCGTGGTGACTTCTAGGGTTTTCAGGTCAACTCGGCGGATGGCGTGGTTGTTAGTGTCGGCAACGTAGAGATAACTTCTGGCAAGGCTGAGTCCAGAGGGTTCATAAAATCGTGCCTGTTTTCCCTGTCCATCTATCTGACCCGCAATGCCATCGCCAAACCAGGTTTTGCAAATGCCAGAGCGGGGATCAACTTGCTTAATCTTATGGTTGTAGGTATCCGCAATCCAAAGCTGATTTTTCCCGCCATCGGCAACCCCCAAACAGTGCTGGAGCCGGACTGATTCCCCCTGCCCGTCCTCATCCCCAAAGCCAAATAGTTCTCCACTGCCGCAAACCGATCGCACGGTTGCCGGATCTCCTAATCCAACGGCCCGGATCGTGCTGCCCTCACTGTCTGCCACAAACAGTTCTTCGCCATCGGTGGCTAGTCCGCTGGGTTGGGCAAAGGTGGCTTCTTCCAGAGAGCCGTTAAAACAGGCTTCGGCTCCGGTTCCGGCATAGGTGCCCATCAGTCCATCTGTCAGGTCGAGGGCCCAGATTTGGTGAGAACCTGCCATTGCAATGAACAGGAATTGCTCAATTTTGACCAGATCCCAAGGGGAATTCAGGGCCGTTTCTGAGGCAATCCCATTATGCGGCTGAATCTGACGGCTTTGGCTTCCGGTTCCGGCGATCGTCTCAACCCACTGCTGCTGTAAGTCCACCCGACGAATCACATGGTTTTCAGTGTCTGCCACGTAGAGGGACTGCGTGGGGCGATCGAATGCCATCCCTTGAGGAGCAAAGAACTGTGCTTCAGCAAATTCACCATCCCGCAGTCCTGCCGTACCGGAACCAATGATGGATTGTACTTCACCCTCCAGGGATGAGATGACGATACGATGATGCCCTGTATCCGCAATAAAGAGTAGATTGCTCTCTGCATCGGCCAGCACTTTTCCTGGAAACGCGAAGGGGGATAACACCGGCTGCCGCTGTTTCTCCAAGATGAAATCAAGTTCCTGAAATGTCGTCCCCTGCGCCTCTTGCTCCTGCTTGAGCTTGCCGATTAGCTGATCCAACATGTCGCGCTTCCCTTCTCCCGCCACCTGGCCCACCACATATCCCGCCGGGTCAATCACTGCGATCGTGGGCCATGCCCGAACAGCATACTGTTGCCACACCTGAAAGTCACTATCCACCAACACTGGATGCTCAATGTCGTAGCGCAGGATCGCCTGCCGAATATTTTCTATATCCTGTTCATGGTCAAATTTGGCAGAGTGAACCCCAATCACGGTGAGGCAATCTTTATACTTTTGCTCTAAATACTTCAAGTCGGGCAAAACGTGCAAACAGTTAATGCAGCAGTATGTCCAAAAGTCGAGCAGCACAATTCGCCCTTTCAAGTCTTTCAGGGAAAGAGGGCGATCGGTGTTTAACCAGGGGTAATTTTGGGGCAGTTCAGGCGCATGAATCCGAGCCATTGTATTGAGGGAAAAAGAGAAATGTGACATCCTCTTTACCGTAGCGAAATCTTGGCAGTGAAATTGCTCTGAGGCAAACTAAAGGTTTAACACCATGATTGAAACGGTATCGCAGTGATGCTACGCAGGCAGCCCTAAAGCCTTCAGAATCAATGGCAACAGCTTACTTTCTCCATGCAAACGCCAACTGACTGAGTTTACAGTGGGATCACTCTCATTATTCATATCGATCGACGCTGGAGAGTCGGGAGACAAATCATGACGGTTAGTAAAAGCCATAGCCATGCCTACTTTACGCCGGAGGAATATTTAGAAATCGAGCGCATGAGTCCCATCAAGCATGAATATCTTCAGGGACAAATCGTGGCAATGGCAGGAGCCAGCAAAGCCCATGTCATCATCACCGGAAATCTCTCTGCGCTATTGGTGAATCATTTACGTGGAACGGGCTGCATCTCCTATGCCACCGATATGAAAGTTCGCCTGCCCTCATTAAATCTGTTTTATTACTCTGATCTAGCTGTAACCTGCGACGATCGAGATCGCGTTTCCAATGAAGACTTTATTCTGCATCCCAAACTGATTGTTGAGGTATTATCAGACTCCACCGAAGCCTTCGATCGAGGCGACAAGTTTGCCGACTACAAGACGATCGCAGAATTTGAGGAATATGTTCTGATCCATCAAAAACAAATTCTGGTAGAACGGTTTCAGCGCAAATCCGACAATCTGTGGGTTCCTCAGATCTATCGAACTGGAGACACGATCGAATTGGTCAGTATTGGCTTTTCTTGTGCGATTTCTGCCCTCTACGAAAACATTGAACAGCTTTTATAGGCTTTAGTTTTAGTTATGTCAATCCAATACCAGGGAACGAGCAGATTAGATGGGAGCAATGGAGCGATTCAACTGGGTGCATCCCACTTTTGCATTTCCATGACCAATCTCTCACTAGCAGGCAAGATGCCTGCGCTACGGAACTCGATCCATTCGCCCTTACCCCTTACGCCTCAGTTTAACAGCCTTCCTAACTGCCGCATGAACGCCTCTTTGCCAAACTGCTCGATCGCCTGCTCCCTCAGCCATGCTCCATCACAACGGCGATCGTAGGGTTGAGTTTGGGGTTGAGTTTGGGGTTCCTGATCGAGGGTTTGGTGGTTTTGCAGGATGTTCTTGTTTTGCAGAATGTTCTTGTTTTTCAAAATATCAATGCAGGCATCGGCAACGGCTTCTGGATTGCGATGGGGAACTCGCCAGCCCAAATATCCATCCATCAGGGGATCGGCGGAACCGTCAGCATCACCAGAAAGGACAGGAACCCCGCACGCCATTGCTTCCAAATAAACAATTCCAAAGCCTTCCTGGGAGGGCATGATGTAGGCATCGGCAAGGCGGTAGTGATCGGCTAGGTCGGCTGTGGGCACAAATCCGGCAAACACCACGCGATCGGCAACTCCCAATTCCTCTGCCAGCTTCGCTAACCGGGGTTGGTCATCTCCTCGTCCGATCACCAGATATTTCACATTAGGAATGGCTTGGGCGATCGTTGGTAATGCTCGAATCGTGACATCCACACCTTTGTAAATGTCGCCTGACCAGAGCCGCGCCACTGTCACCAGCACCATTGCATTGGCTAGATTATATTTTTCCAGTAAGGTGGAAGACTTGGCACCTGGAACAAACCGATCGCCATCCACAGCGCAGGGCAAGAGTTGGATTTTGTTTGGAACAAGCTGATTCGCAGCACAGGACTGATCGCGACTGTAGCGGCTAATTGTCCAAATGTGATCGGCCTGTTGTAAAGCGGTACGAGGCAGGAAGGGGAGCGGCTTCCAGACTTCTTTGCCATAGGTGAGGACGGTGTAGGGAATGCCCAAGGGTTTGCAGATGAGCAAGACCAAAGGAGCTAAGTGAATATGTCCACAGAATACTCGTTTCGGTTTGTGCTGCAAGACATAGAGCAATAGAGTTATGGCAAACCGGATTCGCCCCAGAATGGCAGATTTCCCTTTGAAGTAGCGAAAGTTCAGGGCAGTGGTTGCAAAGGGGTTGGTGCAGTCCTTGCCATCTCGCAGCAAAAACACATCCGCACGGGGGAGCGATGCCGAAGGAGCAATGGGGCGATCGGTTGATTCTTCGGTTAATCCTACATAGCTCTGAAAGATATCTTGCACATAGGATTGAATGCCGCCTTCCCGTGAAAAGATTTCCAGAAAGATGAAAAGATACGGAGCTTCATGCCTCGCTTGATTGGTACGATTTGCGGAGGGCAAAGGGATAGGAGCGTCGCTGGATGGGTACATGATAAAAGTCGATCGGTGCTTGTGAAATTGGCTTCCCTCAGTATTGACACGATCGGCTGAAAAGTATTCATGGGGAGTGATTTCTGGTCGTTGCTTGGTAAACAGATGGGTTTTGTTTTTTCCTATTCTTTAAAGATGCTATCAATTTGATCTGCCAACGCTAGCGGATCATAGGGCTTCGTAATGACAGCAGCAAAATCAAGCTGAGTATATCGACGGCGATCGGCAGGTTGGGCCATCGCAGTTAGCAAAATTACTGGAATGTGAGAGATTTCAGGATTCGCTTGCATATGTTCAAACGCGGTTAACCCATCCATATCAGGCATCATCACATCCAACAAAATCGCATCTGGCTGCTCAGAGATTGCTTTCTTTAAGCCTTCATTACTTGAGCCAGCCGTTATCACTTCCCACCCTCTGGTAATCTCCAAGCAAAGCTGAGTTGCTTCACGAATATCGGGGTCGTCATCAATGATGAGAATGCACCTGGTCATAGAACGAGATCCCTATCCTTCCTCTGATGGCTCTGATAGCGGCAACGCTACATAAAACTGGCTTCCTGCCCCTAGCTTACTCTTTACCCAAATTTGCCCTCCGTGCTGTTGAACAATATTCCGGCAAATGGTTAGCCCTAGACCTGTACCACCCTGACTCCGCGAATTTGATGCATCAACTTGCTGAAAGCGATCGAAGATAGTTTCTAACTTATCACTGGGAATGCCGATACCCTGATCTTGAACTTGAAACAGCAGGTAAGGCGGCGGCAGAGGGAACGGTGGCACGGGAAGGTGAGGATGATTTTTTATGTCCTCTACATCCTGAATCGCGTGGGCTGTGAGTTGCACTGTGGTGCCAGGGAGCGAAAATTTGATGGCATTGCTGAGTAGATTGGTCAGGGTTTGAATGATGCGATCGGAATCTGCCCAAAGGTCAGCGGAAATAGGCATGACAGAAAGGGAAATTTCAGCTTTTTCAGCCATTGCTTGCACAATTTCTGCCGACTGAAGCATTAAATCTGCAACATTGCAGATCGTTTTCTCCATTGTAACTTTGCCAAATTTGATCCGTTCAACATCCAGAATATCGCTAATTAAGCGCACCAATCGGTTTGTATTGGAGAAGGCAATTTCAAGCATTCGCTGGCTCTTTTCAGGATGACTCTTGAGCCATCCTCCTGCGAGTAACCCTAACGTACTACGAATCGAGGTGAGCGGTGTCCGCAACTCATGGCTAACAATAGAAATAAATTCATCTTTTATTTGTTCAATATGCTGCCGAACAGTAATGTCTTTAAACATCACAACGGCTCCTACAATTTTTTCCTGTTCCAAAATCGGGCTGCTAACGTAATCCACCGGAAAACTTGAACCATCTTTGCGGTGAAATAAGTCATTACTGCTGTGCTGTACTGTTCCATATAGAAGCGTTGCATAGATGGGGCTTTCGGTCATCAAATAAGGAGTACCATCTGGATATGAATGGTTCAGAAGCGTATGCATCCAGGCACCGATTAGTTCATCGACTTGGTATCCCAGCATCCGGACGGCTGCCGGATTTGCAAAAGTAATTTTTCCTTGTGTATCTAAACCATAAATGCCTTCACCCGCCGATCGCAAAATTAATTCATTTTGATAGCTAAGCCGTTCTAGGGAAGCTTCTGCCTGCTGGCGTTCTAATAGGGCACGTTCCCTTTCGGCGATTTGTCTCAGCAGTTCTTCATTTATTTTCTGAAGTTCCATTGTTCGTTCTAAAACGCGCTGTTCGAGTTTGGCATTCAGAGCAGAAATTTTTCGTTCGGCTTGTTTACGTTTTTGAACATCTTGTTCTAGGTCAGCGTTAAGGGCACAGACTTGTTGATAAAGCGATCGTTGATGAATCGCAACAGCAAAGTGGTTCCCTAAAGCCTCTGCCAAATCAATATCGGCGGCTGACCAAGGGTGTGCTTGACCTCGTTTCAATTCGCGCCATGCCTCAAACGACTGACGTGGACGGCACTGCCGCCTATCTTCGCGATCGGGTTGTCCTGCCCAAATTCTTTCGACATCAATTTCTTGCCGAAACACCGTGAGATAGGCCAATACCTGCCGGCGGTACTGAAGTTGAACGACCAGTAAGCTCCGAATTTGTGCTTCCAGAAATGCCATAGCCAGGTCTGATGGCATCACCGCCTCACATAAATCAGCGATCGCCCATATGGTGTTGTACTGGCTGCTGGGTTCCTCCATGTCTAGCCACGTTTGCCAATGGAGGTGTTGTTCAATGAGTGGAAAAATATTTTGCTGCCCAACTTCTCGTTTGGGGTTATCCTTTTCCCACCTTTCTGCCATTTCAGCTTGCCCGTGCTGCCCCATTTCTAACAGCAAAGGCTGATTGCCATACGTGAAGAATTGGGGAGGTTGATGGGGAAGCTGGGGTGCAATATACAGCCGACCGCCAACCCCCTTCAAGGCAGTAACCGTTTGTTTTAAGGCTTCTTCTAGCTGCATTTCGGGCGTGTAGTGCAGCAGAGCCGTAACACGGTTGATGGTGGCTTCTTGGGCAGCCTGAATGCGAGCCTGATTTAAAAGATTGGACTGCGCGATCGCAATGGATACTTGATCTGCGATGATTTGTACCACTTGCAATTCTCGTTCAGTAATTTGGCGAGGGCTGCCGTGATGGGAAACAAGCAACCCCCAGAGGTGCTGCTTGTCTACAATGGGCACCACCAGAGAGGAGCAAACGCCCATGGCCGAGAGGTACTCAGCATGACACGAATCAACCGGACGGAAGTGAATTTCTTCTTTAATTTCAGCATCGCCGTTCTCTAAGAGGCTAACCCCGACCTGTCTAGCTTTCACATCTACAATCGATCGCTGCCTGAGGTGGAGAAACTGTTCCCGTACTTCTTGCGGGATATCTTCTACAGGAAAAAAATGTCCTAGCAAAGAGGGCAACCGCCGATCGTGAATAGCTTCGGCAATGACTTCCCCTGTACCGTCTGGATGAAAGTAATAGATTTTGACGCGATCGGTCTTTAAAAAAGCCCGAATTTCAGCAACCGTTGTTGACAAAATTTCGGGCAGTTCTAAAGACTGCCGGATGCGGTTGATCATACGGTGCAGCAACAGAGCAAACGGATCGAGCTGTCCGGAAGAGGGTTGAACAACAAGAGACGATGATTGCGGTGGCAGATTTGGTTGCATTGCACTAAATAAGTTAGGAACGCGAATTTAACAACCTGGAAAATTACATTTGTACAGGTTTGACAATGCCAATCCCCTAACTTTGGAAATCAGGATTTTACTAAATTCGCCCCTTAGGGAAATGGCAGAATGCAATCCCCAAAACGAGAAGGCGTAAGCCCTGGAAAATATTAAGAAAATTTTTATTCACTTTAGAATTATCAACAAAATTCTTTTAAATATGGATCTATTTAATAAATTTTAATTTCATTTAATTTTGTTTGTATTAGCTGAGTGAGCACTCATTAATGGAAAGTGAGGGGTGGAATGATTCAATTTATTAAAAATAAAAACTGCCATAAAGTGGGGCAAATTCACGAATTTCCCTACAGAGATAGTTTCAATTTAAAGAACGATCGCAGATCTTGAGGCGTTCGTTCTGGATTACGTTAATAATCTTGGGCGCATTCCATAATTGCGGTAGTACCAATAATCTTGCAGAATTCGATCGTGGTCAAAGCAGAGATTTTGAGGGATTTGCCATAGTTCAAAAATGCCTAACGATTTGGCATCATCCCCCGCTTTAGGGTCATCCTTTGCACTGGCTAGAAACACAACGGCGATCGTATGCTGCCGAGAATCGCGGTTCGGGTCAGAATAGACCTGAAATTGTTCAATTAGATTTACCTCTAACCCAGTTTCTTCCTGAGCCTCGCGCAGAGCAGCCGTTTCCAAGGATTCTCCATAGTCCACATAGCCACCCGGCAACGCCCACCCATGAGGCGGGTTTAACCGTTCAATCAGAATAATGGGCCGATTGGGCCGATGCATTAACTCAACGATCACATCAACAGTTGGTACAGGATTTTTGTAGCTCACAGAATTTCAATGATTTAGGGATTCATACTATAAATGGGAAAACCGGATGGAGCAATCCATTGGGATGAGGTCAGTTCCTTCTTTTGAGGGATGAGAGTCGATAGCCTGAAATGTCAAGGTAAGGTTAATCGCTTTAAAATTCCTCCGTCCACACCCTTGGGGGTGCCCTTGCGGGTGATTTTCTATTTATTTAGTTTCTACTCTTTTCCTCAGCCAATTTTCCTCAGCCAAAACATCTACAGTTATGACGCAGCCATTTACAACCCATATTAAAGTTCGGCACAACGAGATTGATGCTTTGGGCGTTGTCAACAATGCAATCTATCAACAATACCTGGAGCAAGCCGCAGTTGCCCATTCCGAGCATTTAGGGTTTGACCTAGACCGCTATCGAGAACTGGGGGGAGTTTTTGTCATGCGGCGGATCGAACTGGAATATCTGCACCCTGCGATCGCTGATGACATTCTAGCCATTACAACTTGGCTTTTGGAGATTCGCGGGGCTTGTGCCATTCGTCGCTACGAAGTTCGTAAGCATAGAGAACCTGATCTATTATTAACGGCTGAGGCTCTATGGGTTTGGGTGGATATGGATACGATGCGCCCTAGAGCAATTCCCAATGAAATTTTAGAGTCCTTTGGTCAATTAGCCCTTTGCACAAGATGACTACTTCCTCCTGGCAACCCAATCCTTCCTTGCAGCACGATTTCATCATGACGAATGGTGTGCGGCTGCATTACGTTACCCAAGGTTCAGGTGAACTCATGCTAATGCTGCATGGGTTTCCTGAGTTCTGGTATTCCTGGCGGCATCAGATTCCAGAGTTTGCCACAGATCATAAAGTCGTGGCGTTAGATATGCGCGGCTACAACGACAGCGACAAGCCCAAGGATTTGGCGGCTTACCGAATGGAGCAGTTAGTCAAAGACATTGAAGGGGTAATTCGCGGGTTGGGATACGATCGCTGCATTTTGGTTGGGCATGACTGGGGTGGAGCAGTTGCCTGGAATGTGGCCTATACGCATCCAGAATTGGTCGATCGGCTGATTGTCTTGAACTTGCCTCATCCTGCCAAGCTCACGGAAGGTTTTCTTAAAAACCCGCAGCAGTTGCTTCGCAGTTCCTACATGTTTTTCTTCCAATTGCCCTGGCTGCCAGAGGTTGTGCTTCAGTCCGGAGATTATCAACTTGTTGAAGAAGCTTTTACCCGCATGGCGGTGAATAAAGCAGCCTTCACTCAGGAAGATCTGGAAGCCTATAAAGATGCAGCATCCAAACGGGGTGCCCTAACGGCTATGCTGAACTACTACCGCAATCTATTCCAAAGCGGTATGTGGCAACAGAAATGGGGCAAGCTTCGCGTTCCAACGTTGATGATCTGGGGTGAGCGTGACACGGCACTTGGGGTGGAACTGACCTATGGTACAGAACTGTATGTGGAGGATTTCACCATCCGCTATATTCCCGATGCCAGCCATTGGGTGCAGCAAGAAAAACCTCAACTGGTGAACCAGTATATGCGGGAATTTTTAGTGGCAAAACAGGGCGTTGCCTAGTTTCGGGTTGGCGGTTCTGCAATTCCTTGAACTTTTGAAGAAAGGATCTTCTCAACCCCCAATGGTGAAAGGGGTTGAAGAAGGATCACAGGAAGGAAGTTACAAAACTTTACCAAAAATGGCGTGGGAAGCTGTATCGAATCATACGGCTAGATAGATTGGTGATGCGGGTGATTTGAGGAGGTTCTGTTGGGATATGGCTGAATCTCGCATGAAATTTGCAGGGGCATTGAGGAAAGGCCCCTACGCGATCGAGGAATATCGGTGAATAATGCCTGCCTTTTGCAAGGCTCGTTTCTCTAAAGGCTCACTGCAACGGGGTTCGGATCAAACTCATGGGCATGATTAGACTTTTGATGTTGCGTAACCAATACAGGGCAAGAAGCATGGCATAGAACATAGTCGCTGACGCTGCTCTGCACTGACATTGCCAGATCGGCGGGTTCTCGTCGCCCCATGACAATCAAATCAGCTCCCCAATCGATCGCTAAGTTGCAAATTTTGTCGCCCGGATTGGACAAAGGCTGGGCAATATCGGCTCCGACTCCAGAGGCTTTGGCGATCGAATGGAAGTGGCGCAGCATCTCTAACCCGTTTGTGTTGTGCGATGGCTGATTAGACAACCCTGGCATTTCGTCATAGCGAGGAGGATTTGTACCCGCATCTCCACGTCTGCGATTGTTTGAATCATTCAGCGTTTCTAAACTGGGCAAGACATGGGCCAGCAGAAGACGAGCTTGGGTCAGTTGGGCAAGGGACAAAGCAGTATCAAAAACATGCTTATCGCTGCTAGATGTATCGATTGCAACTAAAATTCGTTCAAACATAGCAGTCTCCTAAACGGGTTTATTGTAATTCGGTGAGAACAGTCGGACTTGCTGATTCATCCCTCAAGATCTTGCTTCTCCTTCTACCTAGAGAATAGAGAACAAATGTGAGGGAATGTTGAAGGCGATGACTGCATCCCGTAAACGACACAATTCTATAAAGAGCTTAATTTGCGTTGCCTCGAATCATAATTTGCCAAATGATGATGAGTGTAAGGCTGGTAAAGCCCAGAATCACTGACCAATCCAGAATGGTTGCAAGGGTTGGGTTATACATTTCTTTTAATTTGTGGTACTTAGGGAATGGATCTGTTCTTGATAGTATGACTCTAATTCAACAGGTAAATAGGTTGTTGTCTGTAGGCTCTGAGCCTTAATTTGCAAGGATTGGGTAATGCTAATCCGACTGAGAAAATCTAGATCGTGAGAGATCACCCACAATGCACCTTGATAGTCATTCACTGCATCCACTAACTGATCAACCGTTGTAATATCTAGGTTATTTGTTGGCTCATCTAGAATGAGCAAATCAATGTTGGCGATCGTGATCATGGCGATGGCTAAGCGGGCTAATTCACCCCCACTAAGGGTTGATGCAACCTTGTACACATCCTGGTTAGAAAATAGGAAATGTCCAAGCTGTTGGCGGATCTGTTGGTAAGACAAATTTGCATTTGCAATCTGCATGTTTTCCAGAATCGTTTTTGTGCGATCGATCAATGTATAAGTTTGATCGAGATATACAACATTGAGCGGTGTAGCAATTTGAATTTCTCCATCCTTCAAGATGGCTGAATCAGTGATTCCCAATACGGCTTTGGCCAAACTAGACTTCCCCGATCCATTTGCTCCGGCAATGGAGAGCCGATCGCCGATCGCCAGATGAAGTTTTACTTCCTGAATCAATAAACGGTCTTCAACCCAGAGGTTAGCTCCCTGAATTTCAATTAAGTTTCGCCGCTTTTGGCTAGCTTCTTCAAGTTGAATTTTAGCCGCTTTATCGGTTCGCACTTTAGTATCGGTCATTTTCTGAGTGGCTTCCGCAAGGGCCGCTTCGTGCTTTTGCTTTTGCTTTCCTGCCGTCAGTTCTGCCCCGTTTTTTAATTCTCCAGCTTTTAGCTTGTCAATCTTGCCGCTCAGGACTTTTTGCTGTCCGATTTTACGAGATTGTGCCATACGTTTCTGTTCCTGTAGGGCTGAGGCTTTCGCCCGTTTGAATTCTTTTCTAGCTGCTTCATGCGATCGAAGTCTTGCTTCGAGTTTTCTCTGTTTTTGTTGGCGATACTTGGAAAAATCACCTCCATAGATATCTAGATTTTCTGAAGAAAGCTCCCAAGTTGCGTTGACCACTTGATCAAGAAAGAACGGCTTATGGGACACAATTACGAATGCTCCAGCGAATGAAGTAAGAAATCGACGTAACTCTTCTAAGGCAAAGTAATCCATATGATTGGTTGGCTCATCTAGCAGCAACACATTTGGCTGTTGCGCCAGCCCAATTGATAGAAACAGCTTTGTCAGTTCACCACCGCTCAAGGTTGCGATCGGCAAGGAAAAATCAATACAGGTATCGAAGGTTGTTTCCAGTACGTTTGCGATCGTCCACCATTCATCAGAGGCGGCCGTTAAGGTATCTAGCACAGTCTTTGCTTTGAGTTGCTGATGCAAGGTGCTGATTTGGGGTAAATAGAATACTGAACCATTGCGCTGAACTGTTCCGATCGTAGGAGTGAATTGTCCTGCCAGAATTCGTAGCAAAGTCGATTTACCAACCCCATTTGCACCCACTAATGCAATCCGATCGTTTGGCACAATACTGATATCAATGCTTTGGAATAACCTTCTCGTTGCAGTTACGTCATAGGCTAATTGTTCAGCCAATATATAGGGCTGTGTGTAATGTGGCATGGTGTCACCTCCTAAAAGATGGCAAAAGATTGAAATGTGTAGGAGAACAGGATCAATTGCGGTAATCCATAGTCGCATCATGATTTCAGGGAACCAAAGCCCTGACTGTTCAGACTATCCGATCGCAAAAGTTTGCCAATTCTCAAAGCTGAGCGGAGCATTGCTTTTCAATCCGCAATTGCTTTGAGATGGGATGATAGGAATGAGCGAGTTGGGCGATCGGAGCTTGATTACTTCATTGTCTTTGGGAGAAATTGCTTTAAGAACTTTAAGAAAGATTGCTTTCAGAACACTTGAATCGAAGCAGATCAGAACCTGCCAATTTTTTGTGTCGATCCAATGTTGGCTGCGGTTTCCCAACCCCCGTAGATGAATCGCGGGCTACCTGGAAAAGTCTGATGAATCAAACTGGAAAAGGGTTTCAGACCATTTGAATAGACTTCATTTCATCGCTCACAATTGATTCGTGGACGGTCTAGTAGATGAGCTAACACAGCAGAATTTATAGTTCCACAGATCAGTCTTTAGATAGAGGCGAAGATTCAGTAATTGATCTGCATTTATTGTTCTAACTTTCAGCGGTGCATCTCTGATGCATTACTTTACAAACTCGTTTAAAGTACGAAACTTAAGCTCTCAATAGAATCAACTTAACCAATACTTAATTGCTATCACTATAATAGATACACAATGTCATGTTGCGATCGAACATGTTGCAATTGAACGTGATCTGTTTTTTGATCTGAAAAATCTATCTCAGACAAATTACGAATCATTTCATTTTTTTACGTTTGTGAAAAAGTGTTCCTCAAATCATGCTACATCAACCTACGGGTAAATTCCAGATTTGTTTAAATTAAATGCCCCAAAGCCATGAACGTCGTTCGTTAAAACGTTAAATTTTTAGCGGTGAAGTGAACGGTTTATCTTAATCTTCATGACAATAAACCTATAACGATAGCCGCATTAAATTTCCCCTTGGCTGCCTTGAAGCAGTGTTTCATTAATAAAAATTAGGAGATTCCGATGGCTTATACTGCTGCATCGCCACAGTCTCGCGTTGCTACACAACTGATGGCACCCCTATCTGGACATTTAGTGCCGATCGAACAGGTTCCTGATCCGGTGTTTGCCCAAAAAATGGTGGGGGATGGGTTTTCGATCGATCCGACTAGCCAAAAATTGTTAGCTCCCTGTGAGGGTGAAGTGATTCAGCTTCATCCGTCGAATCATGCCGTTACGGTTAAAACAGCCGACGGATTAGAAGTGTTAATGCACATCGGGTTGGATACGGTGACTTTGCGGGGAGAAGGGTTTTCACCCAGAGTCAAGGTGGGCGATCGGGTTAAAACGGGAGACATTTTAATTGAGTTTGATGCAGATTATGTTGCCCTCAATGCCCGGAGCTTGCTAACTCAAGTGGTGATTACGAACAGCGAGCGGGTGGCAAAGTTTGCGCCTTACCTGGGCATCGTTCGGGCAGGACAGGATGTAGCAATAGAGCTGTCGATGGCGGGAGATGGGCAAACGGGGACGGCTGCTCCATCGGGCAAGTTGGTTACGTCTGAGGCGATCGTGATTCCCAACCCAACCGGACTCCATGCTCGCCCTGCCGCAGTGTTGACGAATTTAGCCAAGAAATACCAGTCTGATATTCGGGTGAGATTGGGTGAAAAGAAAGCGAATGCCCGCAGCGTCGTTGGACTGATGGGCTTGTCGATCGGCAATGGGGATACGGTTTACCTGGAGGCAAGGGGAGCAGATGCGGAGGCTGCCATTGCAGAACTGTCTGAGGCGTTGCGATCGGGGTTAGGGGAAGAAGGTTCAAAACCGATCGCCGCTCCAGCCAGTGTAGCGTTAACCGATATGTCTGCTCCGGCTCCTCGTCCGCGATCGGAAGATCCCAACATTGTATTGGGTGTGTCGGCTTCTCCGGGGGTGGCAGTGGGCTATTTGCGGCAGGTCAAACGCCAAGAAATTCACGTTGAAGAACGGGGTGAAAGTCCGAATGCGGAACGGCGCAGATTTGAGCAGGCGATCGGACAAGCCAAGCTAGAAATTGAGGCACTGCGGGCAAAGGTGCATGGGCAGGGCAACCCCCAGAAGGCGGCAATTTTTGCGGCACACCAAGAGCTACTGGAAGACCCGGAGCTAGAGGACACCACAACAAGCGCGATCGACAAGGGCAAGAGTGCTGCCTATGCCTGGAAGCAAACCTTTACCGCTCAGGCTGAGCAGCTTGCCCAGTTGCAAAATGAGCTTTTGGCTCAGCGGGCTAACGATTTACGCGACGTGGGAGAACGGGTGTTGCGAATCCTGACGGGGGTTTCAACGGAGGAGGTTCGCTACCCAGAGAACACGATTTTGGTGGCAGAAGACCTGACTCCTTCGGATATGGCAAACCTCGATCGCTCCAAGGT
>PVWD01000397.1 GCA_003003615.1 filamentous cyanobacterium CCP2 | reverse complement strand
ACTCAGCAGCTACCAAATCGAAGCCTCCCCCACGATCGCCCCTAAAATTGCCGTCTGGACAACCTTTACTCCAGATCACCTCAGCCGCCATTACACCCTGGAAAATTACTACAGCATTAAGGCGCACTTATTAAACCAAGCACAGTATCAGGTAATGAATGGGGATGATCCCTATCTGCGGCAAACGGTCGATCGGTGGCAAAATGCCTATTGGACGAGTGTGGCAGGCAAAGCAAACCTACCCGGACGTGGGGCATATCTTGAAAACGGTTGGGTTGTGTTTCAGGATGAGGCGATCGTGCCTGTATCGGACTTACGCATGGTGGGAGCGCACAATCAACAAAACCTGCTGATGGCAGTATTAACTGCACGTTTGGCAGACATTGATAAAGCGGCAATTGCTGAGGCAGTTCGCACTTTTCCGGGAGTAGCCCATCGGCTGGAACATATTTGCACCTGGAACGACATCGACTTCATCAACGACAGCAAAGCCACAAACTATGATGCAGCACAGGTTGGGTTATCTTCTGTGGAAGCTCCGGTCATTCTGATTGCAGGCGGAGATGCCAAAACGGGTGATGATACAGGCTGGATTGAAACCATTCATGCAAAGGCAGCCAAGGTGTTGTTAATCGGCGATGCGGCAACTCGTTTCACCCAACGGTTGCAAGAATCGGGCTATGTTGAGTCTGAAGTTGTGGAAACAATGGATCGAGCCGTTTCCAGAGCCGCAGAATTGGGACGAGCTGTGAATGCAAAAGTTGTTCTCCTCTCGCCTGCCTGTGCCAGCTTTGACCAATACGCCAACTTTGAGCAACGGGGCGATCATTTTCGGCAGCTTTGTCAGGAACTTGTGCCGTAGGTGTTGCCAAATTGCTCACCTTTCCTTCACTAAAATTCTCCGATCGTTGCAGGTTGTTAGCGAATCGGGGTTAGGGTCACTGTTACGTTTATAATGTGATGCTGCGAACGCTGCATGTTTATCAGTAAGGACGTGGGGATCTGCCTTGATGTGACACGTTCCTGCTGAGGTAGGCATTTTAAGGAATTCCCAATGACGATCGACCCTGCTCAGCACGCTCATCGACCGATTACCAATCCTTCTGCTTCGGCCCGACAAAAGCTGTGGATGGCAGCCATCAAGCCACCCATGTATAGTGTTGCAATTATGCCGATCGCGCTGGGAACCGCCGTTGCCTACCAAGATACGGGGACGGTCAACCTGAACATTTTCTTCACCTTCTTGGTTGCAGCGATCCTGATCCTGGCATGGGAAAACATCAGCAACGATGTGTTCGACTCTGAAACGGGAATCGATCGCAACAAGGCCCATTCCCTGGTGAACTTAACCGGCAATAAGCCATTGATGTTTTGGCTTGGAAATCTGTGCTTACTGGCAGGAATTCTCGGAATTCTGTCGATCGCCTGGAGGCAGCAAGATTTAACCATTTTGGGTTTGATTGTGCTGTGCTGTTTGCTGGGTTATGCCTATCAGGGGCCGCCGTTCCGGTTGGGCTATCGAGGGCTAGGAGAAGTTCTGTGCTTTTGGAGTTTTGGCCCACTGGCCGTATCGGCAGCCTATTATAGCCAGACCCAAACCTGGTCATGGACAGGATTCATGGCATCGATCATTTTGGGGATCAGCACCAGCCTCGTTTTGTTTTGCTCCCACTTTCACCAAGTACAAGACGACATTGCCGCCGGAAAGCGATCCCCGATCGTGCGGATGGGAACTCAGCGTGGAGCGGCTCTCTTACCCTGGCTCTGTGGCAGCGTTTTAGCATTGACGCTCTTGTTTGTCCTGTTGGGCAGTTTTCCCATTGCAACGCTGTTAGTTCTCTTCAGTCTTTCGCCTGCCTTCCAGCTATGCCGCCATGTTCGTGCCTATCATGCTCAGCCAGAACGGGTTAGCAACTGTAAATTTATTGCGGTGTCGTTTCACTTTTGGAGCAGCCTGTTGCTGTGCTTAGGCTTTTTAGCTTGATTTTTTAGCCTAAAGAAGGCAAGTTACAAAGAAAATCACATTCCCTAATATATTTTCTGAAAAGGAATCTAGAATTTAAGCAAGACTTTAGAAAGTTTTTCTGATAGTAATTTGCTTTTTGGGCAAAGTCTTGTTATTACTAAGCAGGAGCCTGCTTAACAAAAGTTAATGCTTAAATCAAATTCCTCTCAGTCTATACGTGCTCGATCGCAGAGGCTCTGCCTTTCCGTTCTGCGGAAGCCTTACCCTATGTTTCAGGTTGCCGTCACCGCTTTGGCCACCGTTGGATTGATGACCACAACGGGTTGTAGCCTGTTGCCAAATCGCGAAGCACAAGCCCAGTCGCAAGCCCCCAATGGAGAACGGGAGGGAGCCGTTTCAATTGAAACTGCCGTTGCTGAAACCGGCTCTTTGGATGAACTCCTAAGCTACACGGGAACGACGGAACCTGTTCGCTCAGTGTCCCTCCGATCGCAAGCTGAGGGGCGGCTGCTAAACCTGAGCGTCGATGTGGGCGATCCGGTAAATGAAGGCGAAGTATTGGGGCAATTGGACGATCGTTTGCTCACGATTTTGCTGAACCAGACCGAATCAGAGTTGGCGGCGTTGGAGTCTGAAGTGGCCCGGGCTGAGGCCGAAGTGAGTGATGCCCAGGCTCAAGTGGAGGAAGCACAAGTCCAGCTTGAACAGGCTCAGGCAGATGCCGATCGGTTTCAGCGACTCCTGAACGAAGGGGCAATTACCGAGCAGGAAGCAGAGCAAGCTCAAACGGCCGTGCGATCGGCGGAACAGGTGTTGCAATCCGCTGAAGAACGGGTTCGGACACGCCAACAGTCCGTTGTTGCAGCCCAGCGCAGGGTTTCAGCCCAAGAGTCTGCCGTTTCAGAAGGTTTAGAGCGGCGAGATTACAGTTCGTTGGTTTCCCCGATTGCAGGGGTCGTGTTGGAACGGGTATCGGAACCTGGAAACTTAGTACTGCCGGGCGATGAAGTCTTAAAGCTAGGTGATTTTAGTCAGGTGAAAGTTGTTGTGCAGGTGTCTGAGTTGGAACGGGCAGAAGTGCGATCGGGACAAATTGTTCAGGTACAGCTCGATGCCTTTCCAAACCAGGAGTTTCGCGGACAGGTGACACGCATTTCCCCAGCCGCCGATCCCACTGCTCGCCTGATCCCCGTTGAAATTACTCTACCCAACCCTGGCGGACAACTCGGAAGCGGACTGCTCGCCAGAGTCCAGTTTCAATCAGACCAGGCTACACGGATTGTGGTTCCAGAATCAGCCCTCCGAGCCGCTGGCGATGATCCACGACCTACTGGAGGCAATCGAGATTCTACCCTCTTTGTCCTAGAGCAAAACGGTGACGAAACCCTTGCCATTGCCCGATCGGTTCAGGTGGGCGATCGATCCAACGGGCGTGTTGAAATCCGTTCTGGTTTAGAGCCTGGAGAAACCTACATCGTTCGCAGTGCCAGATCTTTGGAAGATGGACAACCTGTTCGCATCAGCATCCTATCCGAATCGGCTCAATAAATCTGGAAATCCTGACATTCTCTTTACAATTTGCCTTTTGGAAAGGGCAAGACAACGGGCAAAACGTCCGAAACCCCAAAAATCTCAAATCCCAACTCCTAAGACCCCATGAACCCATCCAGAGTGAGTGTCAGTTCGATCGCGATCCGTCGGCACATTGGCACACTGATGCTAACTCTAACCGTCATTGTGCTAGGTTTTTTCTTCCTATCGCGCTTGCCTGTAGACCTGCTGCCTTCCATTACCTATCCCCGAATTGGGGTGCGGGTAGATGCTCCGGGGGTGTCTCCTGAAGTGGCGGTGGATGAGGTGACTCGCCCATTAGAGCAGGCATTGGCAGCAACCGATGGCGTGGAGCAAATCTATTCTCAAACGCGAGAGGGGCAAATTAGCCTGGATCTGTACTTTCGCCCTGGAGAAGATGTCGATCAGGCGTTAAACGATGCTACAGCAACGCTAAACCGGGCACGGGGGAATTTACCCAGCACGATCGAGCAGCCAAGATTGTTCAAATTTGACCCATCCCAGCTTCCGGTCTATGAATTTGCCTTGACTTCACCGGAATTGCAGGGAGTAGACCTGCGGGTGTTTGCTGATGAAGAATTGGCGCGAGAACTATTGGTCGTTCCGGGTGTTGCCAGTGTGGATGTGTCTGGCGGAGTCCAGGAAGAAATCCAGGTGAATCTGGATATGAACCGTCTGCAAGCTCTGGGCGTGGGTTTAACTGATGTATTGGATGAATTGCGCGATCGAAATGTCGATGTGTCTGGTGGACGGATTCGAGGGACTGAATCAGAATCTCTTACCCGTACAGTGGGCCGATTTCAGTCGGCAGAGGAGATTCGGAATCTGTCGTTTGAGGTGAGCAGAACAGGGGATCAAGCGTCGGGGAGCGGAGGGCAAGGTTCAGGGGTGGCTCGACGGGTCTATTTGCGCGATTTTGCTCAGGTGATTGATGGCACTGAGGAGGAGCGGGTTTTTGTTTCACTGAATGGGGAACCTGCGGTTAAGGTCAGCGTTCAAAAACAACCTGATGCCAATACGATCGACGTTGTAGAAGGCGTAAAGCGACGATTAGAGGAACTGCAAACGACAGGCGTATTTCCGCAAGCAATTACCCTGATCCCCACGCTAGATGAGTCCCGCTTTATTCAAAGTTCGATCGCCAACGTTGCAACAGCAGGACTGATTGGGGCTGGTTTAGCCGCAGTCGCTGTTTTGCTCTTTCTCGGCTCTCTTCGTCAAACCTTAATCATTGTTTTTTCCATTCCCCTGGCCATTCTCGTTGCGATTCTCCTCATGGGAGTGTTTGGCTTGTCTCTCAACGTCTTTAGTTTGGGCGGATTGGCTCTTGGGGTGGGGATCGTTGTAGATAACTCGATCGTGATGTTAGAAAGCATCGTCATGGGGGTTAACGC
>PVWD01000396.1 GCA_003003615.1 filamentous cyanobacterium CCP2 | reverse complement strand
GGTTCATATCTGGGGGTTGAGGCAACCTGGCTACGATGGGCAATGCTGGACGGAACGCTGTTACCGACGGGAGCCGAGCTCGCGGAACAGGAACGCCAACGAGCAGAACAGGAACGCCAACGAGCAGAACAGGAACGCCAACGAGCAGAGCAGGAACGCCAACGAGCTGAACAAGCCGAAACTCAAGACGGGCAAATTGTGCAGAATTTGTTGCGATCGGGTATATCTACAGAACAAGTGGCGCAGATGACGGGATTGACGATCGACCAGGTTGAGCGGTTGGGGAATGGGGAGTAGGGAGTGGGGAGTCGGGAGTCGGATTATGGGAGTTAAGAAAATAATAGGGAATGTCTTATGGGATGGGCATCTTGCCCGCCCAGTCAGAGGATATGCGTAATTACCAGATTTTCAATTTTTAGTTCACCTGCGGGATCGAAGACGGTACTGAAGTCCCTGGAAGATTATCTCAAACTGAATTATCCAATTACGTTATATCCAGAACCGGAAGGTGGACACACCGTAATGGTTAAAGATTTGCCAGGTTGTATTTCTCAAGGAGATACCCTAGAAGAAGCAATGGAAAATATCCAAGATGCAAAATCAGCATGGTTGGAAACTGCTTTTGAGTATCAGGATGAAATTCCCCTGCCCTCTCGCTAAATCAGCCCACTCAAACAGAGATCCGATCGGCCTCAGCAAATTAAATCCTACAGAACCTCTACAATCAGGTAAGCCAGCTTTAGGCATGCGGTCGTCCAAGCGAGGTCGTGATGAAACGAGCATTTCGGATTGACACCCTGCAATGGATCTTTGGCGTTTTCTTGATCCTGCGTGGAATTGTCATGCTCATGGTGCCACACCAGTTGGACATGACCGTCTTTATATTTATTCAGTCCCAGTTTTTTCCGCTGGCGATCGTGCAGGCGTTGGGCGGCATTGCGCTGATTACCGTTGCAGTGCTCATGCCAAAACAACGATGGATGATTTTTGCCCATACCCTGGCTGCAATGGCTTTCTTTTCATCTGCCGTTGGGCCATTCCTGAGCGGCACCTGGACAGGGGTAACGGGCTACGGCTCAATGGCGCTCGGAACGCTGGTGGCACCCTTTTTGCCGCGAATGGCTTCACCGCAAATGGTTTCGCCGCGAGTAGATGATCATCGCTCTGGGTTTGAAGGGATTGCTCCAGTGATCGATCTGTTTGCGATCGTCATGGCAGTTCGAGTTATTTTACACGGCATCAACTGTTTACCACCGTTTGATCAATATCTTGGCGTGAGCTTTTATGACCTGGCTCGCCCTTACCTGCCCATTTATGGAATCATCCGCATCGTCTCTGGATCACTTTTGCTCGGAGTTTATCTTCATCCTCGTCCACCGCGCTTTCTGTTCAAATTAGCGCATCTCTTGCTGGGGGCTGCTATTTGGGGATGGATGATTGGTATGAGGCTGACAACCTGGAACCCAGTACTCTACCATGCTGGGCTGGCGACTCCATTAATGCTGTTGCCCTGGTTTTCCCCGCGTTTACAACGCTTTGATTCCTCTTCCTTACAAGCGCGGCTCACCTTTGTATTAGTTGGAGTTGTCACGATTCCCTTACTGCTGGCCGTTGCTTTTGCAACTCACTGGGAAGAGCAAAATACCATCGATCGATCGCTCACCCTGCAACAGACTTTAGCCAATACATTTGCTGAAAACGTCACAAACTACATCAATCTGCATCAGGCAGCCGTGCAATCGCTGGCAATTCAACCAGAGTTAATGAATCTTTCTGCAACGCAGCAACAATCGTTTTTAGAGCAGTTTAATCAACTGTATCCGGAGATCATTGTGCTTGCCACCTATGATGCTGATGGCAATGCGATCGCCCGTAGCGATGACGAACCGCCCGGCCCTTCTATTGCTGATTTGTCATTGTATGAAACAGTGCGTCGTACTGGAACCTCTAGTCTGGATATTCGCCTGGGTAGAGTGCTTCAACGGCCGCTGTTTATGTTTGCAGTTCCCATTCAAACGCCAGCCGTTCAGTTAACGAATCAATTGGCTGAAGCTGATCAAGATCTTGAGCAACCTGAGCAACCTGATCAACTAAATCAACCAACCGAGCAAGCAACTAATCAACCAACCGATCGACTGCTTGGAGTCGCCGCAGGGGCTATTGAATCCACGCGAGTCGCTGCCCAACTGAGCCAAGCGGGGATTGGTTCTGACATAGAAGCTTACCTTGTAGATAATCAGGGACGGATCATTGCCCATCCCAATGGTGAACTGGCTGCCTCATTTGCTGATTATGCTCAGGTTCCGCCCGTTGCAGAACTGTTGGAAACTGGCAATGCTTCCTCTAGAGGGTTGCGCTATTGGAACCAGTCTGAATGGCGGCTGGCGGGCTATGCTCAAATTCCAGATTTGGGTTGGGGAGTGGTGGTGGAGCGACCTGCATCCAGTGCCTTGGCAAGTGTACACAATCGGCGTAATACGGATACTGGCATTCTGTTTTTAATGACGATCGCGACGGTTCTTTTCAGCGTTCAGGTGTCCCGTTGGTTAATTCAGCCGCTCATGACCTTAGCCCATGCAGCAGGGCAACTGGCATCGGGCGATATGGGGGCACCCCTACCGCGTAGCCGAATTACTGAAGTGGCGTACTTATCCACTGTATTCCGGCAAATGCGCGATCGGCTGTCCCAACGAACGGCTGAACGCGATCGGGCTGAAGCTGAGATCCGGCAATTTAATGAAACCCTGGAGCAGCGAGTTCAGGAACGCACGGCTCAGTTGGAAGTTGCCAATAAAGAACTTGAATCTTTTTCCTATTCCGTTTCCCATGACCTGCGGGCCCCGTTTCGCCACATCAATGGTTTTGTTGAACTGTTGCAACAGCGAGCGGCTGCCAGCACCTTGGATGAAACCAGCCTGCGCTATCTGCAAACGATCGCCGACACGGCACGATATGCCGGACAGTTGGTAGATGACCTGCTGGCGTTCTCCCGTATGGGACGAGCCGAAATGCGGTTGATGGCGATTGACATGAATCTTTTGGTGGAGGAAATTAAGCGCGATTTAGAACGAGAAACCGCAGACCGAACAATTCATTGGCAGATTGAATCCTTACCTGAAATTCAGGGCGATTTGTCAATGATTCGGCTGGTCTGCCGTAATTTACTCGAAAATGCAGTGAAGTATACCTCCCCTCGTGCCGAAGCCCACATTGCAGTTGGCAGTGTTGATGAACCCCAGAGGCACATATTTTTTGTCAAAGATAACGGGGTTGGGTTTGACATGCAATATGCCCACAAACTCTTTGGTGTGTTTCAACGCTTACATAGCGACACTCAGTTCAAGGGAACGGGAATTGGGCTGGCTAATGTACAACGAATTGTGCATCGGCATGGCGGAGAAATTTGGGCAGAAGGGGAGGTGGGCAAGGGGGCTATCTTTTACTTTTCACTACCGAAACACGTCAAGCATTAAACAAATGGGCAAGGTTCTCTGACTGGTACAGGATCGTGATTTAGGCGATCGTGATCTCCGGTGATAGGTAAATATCCTGAACGGTATGGAAGAGCTTTACACCATCTTCAAACGGACGCTGGAATGCCTTGCGACCAGAAATCAAGCCGCAGCCGCCGGCCCGCTTGTTAATCACGGCAGTTCGTACTGCTTCGGCAAAGTCATTCTTGCCAGATGCACCACCAGAGTTAATTAATCCTGCCCGTCCGGCATAGCAATTCAGCACTTGGTAGCGGGTCAGGTCGATCGGGTGGTCAGTTGTCAGGTCAGAGTAAACCCGTGAATCGGTTTTGCCGTAGCTCTTGCCTGTGGCTTTTGTCACTGCTTCATAGCCGTTGTTTAATTCCGGCAGTTTTTGTTTGATGATATCTGCCTCGATCGTTACGCCCAAATGATTGGCCTGCCCGGTTAAATCGGCTGCCAGATGATAATCTTTGTCTTGCTTAAAGGCGTTATTTCGCAGATAGCACCACAAAATTGTCACCATGCCCAATTCATGGGCCCGCTTAAAGGCAAGACTAATTTCCTGAATTTGCCGGGCCGATTCTGGGGAACCAAAGTAAATCGTTGCCCCGATCGCCGCTGCCCCTAAGTTCCAAGCCTGCTCGACCGATGCAAACAAAATTTGGTCAAACTGGTTGGGATAGGTCAGCAATTCGTTGTGGTTGATTTTGGCGATGAAGGGAATCTTGTGGGCATATTTGCGCGATACGCTACCTAAGACACCCAATGTTGTCGCAACGGCATTACAGCCTCCTTCGATCGCCAGCTTGATAATATTCTCACTGTCGAAATACATGGGATTTGGCGCAAAGGAAGCCCCAGCAGAGTGTTCAATGCCCTGATCCACCGGCAGGATGGAAAGATAGCCCGTGTTAGCGAGCCGTCCGGTTGAATAGAGCAATTGCAAGTTTCGCAGCACTTGAGGGTTGCGATCGGTCTGGACAAACACCCGATCGACAAAATCTGCTCCCGGTAAATGCAGCATGTCTTTGGGCACTTTGGCGGTATGGTTCAGCAAAGATTCTGCTTCATCACCTAGCCAGGCGGCGATCGACTGTTGTGGAGCCTTCAATGTAGCTGTCATAATTTTTTGCCCTCAATATTAATACGGTAGGCACCGTAAGTAACAACACCCGTAGACGTGATCCATTTGCTATCACTCACTTCTCCAAGGATCACTTCTCCATTCTAGAAAAACCTTTCTCGATCGCCTTTCTCTGCGCTATGGATATGAATCTATCTTAGGTTAAGGTTCTGGCGAACCGAGCCTTGGGGGGTTCCCTCAAACCCCCATTGGAGGACGGCTGCGTCTCCCAATACCCCTACCGACGAAGTAGGCTGTGGGCAGTTCGAGGTGTAATGCTTCAGATTCCGTAGCGCAAGCATCTTGCCTGCCCAATCTACCCCCCACTTCCTACTCCCTACTCCCC
>PVWD01000099.1 GCA_003003615.1 filamentous cyanobacterium CCP2 | reverse complement strand
GCTGTGTCTGAGGGCGTGGGGGATGCCAGCGTAGATTCAGGAGCGGAGGCTGGTTCTTCTGAAGACGGTAAGGCAGCACTGGTGGAGGCCACCGTCGGCGATGCAACAAATGCTTGTAGCCCAGCCATGTCACTAAGGTACTGGGCCCAAGCATTAGCAATTTCAGCACTGGCAAAGCCACCTACTCGCACAACTTCCTCATTTAGATAGTTACAGGTGGAAATTGACGCATTTTCAGGTAAGAGTTGGGTGATTTGGGCTTCCGTTTCTGGGGTTTGGTTGAGCACCAGCAGCAAATACTCACTGGCTTCAGGAGGATCACAGACTGAAAGCGTTTGGGCGTTTCCTGGCAGAGCTGTCAAATTACCTGCACTGAACAACACCACTGAACCCATCACTGAACCCGCGATCGAGCGTAACTGAACGGATAAGCGCATCACCTTATTCCTCAAACCCGCAGAACAAATCACAATTCACCGATACTTATAGCAAATCTCTTTGCCCTTGGTGCTTCTCCAACTCAACGGAATTCATTTTGCCAAACTGGGTCAGAGAGTGGCTCAGGAAGCTGCAACCAGCGAGGCCAGCGGTTCAGGGATGCTGTCTGAAGGAGCCTGAAATTCGCCGATCGCTGCATATTCAAGCCGTAGCTTCAGCCAAGTAATAAACGACTGATTGGTAGAAATGATAGCAGCCGCAGGTTGAGGACATTTTGCCTTCACTTCTGCCATCTCTGGAGCCTCCAAAAACGCAGGCTGCCTGACCAGCCAAAAATCAATTTCTTTTTCCTGCTCCTGGTAATACCGAGTCCGCTCCTTCAAAACTTCTTCGATCGGTTCTTCATCAAGAAGAAAAGCTTGGCTAGCGAGTGCGTAGTAAAAAGTTTTCATGGTGTTGAGTAAGGTCTTAAGTGTGAAGTTCTAAATGATGGGCTAAGGATTTGTGTGAATGCCCTGAATGGCTTGTTTCATCTCCCGCACCGCCCGCTCCATGCCTACAAGGACGGCTCGGCTGATGATGGTATGCCCAATATTTAATTCTTCCATACCAGGGATACGGGCGATCGGCTGAACATTCCAATAGGTGAGTCCATGCCCTGCATTCACGCGCAGCCCGTTGGCAATGGCTTGTTCGCATCCAGCCGCTAAGATGGCAAGCTCTTTAGCTCGGCTCTCCTCAGTTTTGGCTTCGGCATAGGAACCCGTGTGGAGTTCAATAAACTTTGCCTGGGTCGCGACAGCCGCTTGAATTTGGGATTCATCCGCATCAATAAACAGGCTGACCGGAATTTCTGCCGCTTGCAGCGTCCCAACAACCTGCTTCATGCGATCGAGCTGCCCCGCCACATCTAAACCGCCCTCAGTCGTCACTTCCTCTCGCCGTTCTGGAACCAGAGTCACGTAATCAGGCTGAATTTCTAGGGCAATCATCACCATCTCGTCGGTGGCTGCCATTTCTAAATTAAGATGCGATCGCACCGTTTGCCGCAGCAATCGTACATCCCGGTCTTGAATATGTCTACGGTCTTCCCGCAGATGCACCGTGATCCCATCGGCCCCTGCCAACTCTGCCAAAACAGCCGCCGCCACCGGATCTGGCTCAACGGTACGCCGCGCCTGCCGAATCGTTGCCACATGATCAATATTGACACCCAGCGTAGGCAATCCTAACTCTCCTTGACCCAGTAGGTTATCGCCTTAGATTTTACCTGATGTCCCGGATCTACAGGAGATTGATAATCATCTGACAGACTGTAGTCCAACTTACGCCCCTCCCTCAGGTTTTAATGTCAAGATAAATGTACAGATCTTTATACGTAAAGAATATTTTATATAAAGAATATAAAGATCCGTTCAGAGATGTCCGGCAGAGATGTCTAGTCGGGCTGGCTGAGAACACTTTTTGTGTGAGTTGGGTTATCGCGTTTGTGAAGCGTCTCCCAAGGAGATAACCTAACATTTATAAGGGTTCTGGGTTGAGTTTCGTTTTTCAACCTGATCTACATTTTTCAAGTTTTCAAGCGTTGGGTTAGTCCATCAACAGTCCATCACAAATCCATAATCTATTAATCAGACTAGCCTAATTCATCCCTGCGACAGATCGATTCATTCTCATCAAAGAAATCTATAACTTCCCGTGAAAGATTTCTATAGATCCTCCTGAACACAGAGCCGTGATTGGGCTGCGGCATCCGTGCAACTTTCAAAAAATTCTGAAAAAGTTTTGGAAAGCTCTGAGGTTCTGGCAGCAATTACTCGTTTTGCAAAGTGAAATGGTATTTGACACGGGTTCTCGGTATTGTTCTTGATAGGGTGAATCTGTTTTTACAACCGAATAAATTAAAACTTAATATTTCAGGTTGAATCCAATTGCATCAGAAGTGTGTGCGTCTACCTTATACAAGCTCGGCTTGAGTTCCATATTATGAAAACTCTGTCTGATTCTTACCACTGCTTAAAGCAGGAGAATTTTACAAATACCTACCCAAAATTACCTGCTCCTGAATTGTGGTATCGACTGCTGCCAACTGCGATCGTCACCTTAGCCATCCTGGGTTTGGTCACGTTGGGTGTCTCTGAACAGTTAGAAAACTCAATGAATTACTTTCTGTTCTCTTCACCGCCAATTCGGTCTTCGGGGTGGCTATCCCTTGCCGTGCTCATGATTGGCGTTGGAGTTGGGCTGTTTCTTTTGCGATGGCGGCTAGCACATCAACTCAGCGTTTGGGGGTTGTTGTGCATTAGTTGGGGGTATGGCAGCGTGTTGATCTCCCAACAGGGCTATTCATTGCCCGTTCTCACACCCATGCTGTTTTTTGGGCTGAATGGAATTGGTGTAGCCATTGCAGAGGGCATCCGTAGCTATGTTGAACTGCGTCGGAGTGAAGAACGCTATGCTTTGGCGGCCCAGGGAGCCAAAGAAGGAGTCTGGGATTGGAACCTCCGCACCGATCGCTTTTATGTTTCGCCGCAGTGGTTACAAATGGTTGGGGATGAGAATGCGGTTCCAGAAAATACCCCATCAATTTGGTTTGACCGAGTTCACCCGATGGATTTGACCCCTTTACAAGTCGCGATCGCTGACCACCTTCAGAGACGAACAGAGCACTTTGAGCAAGAATATCGCTTGATGCACCAGGATGGTTCCTATCATTGGATGCTGAGCCGTGGGGTGGCGGTTTGGCACCCAGAAGGGCGAGCTGAGCGGCTGGTTGGTTCTCAAGTTGATATCACATCACGGAAACAAACTGAGGAAGCACTCCGACGGAATGCATTTTGCGACAAGCTGACCGGCTTACCCAATCGATCGGGCTTTACCCAACAGTTAAAACAGGCACTTGACCGGGTGCAAACCCATTCTAGAACCTCTTTTGCAGTACTCTGGCTGGATATTGACTGTTTTGAACTGGTCAACAATAGCTTGGGGCGAGAAATTGGCGATCGGCTCTTGGTGGCAGTGGCGCAGCGGATTCGATCGTTTTTGCCGCTTGACGATAGCCTGGCCCGCATTGGTGGGGATGAGTTTGGCATTTTGCTAAATCACGTTCAAGATGTCAAAGATGCCACGCAAATGGCAGAACGAGTGCAGCAGGTGCTTGCCTTGCCCTTTAATTTAGACGATCGGGAAGTGTTTCTGACGCTCAGTATTGGCATTGCCCTGAGTACTGCCCAATACAGCGACCCAGACCATTTGCTCCGCGATGCTGATACTGCCATGCACCGGGCTAAAACCTTTGGGCGGGCCCGCTATGAAGTGTTTGAACAAGCGATGCGAACGCGGATGGTCGTAAAACTGCTGTTGGAAAATGACTTTAGGCGTGTCATTGCCCAAGAGTCATCAGACTGTTCCCAGGAATTGCAGTTGTTATATCAACCCATCGTTAAGCTAAGAACTGGAGAAATTTCGGGCTTTGAGGCACTGGTACGGTGGCAACATCCAGAACAAGGGACGCTTCCCCCCCATCGATTTATTTCAATGGCAGAGGAAACGGGGTTGATTGTGCCAATGAGTTGGTGGGTGTTGCGGGCTGCTTGCCGCCAAATGCGAAAGTGGCAGCTTGCCTTTCCCCAGGCTGCTGCAATGACAATCAATGTCAACTTATCGAGCCGCCAGTTTGCCATGCCAGGGCTAACCCGGTATATGGAGCAAATTTTAGAGGAAACCGAGCTGAGCGGTTCTAATTTACAACTTGAAATTACAGAAAGCATGATCATGGAAAATGCTGCTTCGATCGTTTCTGTGCTGCATGAAATTCGTAATTTAGGAATTCAGCTAGCGATCGATGATTTTGGCACGGGCTATTCTTCCTTGAGCTATCTGACCAGGTTTCCGATCAATACCCTCAAAATCGATCGATCGTTTGTGGGCAAGATTGGTTTTAGCAGCGACAGTTTGGAGGTGGTGCGAACGATTCATTTACTCGCCCATAACTTGGGGATGAATGTGACGGCTGAGGGGGTGGAAACCGCAGAGCAAGCAGCTCGTTTACTCGAAATGGATTGTGAATACGGGCAGGGCTTTTTCTTCTTCCAGCCGTTGGCCATAGATGCAATTACCAACCTTTTGCAGCAGGAATTTAACCCAGATCTTTCAGAGGATGATCCTACATTTGATATTTGATGATTGACGACCCCTCCGTTGTTCTTCGACTCTAATTCAACAGGACGATGCTATGCTGAAGTGACCTTATGCACAGAAGATGAATGGCTACCGTCTGGTTAATTCGACATGCAGAAAGTGAAGCAAATGCAGGTTTACCCACATCAGACCCCGCAACAACTCAACTCACTGCCACAGGGCATCAACAGTCACAACGCGTTGCAGCGATACTCAAACACGCTCCTTCGCTGATTGTCACCTCGCCTTATCTGCGGACAAAACAGACTGCACAGCCAACGATCGATCGGTTCCCTACCGTTCCGCAAGCAGAGTGGCCGGTGCAGGAGTTTACATTCCTGTCGCCTGAACATTACAAGAACACCACAACCCACGAACGCCGTCCGATGGTGGAAGACTATTGGCTGAAACGCGATCCGTTTTATGTGGATGGCGAAGGTGCAGAGTCGTTTGCGATGTTTGTTGAGCGAGTGCAAACGGTGCAGTTTCAACTATTCCAGTTAACAGATGAATTTGTGGTTGTGTTTAGTCATGAGCGATTCATTCGGGCGGTGCTGTGGATGTCTTTAACGGGTGCTCAACGAGCAACACCGGAAGCAATGCAGCAATTTCAATCCTTCATTCGATCGTTTTGGTTACCGAATGGTGCAATCTTGCAGTGTGAACTGAATCAGCCAGAAGTTTGGTTCAGTCAGTTGATGGTTTCCCATCTTGTTGAAAGCTATTCAGCATCGCAGTCATCTGAACGCTGAGAACTGAACGCTGAGAACAGGTTGTCGTTTCCTTCCACAATAGCGTCTCAACCGTTTTTGAGGAGTCCAAGGCAAGCAACTCTGGTAGAAATTTGCTAGAAGCCTCATCTTGGGCACCGATGTCAAGTACGCCTGCCACAGCTTTTCCATTTTCAGACTATGGCAATAGACAGAATCGTTCGGACATTTGCCGCGCCGCTCATGGGACTCAGCAACTTCAAGCGTCCTCATTTCACTATATTTCCATTTTCTTTCCGGTTGAGGCACTGTAGCCGTGAATACTGAAGTGGTAGATGCACCCTGATTCAAATCCCTGGCTTCACGTTAGGGATTTTTTTGTCTTTAAAGCTGATTGGCAAATACAGAAAATATAGCAGGATACAGAATGCTCAGGCTCGTGGATTAAATAACCTGATCAAATCACCTATCATCATTTTGCCTTGTGACTGAGCGAGCAAGATGCCTACCCCACAAGAGTTATAGGTTATTAAATTCGCATTCCCTAGGACAAGTTTATTGTCATTAAGCTCATCCGTTGTGGATTGCGACAAACTCGACTGCTCACCCTTTCCCATCCGTTGCCCCACTTTTTTCAATGCTTTTTTTCAATCCTTTCCGGTTGAGGCACTGTAGCCGTGAATACTGAAGTGGTAGATGCACCCTGATTCAAATCCCTGGCTTCGCGTTGGGGATTTTTTATTTTTCAAATTCTCTTAATTTGCTGAATCAACGATCGCCCTTAACTCAGCATCTCCTCGCTGTTGTGCTGCTTCCCGCACCCGTTCCCACAAGGCAGCATCCTGACGGTACAGATCCAGTGCCGCAACGGCATCATGGGCATCCAGTTTTCTCCCGTTGGCAACCAGAGAAAGCAAAAAGTCTAGGGGCTGATCTTGCCGCAACATGGCGATCGATAGCAGTGCAGTCCGGCGCAGATCGGGTTCTGAGTTGAACTTCCACCAGGTTTGCAGCGGCTCAAAGGCTCCAGGATGGCGCGATTCCCCTAGGACGAGGGCAACTAACTCCTGGGTTTGGGGCTGGGGAGCGTGTAAAAAGCTGGCAGCAAAGGGCAACGATCGATCGGCATCCAGTTTTAACAATGCAATGACACATTCTGCCAGAACCGGCGGCTCATCCCCAATCTTTGCCCGCAACCGCAGCAGAGGAATGCCCTGAGAATTTTCGCTGTAAGCGATCGCTCTGGCAGCCCCAATCCGGGCGGGTGGTTCAGGATCAGCTAATAAGTCGGCTAATTCGGTCATCACATCGGAGTAATTCATCCGCACCAACCCCATCGCGCAGATTTCCCGCAGTCCCGGAGCTGTATCCATCTGCCCACCCCAAACGGGTTCCATTTGCACATGGTGAATTCCCGCTAAAAACACAGCCTCAGCCCGCTGCTCTAGACGATACAGTGCATCAGCAATCCCAGTTTTGGCATGGCAGTTAGGATCGGTTTTGGCAGGATTGGTCATGAAGCGATCGAAGGCAGCCGTTAAGTCTGGAACCAGTTCTGTAATTTCATGGCGGCTGACTAACTTAGCAGCTCGTGCCACTGCAACGGCATATTTACTCTGGAGGATTTGGCGTAACTCGGCGATCGGTGGTTCTGAGGGTGGGGATTCTGAGGAAAATTGCGCCTGAATTTGGTTGAGCTGTTCGAGCAGGGCATCCAGTTTGCGGGATGTTGAGTTGCTTGAGTTGCTTGATTTTTTGGGCATTTTTCACCTTAACGTTGAGAGCTTACCTCAACACTTGAACGTGGGGATAGTTCATAATCTTTGCGTCCAGCGTCAGCAAAGGGCAGTCATAAATTTGAGCAGTAGCCACAATAATTTGATCGGCTGGGTCATTATGAAATCCTTGCAGTTGCGTTGCTTGTATGACAATTGGTACTGTCAACTCTAATAGCTGTATTCCAGGATAAGCCAAAGCCGTATTGAGCCATTCATCTATGGATAATGACAAATTTAAGCGGTCTTTCTCAACCAGCTTAGCAACTTCCCAACAAGAGAAAATACTAACTCCTAGTCCATTCGATTGGTAAGCCAAGAGTAATTCCTGTAGCCTTCTTGACAAGCGCGAGTTATCGTCTACCCACCAAATCCAAATATGGGTATCTAAAATAATCATTTCAAGGTTTCCCAATCTTCTGGAGGTATGGCAGGTTCAAATGGTTCATCGTAGCGAAGCACAGTACCTTGTAATGAGTGTTCAGGCTTAGGAATCCGAGAGAATTGCTCTCCTGTGGTCTGTTTCAGGATAATGATTTCTACTGCATCGCCAGCATGAAAAGGTAATCCTTCTAGCACCAATATTCCATCCTCAGTAAACCGAGTTTCAATTTTATGAATATCCATATTCCATTTCTCCCTTTTCACTGAACGCTGAATGAACTTGGGAACAAAGCCATATGCCTATCTTTACAATTGTATGCGGCTATGGCGATCGTTCAATACGTTTCAATTTGATGAGAGATCCAGGTTCAGGCAATAGCTTGACTAAATCTGCTTGCAGAGTGTTAGTAATAGTCCAAGCTACGTTTTTGTTGAAGTAGATAGTGATCAGGCTAAGAATCTAATTAATCAAAACGATCGCCACCAATAGGAATGCCATGATGATTAGTTTGCGATCAGTTTATTTACTTATTGCTGCATGAATGAAACAACTCAGTAAAACGGAAGTTGAGAAGTTTTAGACCAATGCGGCTGAGTCGAAGAATCGCCAGCCAAAAGATGCGATCGTGCTGTGATCAAGGATAGGGAGCAAGGAGAAGCCTATACTACTGTCAAAGGATTCTGGGCATATTCCAATTTCATCCCCTTGATTTTAGATGAATGGGTTAGAAAATCATAGAATTGATAGAAACTACCTATGTTGACACATTTTAGATCCGGCGATTGGGAGGTTAGGAATGAGTCGTAGCTCAAGTATGCAGATTCCAGCGAGTACCTGGGTTACAGCAACCTGGGATGAGTATCTGCGGGTGTTAGCAGATCCTGTCTATGAAACCGCTAAGAGCTATTACTACAACCACCAGATGAGGATTGAAATGTCTCCCGTTGGAAATGATCATGCTAGCGATCACACCATCGTCATCTATGCTGTGCATTTATTTGCCGCCATCAACAATATTGATTTGAATGGGAAAGATAACTGCACCTACCGAAGATCGGGGATGGAGGCTCAGCCTGATGTATCCTTCTACATTGGGGAAACGGCAGACGCGGTTCCCTGGGGAACGGGAATCGTTGACCTGGAGCAATATCCCCCGCCGACACTGGTGATTGAAGTAGCAAACACCTCTTTGCTGGATGATAAGGGCAATAAACGCTTACTGTATGAAGAGTTAGGGGTGAGTGAGTACTGGATTGTTGATGTACAGAATGTCGAGGTCATTGCATTTGCCGTAGAAAACAATGGCAGCCGCAGGATTCGGCAATCTCAAGTGTTACCTGGCTTGGAAATCTCGTTGCTAGAAGAGGCGTTTCAACGGACTCGTCAAATGAATCATGGCAGGGTGAGTGCATGGTTGTTGGCTCAGTTGCAAGGATAAGTTCGATTTCAGTACGCATCAAAAAAAAGTGCCCCTTGCGGGACACCTTCTCAGCAACAGTTCTGCACTCATTGAATTCGGTTGACCACTACCGTTCAGATTTGGAACTGCTACTGAAACTTGTTAAACCTGTATCAGCCGTGAATGCTGGGAGTCTGGATGATTAGGGGGATGACCTCACCCGAAGCCAGATCCAACGGGAAGTTGTGGGCATTGCGTTCGTGCATCACTTCCATTCCCAGGTTGGCGCGGTTGAGAATATCCGCCCACGTACTCACGACATGCCCCTGAGTATCTAATACGGATTGATTAAAGTTAAATCCGTTCAAATTAAACGCCATTGTGCTGATACCCAGTGCCGTAAACCAGATGCCCACAACGGGCCAGGCTGCCAGCAAAAAGTGGAGCGTGCGGCTATTAGCTCGGACTCCCAAAATTGCTTCGTTGGTGCGCCCGACCAATCGGCTGAAGTAGCCATGCGCTGCCACAATGTTGTAGGTTTCTTCTTCCTGCCCAAATTTGTAGCCATAATTCTGAGATTCTGATTCGGTCGTTTCCCGTACCAAGGATGACGTAACGAGAGAACCGTGCATGGCAGAAAACAAAGCTCCACCAAACACACCCGCCACACCCAACATATGAAACGGATGCATCAAGATATTATGTTCTGCCTGAAAGACGAACATGAAATTGAACGTACCGCTGATGCCCAATGGCATTCCGTCAGAAAAAGACCCTTGCCCGATCGGGTAAATCAAAAATACAGCAGTTGCGGCTGCCACGGGAGCAGAGTACGCTACACAGATCCAGGGACGCATGCCCAAACGATAGGACAATTCCCACTCTCGCCCCATGTAGGCGAACACGCCAATCAGAAAGTGAAACACAACAAGTTGATACGGCCCGCCGTTATAAAGCCATTCATCCAGGGAAGCTGCTTCCCAGATCGGGTAAAAGTGTAAGCCGATCGCATTCGAGGAAGGAACAACCGCACCGGAAATAATGTTGTTGCCATAGAGCAAAGAACCTGCCACAGGCTCCCGAATCCCATCAATATCCACAGGTGGAGCCGCGACAAAGGCAATGATGAAACAGGTGATGGCAGCCAGCAGGGTGGGAATCATCAGCACGCCAAACCAGCCGATATACAGTCGGTTTTCAATGCTGACAACCCAGTTGCAAAACTGCCCCCACAGGTTAGCGCGATCGCGCCGTTGGAGAGTTGTTGTCATAATTCAGAATGATGAAATGATTATAATTTGGAACGTTGACCTGATTTAGACTCAAGTGAATCAGGATTATTAGATGAATGACGATCGGAATTCGTTGGGTATTGATTTGGTAATCAAAGGAATTCGATCGCGCAAACAGATCAGTTCAGAGTTTTAGTTAGTTAATAGCCCTTGTGAGCCGTTAACTAACTTGTTAGTTAGTATAGGCACGCTTTTCTAGATTGTCAATAACTTACTAACTTTTTAGTTAAAAGTGTGGTGAAGTGATTTGCGGAATAGGACTGGACGGGCAAGGTGTCCACCCCACAAGAGATTTGAAGAACTGTGGTAGAGGGTCTCAAAAAAATGCTAAAAACGAGAGCTAGGATGTAAAAGCTAAATCAGAATTCAAGAAGTACTTGGAATCCCAATGTTTTTGGTTAAAGATTCAAGCGAAGTTCGTGAGAAGCGAATCAAGCAGTTTTTGGATGAAGATCCCGCATTATCAGCCCTGCTTTCGGTTATCCATTTTGAGTGGACGGTTCGACGGGCAATTGTCGCTCTTGGCAGTTCCCCGAACGTAGTAGTACGAGCAAAACTGAAAAACTGTCATGGACTCGACAAGTATAAGGATGTCTGGAAAGACGAGGTTTTTCCAAACGTCCGACTCCGGCTCCCTGAAGAAGTGGTTAAGGATTGGACTGGCCTTGGTCGTGCCTTTAGATTACGCCATAGATTAGTTCATGGTGCAACTTCTTGCGGGACAGAATATGCCAAGGAGCGAGTTTATTGGGCAATAGAGGCTACGAATGATGTTAGGTCTATTTGTTTCAAGAAAGGTATTAATTTGGACTCACGCCTGCCTGTCCGGAGAGTGTGCAAACCGTAAGGAGATTCTGCTACTGTCAAGCTAAGGAACGCAAATTTAATAATCTTAACTTCTTGTGGGGTCGGCATCTTGCCCGCCCAGTCAGCGAAGTAAGGTGCCGCACAGGTTATTTAATTCATGATTCTAAGCTCGATCGATGCTCAATCAATATCGTAGATAATGGATTCTTTCACGCTTGGTCTGGAGCCTTTTGTAAACCTCACCGATGAGCAGTTTTTTCAACTGTGTCAGCATCATCGGGAGTATCGGTTTGAGCGTACCATAGCAAAAAACAACCTACCTGGATGCTCCCCTCACCCTAGATGGAGAACCTGTCCTACCTGGATTTTAACTCGATTTGAGAGATATCCTTTCTTAACTCAGAGGGATCACACCGATGTTTGCGATCGTCTCACCAGAAAAAACTGAACTGCCCCCTGGCTCTGTGGTGCGGTTGCCTGCCTCCTGGGCAGACTATGAATAATCGATCGCCCAAGGCAATAGCGAGGGAAATTGATCGTCTTGCCAAACTGCTATGCTAGCGGAGTAGGTCAGTTCAGAGTTCGTATTCCTGTGGGTCGTTCAACAAAAGCCGATCGCTCATCCACGCCAGCCAAACAAACCCGTGATCCAGAAGCCACCAAAGCCCAAATTTTGGATGCAGCGGAGGAAGAATTTGCTCGTTTTGGCTTGAATGGGGCACGCACCGAGGCGATCGCCGCCAAAACGGGTGTCACCAAAGCCATGATTTACTATTACTTTGGCAGCAAGGAAAACCTGTATCAGGCGGTTTTAAAAAGTTATCCTGACAATTTCCTGGATGTCGTTAAACGGTTAAATCCAAAAGATCTTTCGCCTGAAGATGCTCTAACGGCAATGGTTCGAGCAGGTATTGCCCATGAAATTTCCCATCCCCATCAAGGGAAAGTTTTACTGCATGAAGCGATGCAGAATGGAGGTAAATATTTCAAGCTAACCGGAGGCTGGGAAGAGGCGATCGGACATGGCATGGAAATTCTGAACCGAGGGGTAGCTGAAGGCTATTTTCGCCCCCTGGATTCATTCCTGACAATGATTCACATTATGGGTGTCATCACGTTCTACTTCAACGCAGAAAACAACCTCAAGAATATCGATGCAGAACGGGAATGGCTGAGTCCATCGGCGATCGAGCAGCTTACAGAATCTGCCATAGCTTTCATTCTGGCAGGGGTTAAAGCAACGAGTGAAAAGCAGAGCTAGATTGAGAAGTATAGTGTTAATAAACGGCAATTCTTGGGATGTGAGCATTTCACAATTTACTCAATTCTCATCAATCCCCATTTACCCGGTCAGTAACACACGATGAAACAAAAGCGACAATTCACTGCGATTATCGAACGTGAGAACGATGAATACGTTTCCTTGTGCCCAGAGTTAGACATTGCCAGCCAAGGAAATACCGTTGAAGAAGCCAGAAACAATTTAATTGAAGCATTAGAGCTTTTCTTTGAAACCGCCGACCCTTCAGAAATTGCCAGTCGATTGCATGATGAAATTTTTGTGACCAGCTTGGAGGTGGTCGTTAATCAGGACTACCCCGATCGCTGTTTGAGTCGCCTTGAAGAAATTAAAAATGTGAAATTAGCGATCGCCTTTATCCTGGCAGGGGGCAGAGCAGCAAGTGAAAAGCAAAGTGACTCAGGTTGAGAAGTAATAATTTCAGAATTGAATAACCACCAATAATGCATCTGTTGATAGATGTTGAAGTGGTGGCTTGTAACGGTAGGATGTCACTGCCATTACTGAGAAGCGATCATGATAGACCTCTGGTATAAGGGTGCCGTTATCTACTGCCTGGATGTCGAAGTATACATGGATGGAAACGGTGATGGGGTGGGAGACTTTGTGGGGCTAATTGATCGCCTCGACTACATTGCGGGTTTAGGCGTGAACTGCATTTGGCTGATGCCGTTTTACCCTACGCCCAACCGAGATAATGGCTACGACATCACAGATTACTACAACGTTGATCCACGCTTAGGAACATTGGGTGATTTTGTAGAGTTCACTCGACAGGCACAACATCGTGGGTTACGGGTAATTGTGGATTTGGTGGTGAACCACACTTCAACTGATCATCCCTGGTTTCAGGCTTCCTGCAAAGACAAAAACTCGAAGTACCGTGATTATTATGTTTGGGCCGAAGAGAAGCCAGAAAACGCTGATGAAGGCGTAATTTTTCCAGGATATCAAGACAGTACCTGGACGTATAGCGAAGAAGCCGGAGCCTATTATTTCCATCGCTTCTATGACCATCAGGCAGATTTGAATGTGGCGAATCCGCAGGTGCGAGAGGAAATCTATAAAATCATGGGGTTTTGGCTGCAACTGGGTGTGTCTGGCTTCCGGGTGGATGCCGTGCCGTTTTTGATTGAACTGGAAGGCATTAAGGACACTGCTGAAGCCAAAGATCCATTGCTTTTCCTCAAGGAGATTCGCAATTTCCTGTCCTGGCGACGTGGAGATGCGATCGTCTTAGCAGAAGTGAATGAGCCAATGGACACGATCGCAGATTACTTTGGCGATGGCGATCGGATGCAGCTATTGTTTAGCTTTATGGGCAACCAGACATTAACATTGGCATTAGCCCGCGAAGAGGCAACACCCTTGGTGGAAGGCTTAAAAGCGCAACCCAAACCCCCCGATATTGGACAATGGGCGTACTTTGTGCGGAATCATGATGAATTAACGTTAGACAAGCTTTCCGATGAAGAGCAGAACGAAATTTTGCAAAAATTTAATCAGGATAAGGAGAAAGTTTGGATTTACGATCGCGGTATTCGTCGTCGCTTTCCGCCCTTAGTTGATAACGATCCCCGTCGAATTCGGTTGGCATATAGCTTAATGCTGACCCTGCCGGGAACCCCCGTTTTGTTCTACGGTGAAGAGATTGGCATGGGAGATGATTTATCCCTTGAAGAACGCAATGCAATTCGCACTCCTATGCAGTGGTCAGACCGGCAAAATGGAGGATTTTCAACAGCTTCTTCGGATGAGTTAGTGCGATCGGTAATTGACAAAGAACCGTATGGCTATCAGCAACTGAATGTCATTGCCCAACGACGCGATTCAGAATCATTGCTGAACTGGATGGAACGAGCCATTCGGATGCGAAAGGAATGCCCGGAGTTTGGCTGGGGGACATGGGAAATCATTGATACAGATAATCCGGCTGTCTTTGCCCATTGCTGCCAGTGGAAGGATGGCACGGTAATCGCACTGCATAATTTATCTAAAGAATCCTGCGTTGTGACGCTGAAGCTAGAGGAAGATAAGGCAAATTGCCTCACAGATCTTCTAGAAGATCAACCCTACGAATCAATTCAGGAAGGCTCCCATGACGTTGAGCTAGATGGATACGGTTATCGTTGGTTCCGGGTGGGTGGCATTCATCTTTAGAGGTATGCAGCAAAATAATGCACTCGGTAGGGGTGTACAGTAATTGATTCGCGGGTGGTTTAACTCCAGCACCAAAAGAACCCTCAGCCGATCGTATCAATTGTGACTTATGTGACTTGATTTAGAAAATCATTGGTGGTAGGCTCAGCAACAGTCATCTTTTCGGTTCCAAAGCTGCAAAGGTGATGGACGACCTAGAGACGAAATTCTCTAGCGGAGGTCGAGCGTGGCCGACCAAGCTATACGCCCAACCTCCTAACCACAGACTAAGACAGCTAGTCCGGGCTAGGGTGTATGATAGCACCCTATGCTCTTGGCTTACTTTGTCTGGAAAGCTGAGAGCTAGTCTCTAGGGTTTCTTCTAACCCTAGATCAAGGAGTTTTCCCACTCATGTCTGACGAATTTATCAACATCCCGACGGGAACCGATCGCCCCGTCACTGCTTCACGTCGCTCTGTGAAAATCCTGATGATTGGACAACCCGAAGATGTGGAAATCACGATCGCTCGTTTGCATCAGTGCAACTTCTGCCGAGTGGAGGATTGGTCAAGACCTTTACCCTTCTCCCAAATTCAACAGGCCACCACAAAGGAACCCGGAGAAATCCTGCGAATCTATGTGCGATCGATGACCCTCTAAGTCAGGACGCACAGCAGTGCAGCCCCTACCACTCTATTCCTCTCTTGTGGGGTGGGCATCTTGCCCGCCCATTCCTCAAACTTATCCATCCATCATTCAACTAACAATCCTCAAACCATCCTACTCATGTTCTCAAGGGCGATCGTTTTTTGGTAATGGGTAATGGGTGATAGGAAATGGGGGGAGGAGGGGCGATCGAGTTTAGACATCCAGGGGACTGCGAACACCCTTGCCACCTCGATTCAAAACATGAGTGTAAATCATTGTTGTTTTCACATCTTTGTGTCCCAACAGTTCTTGAATCGTGCGGATGTCATACCCGTCTTCTAACAAATGAGTGGCGAAGCTGTGCCGGAAGGTGTGACAGCCAATCCGCTTAGTGAGCTTTACAGCCCTTGCTGCCTGTTTAACCGCTTTTTGTACACCACTTTCATGTAAATGATGTCGGCACAGCAACCCACTGCGTGGATCTTTGCTAATTGAACTGGAAGGAAATACATACTGCCAAATCCATTCTCGGTTGGCATTCGGATATTTACGCTCAAGTGCAAAGGGTAAATTCACGGCTCCAAACCCTCGGCTCAAGTCCCGTTGGTGCAGTCGTTGGACACCCACTAAATGATCTCGCAATTCTGCTGCAACACTTGATGGCAACATCGTCACACGACTCTTGCTCCCTTTACCGTCTCTGACCACGATTTGCTGTTGAGCAAAGTCAACATCCTTCACTCGCAAGCGCAACCCTTCGCTTAAGCGAAGACCGCTCCCATAGAGCAATTTGATCACCAGTTGATAAACACCATCACACTGTTGAATCACTGCGATCGCTTCCTGTTTGGTCAACACGGTTGGCACATACTGAGGTCGTTTTGCTCGAACGGCATCGATGCCCGACATTTCCAGATTGAGCACTTCCCGATAGAGAAACAGCAAGGCACTGAGGGCTTGATTTTGGGTCGAAGCGGAGACCTGTCCCTCAACCGCTAGATGGGTGAGAAATGCTTCAATTTCAGCGTTGCCCATCTCCTTAGGATGGCGTTTGTTGTGAAACAGAATGTAGCGACGAATCCATTGCACGTAGGTTTCTTCAGTACGGTAGGCGTAGTGCTTGAGACGAATCGCATCTCGCACCTGATCCAGCAATTTTTTAGGAGGAGGTGATTGCATAGACATAAGTAGATGCACGTGTATCCAATGATACGCCTGCTCACCTCCATAAGGAATCTGAAATTATGCGGAAAGATTCTGGCTAATCAGCTTAAACGGCGTACTATACGGGAATAATCTGCATAAGTAATGATTTGGGATCTTAGGCGGAACCGTTCTGCCTATCTGCCCATTTTGGGATCTTATGCAGAAATGATCTGGATATGCAGCAAATTTTGGGTGTTATGCGGAATCATTCTGCCTATCTACCCCGAATTGGGATCTTAGACAGAAAATTTCAGTCTATTAATTAGTTATACAGATCTAGTTGGCGATAGCGCTGAAAGCCAACCCGTCCTTGCTTCTTTTGCTTTATTTGAGAAATTACCTTCATATACAGTACAAGCCTGCTTTACTGTCTTTTTAGTCACAACATCCTAGAAGGGTGTAGGCTAGTATTATGTAGCTGGCGTTACTTTCTGACTTGCTCGTCCTATATGGAAGAACGTACCCCCAACAACTTAGTGCTTCTAACTCCTATTGAGGAGCTGAATAAGCACGTTCCTATGAAAGCTCTTCAAGAGCTTGTGGATGAGGCTGCCGGAGAACAAGAATCTTCAAAATACGCAACAAAGGAAGCTCTGCTTGATGAAGTGCAGGCGTTGGTTGAGAAGAAAACTATCTCTTTGGGCAGGATCAATAAACTTGTTCAGGATTATAAGTTTGCAGGTAGAGTTTCAGTTTGTTGGGGTATTCCATTAGAGAGAACAGCTTTATTAAAAAGCGAGCTAGAAAAAGCTATTTTAAGTAAAAATTCGGTTAATCCCTTTGAAGAAGAAATAAAACCTCAGCTTACCCAAAGACCTGCCTTCAACAGTGCAGAATGGCTTAGTAATAATTTACTACGTCTTGAATTTGTATACGCTGGAAAGTCATACGAAATTGAAGACAACTATGAGAAGCGAATAATTGTTCCAACTAAACGTCTTAATTCCTATATCAGACTTTTAGAAAAAACTTTCGTTGTTGAAACAAGAGCTAGTATTCGTGAAAGTAAGCTAGTGTACGATTCCGTATCTCTTCTGCTAGGTGTGGAAATTGTATCTATGACTTTCACTAATCAGGATATTGCATTTTTGAAGAAAGAATTAAATGGAAAATCAAAAGCTGCAAAGCATAAGAGATTTGGAGGAGATCTCGATACCATTTATGTTTCTGCTTCTCCTGGTTTAGACGATTTAGACAGCTCTGAAGAATACAAGAATAATTTTACACATGGCGATTTAAGAGAAACTCGATTAGAGTTTCTCTATACCTCTTCCTCAAAGAACAAAATCGAGTCTTCTCTACACATTAGTAGCCAGGGCAATATCTGGTTTATGAGTGATGTCCCTGAGGAGCTTATTGAGTATGTCTTTGCGATTGTGCATAAAATCAAGTTCTTGCCTCCCGTAAAAAAGCTGGGCTTGAAATCAAGCGTAACGACAACGGATGAAACTATTATTCAATCGCTCGTTAATGCTATTCGTAAGAGTGGATATGGGAAAAGATTCAATCCACGTATCTATAAAACTCTTGGCTTTGAACTGGATGAAAGAAAGTGGATCGAGACAATTTCAAAACTTGTAAGGTTAGGATATCTCACAGAGCGGTTTGAACTCGTTTGTCCTGATTGTCATGAAACAATAAAAGTTTATTTTGACTATAAAGACATACCTTTGGATGAGGCACTTAGTTGTATTCATTGTGGTCATGAGTTTGAAGTTTCAGAAGAGGATATACTTTTAACTTACTCCTTTAAGGAAGATATTGAGCTAGCTCAAGACCCTGAATCTCAAGATGATCAGGTTGTCTTAGCTCAAAATTAGGAGGCTGGAGTGACAGAGGATTCTCTGAAAGACTTAACTCTTTTTGATAAGTTAAGACTGTATCCTGAAATTGTATTGGATGAGGCACTTAGTAGGTCTAGAGAAAGGCTTAGTGATTTACTGTTAAGAGCGAATGATCCCGGTGAAGCTGATGATCCTGGTTTGGTGCTTGAAGAGTTAGCTAAAGTCTTGCTGGAGTCCCCTTACCTCAAGTTCAATAAAGAGAGAAGGAGATGTGAAACAGGAGAGATAGATTTAGATTTCACTGTTAAAAGATTTGAAACTACTCTCTTCTATGAATTCTCGTATCTCTTGATTGTTGAATGTAAAAATTGGAGCAAGAAGGCTGGTGCTCCTGAATTAAGGGTATTTTGTTCAAAAATGCGTGATGTTGGAGCAAATATTGGAATCGTTTTCTCCAAACAAGGTATCACTAAAGATGCAAAAGGTGTTATTCGTAATGCTTGGCTTCAAGACAAAATAGTAGTTATAACTTTTGATCTCAAAGATCTAGATCAAATTATTAATGGCACTGACAATTGCTACGAAGTGATGCATCGAAAATATCTTGCAGTTCGCACAGCGTCTAAAGAATAAAATGTTTGAGATATTGAGCGTCATCAAGAAGGTGCTGTATAACAATTCAAATGCAGCGGACAGTTTATAGTTTCTTGTTTTGAGTTCAAGGTTATCTGCTGCCGCTGATTTGAACCGTTATGCCTGCTTGACTGACAAAACTAAGAAGCTGGAATGCGGCTAAGGACAGTGAATTCGCGCCTAAAAGAATCCTCCTGTTGTCGCTTGGAGGCAATGGTAGGTTGCGGGTCAGGCAAACTTGATAAGAACTGAAAAACTTGGATTTTCCATTGGTGAGAGATAGCAAGGCGAATCC
>PVWD01000395.1 GCA_003003615.1 filamentous cyanobacterium CCP2 | reverse complement strand
CAAATAGGGCGATGAGGCTTAAATTGTAGATCTCTCCACAGGTTAACATCCACCGAGGCGGACTGACTGCCATCGGTTAAGCTGCATCAAGAACCTGTAACTCACGGGTGGCGATCGTTTCCCGCTTTTCCAACTTCAGCACAGAAAATTGGTTTCGCAGCAAGTTCAGGTCAATTTCTAACTCGGCTCGCTCATCGTAGGCCATTTGCAAGTTTGCCAGAGCCTTACGGTAAGGTGCTCCGTTCATCATTTCAATGCGCTTGGCTTTGCGCTGGGCATCGTTGCGAAGTTCGGTGTCAAAGGCAATGTCAGTGTCAATTTCAGCCGTCAAGCGATCGACCACATCCTTTAAACGACGGACGTGCTGTTCGGCTCGGAGCAGTTGGTGCTGCTTTTCGGCAATCGCCGCAGGGTAATCAATGAGTTTCATCTTTTATGTTGAAGGTATGGGTTTAGTGAGGGTTAGGCGGCTTTGGGTTGTTTGAGCTGGACTGTTACAGGCTGAATTTCTCCGTGGGCGGGGCGTTTCATGGGCTGCATTCGTCGCATCCGAGCCTCAAAGGCTTCCCGGTTAAATGCATAGGATCGATCGCCCTCAACCGCATGAAACAGCACATCGTCAACCAAGGATTCGATGGAGAGTTCCAGCCAATGGTTCAAAGCTTGCTGCAAATCATCTGCCCGATAAAGTTCGCCCTCTTCTTGCAGGAAGTGTGCCTGCAACTCCGAGGCTGCCAACTTCAAAGCAGATTGAATTGCGTCTTGATCAATAAACACTGTTGTCATTGGACTTACCTGGTGGTTGAACGGCGATCGTTGAATATCTGGACTTAAATATGCAACCATCCCCTTTTTCTACAATTTTATTATAGCAAAGTAGTACATTTATATTGTGGCGTGTTAACCCGCACAAAGTTACGGTTTTAATCACCTTCTCCTTAAAAACAAAATTAACGAATATAGCGTGTTAACAAAACTAGTGTACTATAGAGCAAAATGCGTGTTAGCATGGTTTCATTCTTGGCTCTATCCATTTGCAATCCGACGTTATGCCGCTCCAAAATCCTAGACAACGCTCCGAAGGGGGAACCTTTACCCAGGTGGGCGAAGAACCCCTCTCCAAACAAGTCATTGGCATCCGGCTACCCGAATCGATTCATACGATCGTTCACAACTTACCCAACCGCACAGAATGGCTCCGCCGGGTCATCACAGAAGCGGCCATGCAAGAGTTGATGGAAGGCGATCGGGTGGATGAGTAGGTACTAGTCAGTAAAATTCGGTTTGGGCATGGCACTGGCATTCTGTAGCGCCCCAGATGGCAAAATCACCCAACTCAGATTCGCTGCACCTTCTAAACAGCCCGGATCGAGTTTTGCTTGACTTAAATCGGCTCCTCGCAGGATGGCCGCCCTCAGATCCACATCGATTAACACCGCTTTACACAGCGTTGCTGCACTCAGGTTTGTCCCTTGCAAGCTGGCCCAACTCAGATCTGCCTCGGTCAAATTGGCTTTTGTCAATTCTGCCCAATCCAGCTTGGCTCCTCGCATTCCTGCCATTGTAAGTCTGGCATCAATCAGGTTGGCATGGGTTAAGTTTGCACCCGTTAAATTGACACCATCGACGATCGCCCGCCCCAGATTCGCCCAGCTCAAATTTGCCGCCTCCAGATTCACCCGGCCCAAATCTGCTTCCATTAGCACGGCTTTGCTCAGATCTGCCTGTTCCAAATTCGCTCCCCGTAGCTGCGATCGGACGAAGATGGCCTCGGCTGCATCCACCCATTTCAGGTTGGCGTTGGTTAACGTGGCATCGCTTAAGTTGGCGTGGGTTAAAGTTGCTTTGCTGAGGCTGGCTTCTGTGAGGGTTGCGGCGGTGAGGTTGGCTGAGTGCAAGTTGGCGCGATCGAGATTTGCCTTGCAGAGCGTCGCTTTTCTCAGCATGGTTCGCCATAGGTTGGCACCGCTTAAGTCAGCCTGAGTTAAATTAGTTTCTGCCAGATCAGCCCCTGCCAGTTTTGCCCCTGCCAAACACACTTCTGCCAAGTTTGCCTGACGCAGAATCACGCCGTTTAAATTGACATCAACCAAATTTGCCCCGGTCAAATCTGCCTCAAACAAGACCGCTTTTTTCAAGCTGACCCCTCTTAGATCCACTTCGCGAAGCTGTACCCCGCTCAGGTCTGTGGTATTAAAATCCCGTTCTCCTTCGGCATACCGTTGCAGGAGTTCTTTGGCGTTCATGGGAGTATCCTACGGCTTAATTTTTGGATTCATTAACTTTTCCTGATTAATTCTTTTTGATAAGTTGTATCTGAATTTCCTGATTCACAATTCTGACTGGATAGGTTTTTAAAGGATTCACTTGCGATCGAAGTTGAGGCAGTGCATCTAAGGGATAGACTCGCTGGGGATAAAGATTTTCTCCGGTGCGAATATCATACTGAAAATGATGCCAGGGACAATCCAGCACACCGCGCCACACTTGCCCACCCTCTAAAGGTAAATTTTGATGGCTACACAATCCTTCAACGGCATAAAACCCATCACTTTCATGGATTAGCAGAACGGGTTGCTGTTCTACTTCCACCAAACGAGTTTGCCCCTGGGGAATGTCTTCAACCCTGGCAACAGTAACGTATTCCACTCTTCTTATCTCCTAATTGTTGAATTAGAAATCTCCTTCCTTGATATCGGAATAGCTCCACAGCAAAATCTGAAATGCGATCGACTGGAAAATCGTTTTGGAAGGTCATGAGGGATGTACATAACCTTCCTACTATCGCATCTTAGATGGTAAGCACAGCGTTCTAATTCACATTCCTAGCCATGTCCATTATGGGGAACAACCATGAACCGTGATGTGTAAGGCGATTCTCCAGGAGTGCCGCGTCGGAAGTGTCCTGATGGCCCTTCCCCTAAGAATTCGCTGAACCAGGCTTCGTGTTCAATTTCTTCATTCAGAATGGCAAGAGATAGTTCATAGGTGCGGTGATCTTTACCAAAGGTCATGTTACAAATGTCGGTGTAAACCCGAATGGCGCACCGTTCAGCCTCAACCAGCACTTGCAGCAGAGGCCGAATATCGCCTTGGTGTGCTGCTTGCGTGACTTCCTGTACCGCTTGCTGTGATTCTTGGGGACTGGCATAGCCAATGCCCGGATTGTTATGCTCGCTGTGGGTTTCCTGTCTCCGACTGCTGAAGGCATCAGGGAGGTAGGCATCTGGACAGGCAGCCATGCTGGCAAAATCGCGGATGTCTCTAGGAATTTCGCCGCCCAACTCATAAATCCGAGGAATCAGGGCTTCAAAGTGGTTGCGGTCTTCCAAGCGGGCATCTTCAATGATTTCCTTTAAGCTTTCGCCTTCCATCCCGATCGCATTGACGCGCAGAATGGTGTAGTAATAGTAGGTGGTAAACTCTGCGGAAGCTGCCCGCACCAGTTTATCAACCAATTCCTTCACATTGATTCCAGCTTGCTCTACCATCTGCTGTGCAACTTTAGCCATGATGGAATCTCCTTATTAAATGGTTTTTAATTCAACGAGTTTTAAGATGTGCTGAGGCGGAAAATTGGGGGATCTCTCTTTTCTAAACCGATAGGATAGATGAGGACGCTTGAAGTTGCCGAGTTTAATTAATGGAAACGCGGAAAGTGTCCTAATCTTCATGGCTGCGGCGTATCAATGAATTTTTTGCACTCCTCACGGTTTCACCTCAGTCCAACTGGCTAGGGTTTTGCCAAATCGCCGATCGCCACATTTTCTTTCCAATTCCCGTCTCAAGCTTCTGTTTGCTGCATCTTCATTGGGTGCCATCTAGCTGCAAAAATCAAGACAAATGCCTTGTAGTGCAGTGTTCAGTTAAGCAGAGCACGTTTGTTACGTTTAATGGTTGTTGCGTTAATGGTTGCTGCGTTTAACCGATAGACTGCGTTTAACATTCGCCCCATTGAACAGCGATGGCTGAAACCAAACCGTACTTTTGCTGCTTCACTTTAATTTTGCAAAATTTAGCAGTTTTGTAGAAGGGTTTTTTATATTTATTCATACTCATTACGACTATGAATAAATGCTACATTTTCAAGAAAAACTCATACCGAATACGTACTACGGTTTAATTTTGCCTAGTATAGAGTTACTAGCGATCGTGCTTTTAAGAGCCAAGCGGTATGACTCCTGATCTAGAATCCTACGAAGATTGTTTGGCGTACTGCACTCAAAGGGGAATGCGGCTAAGTAAACAACGCCAATTGATTCTTAAACTGTTGTGGGAGACAAACGAACATTTGTCTGCGAAGGAAATCTACGATCGCCTGATGCAGCAAGGAGAAAAGATTGGTCATACGTCGGTATACCAAAACCTGGATGCGTTGGCTAAAGCAGGGGCGATCGAACGGGTGGAACGAGCCGAAGGTTGCCTGTACAGCCATCACACTTTTTCCCATTCCCATGTGTATTGCTTGGAGGATGGTAGGCTGCTGGATGTTGTGGTGACGCTGCCATCGGAGCTTGTAGCAGATGTGGAGGCACGAGTTGGGCTGAAGGTGGTTGACTACCAAATCGAATTTTTTGCCCGCAAACCGCGACTTGGCGATCGGCTTTAGCTTTATGAATTCGCTTTATGAAATAGAATGGCTTAGGGTTTGGCAAATTGAGGCAAACCATCATCCAACAGGCTATAAACTAAAACCTTCTAACATGGTGAATGAAGCAGTAAGGGATAGCTATGTCCAAAATGGGTTTGCGCGAGCGACTGTTTTTGTCTCACGTCATTGTCATGATTGTGGGATTGCTGACCTTGCTGGCGATCGGCAAAATTTCGTCGCCCCGGTTTTTTGTGGTGTACTTAAAGCAAATTGAGGTGGGCGGAGTCAGTGTGCGGCAGGTGCGAACCCAGCTTTTGCAAAGTTTTGAGGATGCCTGGAGCCAGGGGGGATTTTGGTCGGTGGGGGTGGGG
>PVWD01000098.1 GCA_003003615.1 filamentous cyanobacterium CCP2 | reverse complement strand
GGAATGGACGAACAACTCGTTCCTTTGGACTTTCCTGCTTTGCCCTAACGATCGCCTTCATCACGCTTGCTTTGCTTCCCCTGCCCGCAGGCTCGATCGCCCTCAGCCTGAACCAACTGGCATGGCCGCCGCAGATGCAAATGCAGTCTGTTCCCCTGAGCGAAATTGAGCAGGAGTTTTTTATCAGTCATCCGGGGACGGTAGCCCAAGAAAATCGCTTTCAGTTTCAAGACATTTCTGGATCATTATTGCTGGTGTCCAGTCCCACATGGCGAGCGCACCACCCGCCAGAACTGTGCTACATCAGCAGTGGCTTTCAGCTAAACCATATGGAACGGCAACAGTTGACTCCCTCTATCTTGGGACGCTGGCTGGCTTTGGATCATCACACCCGATCGGCAGCGTACTGGTTTCAATCCGTCGATCGCACCACCGATGATTATCTATCCCGCATTTGGGGCGAAGTGACTCGCAAAGAGCAGACCTGGACAATGGTTTCCATCCTGTTTGACCAAACCCAAACCCCCAGCGAACCTGCCGTTCAAGCTTTCCTCAATGCTGTCCATGAGGCGATCGGCTCCTAAATTTGGCTCAATCTTCAAAGCTCCAATTTCCAGCAAGCCCCCTACATCAGCCCCATAGCCATCAATGAACAAGGATCTTACCCATGACCCAGCACACCGCCCGAAGCATCATCCTCGACCTCTTTTTCTGGACATTTAATGCCTCGCTGCTACTCATTGTCTACGTTGGCTTTCTGCCTTTCATTGGGACTGGTTTCCTGCAAGATGTCTTCACAGGGCAAGTTCCCTTCGACTTTTTGCTACCCTTCATTGGGCTAGTGGGGGTGCCAACCAGCAGTGCGGTGGTGGGTGCGATTCCCAAACTGCGCCAATCGAGCGTTCCCCAATCCACCCCAATTTCCCTATTTCAGTTTTTCTATAGCGTTGAAGCTCCGCTGCTGTTGGTCTGTGTCATCCGCTTTTTCTGGTTGCGCGATTTGACTCCCGGAGCAACCCTGCTGCTCATCACCGGCACAGTCGCCACGATCGCCCACCTCCACTGGCTGCGGCACGGCACGGCATCGGAAACTAGCACCACTGGATGGCACTTGGCAGGGCATACCCTGATGCTGGCAATGTCGCTCTATTTAGCGGCGATCGTCTCTTTCTACATCATCCCCCTCATCGTTGCAACTTCATATCAGCCTGGCAGCCTGCTTTTTGCCCTGATTCTCATGCCGCTGACCTTGGTAATTGTCGGACTTTGGACGGCTCCCTTCGGCATGGTGGTTGTTTACCTGCAAGCGTGGATACAGAGTATGCGGCAGTTATCACGCCGTCATTTATCGCGCTGGCATTCGTTCTGGACAAAAGGGCTTGCGGCAATTGTTTTGCTCATTTGGCTGGGTTCCTTCCTATTCCTTCAGCAGCCCTCCTACGCTCAAGCTTTTACACTGTTGGAAGACCCTGCTTCTACCGAAAGCCAACGGCAGGAATTATTACAAAACAAATCCTTAATTCGGCGAGGATTACTCGACGCTTATCTTGCTCCCTATCGCTATCCCCGCTCCATTCAAGACCGCCACATTTACAACCTCTACTTCGATTTTCTGCACTTTCCTGAACCGATCGCTCAATCTCTCCAAACGGTCTACAACGTTTTGCTAGCACCGTTTTCCTATAACGGCAATCCTTACGAAGATGCGGATAAAGCCTCCCAACGGTATGCCCAATTTTTTGATACGCCCATTCTGCGGGCAGAGCTTCCGGTCATTGAAAATGCAGTGCAGTCCACGTTCGATCGGCGGCAGGCAAAGGCAGGCTTAGCCGATATTAATGCCCGTCGGGTATGGTTGGCAGAGCAGCAGGTGAATGTCACACCTCACGGAGATTGGGCAGAGGTGGAACTGTATGAGGTGTATGAAAACCAGACCTTTGAGCAACAGGAAGTGCTTTATTACTTTTCGCTGCCGGAAAGTGCGGTGCTGACGGGCTTGTGGTTAGGGGAAACCAACGATCGCGCAATGGCTTTCCCCTATGTGTTGGCTTCACGAGGAGCGGCCCAGCAAGTCTATACGGAAGAAGTGAATCGCCAGGTTGACCCGGCTTTGTTGGAACAGGTGGGGCCGCGCACTTATCGACTGCGGGCTTTCCCGGTGTTGCCAGTGGGTCAGGCAAACATGCACCTCTGGTTGACCTACAAGGTGTTGAAACAGGAAACAGGTTGGGCCATGCCAACGTTGTTAGAACGCCGCAACCTCTTTTGGACAAACAACACCCAACGTCAGGTTAATCACGAATCTGTCCCATCAAAAGATCAATGGCTCCCTGCCTCCCTGCCAGCAAACGCTGCCCAGCCCAAGTCCCATCAACTACCCCTCGCATGGGGTGGAACTGTCCTGGGAACTCCCCTCACTGAAGCGGCTTACCAGTTGCCCCAAAACAAACGCTTTGCCGTAATCTTGGATGGCTCTTACAGCATGGATGCCCATCGGCAGGAGGTCGCCCAGACGGTGCAATGGCTAAAGGAGCAGGTGCTACCGCAAAACACCGCCGATTTCTATCTCACCACAATGCCCCCCCTGCAACCCCAGCGGTTAGACGGCTTCCAGGATTTTGAGGTGGACAAGGCCCAATTTTATGGCACCCTCCAGCCTAGGGAAATGCTGCAACAGTTCTTGGATTTGCAAGACGATCGCCCCTATGATGCTGTGTTATTAATTACTGACTCGGGCAGCTACGAGCTTTCAACGGACAGTGATGCTGTGCTATCCATGCCTGCTCCCTTGTGGCTGGTGCATTTGGGCGGTTTGCAGTTTGCCTATGATGATGCAACGGTGCAAGCAATTCAGCAGAGCGGCGGCAGTGCTACAACTCAAATCGAAGAGGTGATGTACCGTTTGGGAACGCAGCCCACGCAGGGAAACGGCTCCTCATTGTTGAATGTGGTAGATGGCTATGCTTGGTTTTTAACGGAAAACCCTGACCCAACGGTGACGGTAGACGAATCGTTTAGCCCGATCGCCGCTCGGCAGTGGGTCACGCACCTGAGTGAATACGTAAAACCCAACCAGCTTGCCCAGCTAGACACCATCCATGCAGTGACAAAAGATTACAATATCGTCACTCCTCACTCTTCGATGATCGTGTTAGTCAACGATGCCCAACGCCAGCGACTCCGAGAACTGGAACAGGGAGACGATCGCTTTAACCGGGAAATTGAAGACCAGCAAGCCCTCCCCCAACCCAGCACCCTCGAAGCCGCTGATCTAGCCTCGCCATCCGCCGTTCCAGAACCCGCAGAGTGGTTACTCATTCTGGTAAGCGCGATCGGTTTGGGATGGGTTTATGGCAACGGATGGAAAAGTTGGGACAATCCCAGGTGACTGAAACCCAAAGCAGTTGAAGCAACTGAGTTCCGCTCGGTTTGAGAGCAGGAAAAGAGAAAAATAGCCTAAAGCAGAAATCAGACAAAATTTTGTGTCAAGCGGTGTCTGCTTCGTTGCTCTAATCCTCCGCAGATCGATCGCAGGCTACCCGAAAAAGTCTGCTCAATCAGACTGAAACAGGGTTTGAGTTCATTGATGGAAGTTCAGAATTTAATTCGGGAATTCGTGGCGCAGGCATCTTGCCTGCCAGTGAGACGATCGCCCGATCGCAATGACCAAATTTAATTTTTAACTTCCATCAACGGATTTGAGCCTTCAGCCTGAACTGATGAAGGTTAAAAATTTAATCCGGTCATGATGCCCATCCTCTGACTAAGGATCGTGGATTAAATAACCTGAAGAATTACATTTGTACGGGTTTGGCATTGCCAAACCCCTATCTCCGGAAATCAGGATTTTATTAAATTCGCATTACTAAGCGGTCATGATGCCCACCCCACAAGACAATGACCCAATAATTTTATTGACTTCTCCACTCCCCACTCCCCACTCCCTACTCCCTACTCCCTACTCCCTACCCCATCGCCTGTCCTGCCTGCCAACCCGTCGTCCAGGCACTTTGAAAGTTAAAGCCGCCCGTTACCCCGTCAATGTCTAGAATTTCGCCCGCAAAGTGCAAACCCTGGCACAGCCGACTTTCCATTGTCTTAAAATCCACTTCCTTTAAGTTCACGCCACCACAGGTGACAAACTCATCCTTAAACACACCCTTGCCCTGAATCGCGTACTGCCCTTGAGTAAGTTCCTGAATGAACCGATTCATGGCTGGTTTCGATAAGCCCGCCCATCGATCGCCCTCCGCAATGCCCGATCGCGAAACCAAATACTGCCAGAGGCGGCGCGGCAGCGAGAACACTACATCAGTGGAAATCGATCGTTTGCCATGATCTGATTTGACCTGAAGTAAGGCTTGGCGTAATTGATCGGGGGTTTGTTGAGGCAGCCAGTTGACTTGTAGCGTGGACTGGTAACGCTGGTCGTATAACCCTCTTGCGCCCCATGCCGACAGTTTAAGAATGGCAGGGCCACTCATGCCCCAATGGGTGATTAGAATGGCTCCCGTTTGTTCTAAAGGTTTTTCGTTTGGCAGCACCAACTTCGCTTGGGCTAGCTCAACGGCAATGCCCGCCAATTCCCGCAGTTGGGGATCAGCAATGGTAAAGGTAAAGAGCGAGGGTACGGGGGGGGCGATCGAATGTCCGAGGGACTTGGCCAAACGGTAGCCCTGAGGGTTGCTGCCCGTTGCCAACAGGAGGCGATCGGCTTCTATCTGCTCCCCCGATTTCAGAGCCAGTTCAAATCCGCTGGTTGAACGCACCACATTTGCTACAGGAGAAGCCGTTTTGACCTTTACACCCGCCTCAGAGGCCGATCGAGTCAGGCAATGGACGATCGTTTCCGAATCATCCGTCACCGGAAACATGCGGCCATCCCCCTCCGTTTTTAACGTCACGCCCCGCTTAGCGAACCAAGCCACCGTATCACGTGGCTGAAACCGGGTAAAGGCTCCTCGCAAGGCCTTTCCGCCTCTCGGATAGTTTTGTACCAATGCGGCCGGCTCAAAACAGGCATGGGTGACATTACAGCGTCCACCGCCAGAAATTCGCACCTTGGAAAGTACCTGCTGCCCTGCTTCCAGCAACACCACTTCCGTATGCGGATGGGCCTCAGCGCAGACGATCGCCCCAAAAAAGCCAGCTGCCCCACCCCCAACGACAACAACCTTTCGTTCTACCACTTTCGTCTTGCCAAAATTCCACTAACCGATAGACCAAACCACGTACAGACCAAAATTTTGCAGATCTCGCCACTCCCTATTCCCCATTCCCCACTCCCACTCTCATCCCTGTAGAATTTCGCCGATCGGTGAAAACCAGAACGCCACTTCGGGAATACTATAAGTCAGAGAGTTGTTTTTGATGCATCTCGTTTGTCCCATATTAGACCCTGCGCTCTGCGTTCTTCATTGGCTGCAACTCAGTGCAACGTTAAGGAAGGTTCCATGTCTCTTGAAAAACTCCAGCCTGCAAATGCCCGCGAAGTGAATGTGTATGCCCCCTACTATCAGGGACGTAAACGTAGTGCCTTACCGTTGGCCATTAGCCTGTATCAGGTCGGCAGTTTAGAAGGTGTCCGTAAGATTGAAGGCGGTGAAAGCATTCCCTTTGTCGCCAGTTGGAGCGTCTCTTCCTTGCCTGCGGATTTAACCCGATGCCGCCTTCAGTTTGATGGCAACGCAGAGTTGAGCTATGAAGTCATGCTGGCAAACTTTGAATTTGTCGATTTTTTGATTGAACTGCTGTTTTACTTTAAGGCCAACCGCGTTGCTGACTTTCCACAGGTGTTTTATCGCAAACTGCTTCGCCTTGATGATTAGACGTTTCTAACTTTTGGTTCTAGCTCTTCCAGGCTGGATGGGACAACAGCGCATTAATCACCCTCACCCCACGCAACTGATTAGATAGGGGTAAATGGCCCCTTGGAGCATCCAGGCTCCAGGTAAACTCATGCGGGTAGCGTGTCCAGTTATTGCCAGCCTTCCAGCCGATCTTTGTCCACAGCTTGTCCCAGTCTTTGCCCACTCCCAGCCACAGTTCTCGCTGCACCGAATAGCCAAATTTGCCTTTAGAATGGACAAACCACAGCGTATTGATCGTTTGCAGATCGATCATGGGAAACTGGTCAACTTCAGTGAAGTAAAGCCATTTGCGCTGTAATGCTTGCGTTCCAGCTAGTTCACACAGCTTCTCTAAGGTGAGGCGATCGGCTGCCTCAAATTCTTGCTTTGCCAGTAAAGCCTGTAATAAAGCATAATCAATGCCATTTTCTGAGCGTAACGGCACAACCCCTTGCGGAAAATGAGCTTGCAAGAATTCGTTGGTTTTGGGCGTGTCTGCCGCAAACAACGCCTGATAGACAGAGCCATCAACCACTCCAACCGCAGCCCTATCAAGACTGGGTTTGCGCTCCAGCAAGAATGCCATCAGAGTGTTGAGACCAACCTCACCCGCCTCCGACAACTGCCCGATGACTTGCAGTTGATTCCGCAGCGATTCAGACTTTAGGCGATCGAGCAGGTCTGCCATAGGGTCTGGGGTGACTTCTGTGGAAGTTGGGTCAGTTGGTGTGTTGATGTTGGATGGCTGCACGGTTGATGAATCAACTCACTACAAAAGAACATACTATTCCCACTTTAATACGGCAGAGGGGATGGTTTAGAAGGAAGGAGGTGAAAGGTAAAAAATCGATGCTGCCCCATCGGTGCGATTCAACTACCAAGAAGTAAACAGCCCAATTTACCCGTCTAGGCGGGGCTGCACTTGTCACAGTTTTTGTTTTGATCTGTCTATCAGACGTGAGGCTCTACTGTGCGGTGGTTGCTTCACTGGAAGTCTTGGTAGGCTGCCCTCCGCCCATCCGAATTTCAGAGCAGAAAGAAGCCATACTAAAACCGCCAAACCGCTTCAGAATACTAGTACGCAGGCGAAGATTTGGGCTGGCAAACCAGAGCCGTTCTTCAGAATACATGGTTTCGTATTCAGTGATTAGGGTCAGCGCATCATCAGAACCCATCACATACCGCCCTGCCACCGGAGCTTTTTCGGCATAACCTGTTTCCCGCAGCAGCTTGCCTTCATTTGGCTTGTCTGGGTCAGCCACCGGAACCAGAACCGTAGAGCCGTTGTGCTTCTCTTCGTCCCATTCCATTGTTCCGTCCCAGCTTACCCGCGCTCCGCATAGGGCCGTTGTAGGGTCAATGTCATACTGCTGGCAGAGCTGGATCACGGCTGGATCGTCTTTAGGCAACATTTCAATGGTTAAATCGGATTTACCACCTTCAGATTGTTTAAAAGCAAGGTGATGGCTGGTGCGCTGGGAAAACCACTTACCAGAACTTTGTTGAAAAAACTCGACAATATCCATGAGGGCGAATTAGTACAATTTGTATCGACTCGGTTCTTAATAGTATTCATCTTACACTGTTGGCTTTGCCTGTACCTAGCAGTCTTAGCGATCGTCTTCTTAGGATCGTGGATTAAATAACCTGAAAAATTACATTTGTACGGGTTTAGCAATGCCAAATCCCTACCTCCGGAAATCAGGATTTTATTAAATTCGCATTACTTAGGAGCTACCCGTTCCTCCTGACATCGACCTGTTTAAACCGACAGGTATTGGGTGAGCGTTTTGCCAGGATATGGCTGACTTGAAACAATGCAGCCGTGCAGACTGTCCATAGGGACTGTCCATAGGGTTAGACTTGCCATTTCTGTATCAAAAAAAGCAAAATGCACTTTGGGTTAGAACTTAATCTGGCAACACATCCAAATTGCTGCAAGTTCGATCGCGTAATATATCAGCCATTTACCAAGTAGAAGGGAACCAATGACGAGTCATTATTCCGTGATGATTGTGGGAGGGGGGCAGGCTGGGCTGTCCATGAGCTATTGCTTGACGGAAAGAGGCTTAGATCATCTCGTTTTTGAGAAGCATCAAATTGGCTATTCGTGGCGATCGAAACGCTGGGATTCCTTTTGTTTAGTGACACCCAATTGGCAATGTCAGCTTCCGGGACATCCTTACCGGGGCGAAGCACTGCATGGCTTCATGAAGAAGAATGAAATTGTTCAGTACATTGAGAACTATGCAGCATCGTTTAATCCTCCGGTGAAGGAGGGCGTTGAGGTGCTGAAGGTTTGCAAAAACAAAGTTCAAGACATTTTTGAACTGACTACTTCGATTGGCAACTACACCGCAGACCAGGTCGTCATTGCCACAGGCGGCTACCATCTGCCCAAAATCCCCAGAATTGCAGAACGGCTCCCGGAAACGATCGTTCAACTCCATTCTTCTGAATATAAGTCTCCCCATGCTCTACCCGATAAAAGCGTATTGGTGGTGGGCACGGGGCAGTCGGGTTGCCAAATTGCCGAGGATTTACACTTGGCTGGGAAGAAAGTTCATCTTTGTGTGGGCAGTGCCCCTCGATCGCCTCGTCGATATCGCGGGAAGGACGTGGTGGATTGGCTGGATCAAATGGGATATTACGATCTGCCGATTGACGAACACCCTCAAAAAGAAAAAGTCCGCACTAAGGCAAACCACTACGTTACCGGACGGGATGGCGGCCGCGAAATAGATCTGCGCCAATTTGCCCTGGAAGGAATGCAACTTCACGGCAGGTTGAAGAATATTAGCAGTAACGGCTTAGAGTTTGAGCCAAACCTAAAGCATCATTTGGATCAGGCAGATGCAGTGGCTGAAAGCATTAAGAAAACCATTGACAAATTTATCCAGGAGCACCAGATCCAGGCTCCTACTGAACCACCCTATCAACCTGCCTGGGAACCAGAAGCAGAAACTTTAACTCTGGACTATGAGCAGGCAGACATTGGGGCTGTGATTTGGTGTACGGGCTATCAGTCTGACTTTAGCTGGGTTGAAGTTCCCGTTTTTGATGGAAAAGGATATCCAGGACACGATCGTGGCGTAACAACAGTTCAAGGGCTATACTTCCTGGGACTTCCCTGGCTGTATACGTGGGGTTCAGGGCGATTTTCAGGCGTTGCCAGAGATGCAATTTACTTGGCAGACTACATTGCAGCGAGGCGGAAGAAAGGAACGCTCTCCCAGGATTGGAGCATTGTCAATGAGTTTCTTCTTGGCTCTTAGGGAATGCTGCGAATTGAACATTGAATCAGCGAGGGATAGGGGCGATTTGATGGAGGTTAAGAATTTAAACTGGCTTGAGTGGACTGTTGGATGAAAGAACAGGCAAGATATCAATTCCACAAAAGTATTCCCCATGATTTTCTTAATTTCCATCAAACGGCCCTCACAACGGCCCCTACAGAGCTATTTATTCTCACACCGCTTGTTTTGAGTTGAGCATTGTTGGAAAATTTACAGCCGTTGAAATTCTCGTGCCGTTTCTGGCTCGCTGACCCGCAGGCCTCGATAGGTCATATTTGAAACCGTGAGGAAAACAACCAGCCCAATGAGTGGACTGATGAGAGTTGGAAGTCCGTCAAAAGATTCTGAAAAGATGCTGTTGGGAATGTACAGCAACGTATTCTCAATGCCAAAAGTAGTCGGCATTAGCACAAAGAAGATTAACCTCGTTAAGGAACCAACAATGATGCAGGCGAGTGCCCCTTGGCTGGTTGCTTTCGGCCAAAACAGCCCACCTGTAAGGGGAACCAACAGACCTGCAAAGCCAAGATCAAATGCTAAGAGCAATAAAATTCCGGTTTGAGGAATCCGCAGGGCAAAGAAAACCCCCATCAGCGTAATGACAACAGCCATTGTGCGCGTGAGGGCGAGGAGCCTGTCTCCACCTGCACCATGATCGGTGTGGCGAATGCCAATAATATTGTGGGCAATGACGGAGGACGTACCCAAGATTGCTCCATCGGCCGTGGAAAGGGATGCAGAAAGGATTGCAGCGATGACCATTAGACCAATGACTGGTGGAACGATGTCACGAATCATGGCAAACAGCAGTGGCCCATCTGCAACAACACCTGCTTGATCTAAAATTTGGGCAGCAGAGAGGGCAATGATGGAGAAGGGAATGCCAATCACGATCGTTCCAAGGGAACCAAGCAGACAGGCTCTTTGAGCGGTTTCAGGGCTATCTGCGGCAAACACTCTAGCCATGAAGTCGATCGCCACAATATCACCCAAACCCAGTGCCAGCAAAGTTGCCCAATTGATTAATGCTCCTTCTTCAGGGTTAGTAAGCTGTCCTAATGCCAGTGGCCCGGTGTCGGCGGGAATATTTAGCCCAAAGTTGGTGGCAACAAAGCCAATGAGCAACATAGAACCAATAAAAGCAATTGCAACCTGAATGGCATCGGTGTAGGCCACTGCAAACAAGCCGCCACTTGCCGTGTAGATGAAAACGATCAGGGCAATAAATAAAACACCAGCCGTGTAGCTTGTGCCCAAAAACGTTTGAAACAGGAACCCCCCTGCCACCAAATTTCCAGCTAGCAAAAACGAAAAGCTCAGAACCATGACGATCGCCGCTACAAATTCAGTCGTTCGACCGTACTTGACGCGATAGAAATCAGGCAAGGTAATCAGGTTCATGCGGTTGAGCGGCTTGGCATAAAAAAGGGCAGTGAGAAACAAACAGAGGGCCAAACCAATTGGCAAGGATGCACCCGCCCAAAAACCAAATTCTGCAACTAAATCCGTGTTACCGAGAGTGGCATTAGAATCAACTGACTGTGCCATAAGGGTTGCAGCCGCCAAGGGCAGCATTAACCCGCGACCCGCCACAAGATAGTTTACACTGTCACCTTTGATTTGCTTTGAGGCATATAAACCAACGCCAAGGGTGGCGAATAGGAATGCAATGATTCCCCAGAAAAGGATCGTTTGCGACATAAATGAAAGCTCTTAAAAGTAGCCTTGCAACACACTGAATATTGCAGAGGCGATTTCACTTAGGGTAAAAAATATAAATAGTTCAATCTGTATAATGAAACACTTATCTCAGTTTTATGGAATATTTATTTACATCTAAGTTAGATGGTTTTTAATCAAATCTTTTCAAGTAAAAGAGAAAATCGTGAACGCAAAATTTCCATAGAATAGACAAATTGAGATCCTATGGAAGGCGTTTCTATTAATGATTTAGATTAAATTCTTCTTTGCAGACTGGGCAGGCAAGACTTCGGCTTGAGCTCAGTCGAAACGCTGCCCACCCACCAGAGGGAATGGGGAAGGCAGAACAAGCTCTCTTTGCTTCATCCTTTCTCCTCACCCCTCACTCCGCACTTCTCACTTAGAATTAAACGATCGCAGAAATACGTTGTTTTTGTACTTCTGTTTGAGCAATTACAGTCGATCGTATCCAATCAAACCAAGCATCTAATCCTTCACCTGTCTTTGCAGAAACAAAAATGATAGTGACGCGGGAATTCATTTGCCGCACGTTTGCCACAATTTGGTTGACATCCACATCCAAGTGGGGAGCCAAATCCATTTTTGTAATTAACAAACAATCTGCTTCCTGAAACATGAAAGGATACTTTAAAGGTTTATCCTCTCCTTCTGTGACACTGAGCAAAGCTACTTTTGCGTGTTCTCCCACTTCAAATTCAGCCGGACAAACGAGATTTCCTACATTCTCTACCAGGACTAAATCAAATTCCGATGGATGATAATCATGGCTGAAACGATGAATTCCGCCTGCCACCATTTTTGAATCTAAATGGCAGGAACGACCTGTATTAATCGCAATGACTGGAACATGATACTGACGAAGGCGATCGGCATCCAGTTCAGTGGTCATGTCCCCTTCAATTACAGCAATTTTCAGTTCAGGACTCAGAGCCGCTAAGGTGCATTCTAATAACGCCGTTTTTCCGGCTCCTGGGCTGCTCATGACATTCAGGCAAGTAATTCCCCATTCATCAAAATGGGCCCGGTTGTGATCGGCTCCTTCCTGGTTGGCGTGGAGCAAGTTGATTTCTAGAGCGGCATCGAAGGTTTGGTGCATGGTTGGTACAGGAGGTAAGGGGTAGTGGGTAATGGGTGATGGGTGATCGGTAATCCATTCGTAGAATGGGCAGTGCCCACCGTTCAAGTCAGCTTCAGGTTTTGCATTCAATGCGATCGATTTTGAGTTCTCGTCCAGAACGAATGTCTTCCATTGGCGATCGGCAAGCGGGGCAGGCATATTGAATACCCATTTCAGGGCGATATTCTTGCTGGCAGGAGTGGCAAAAGGCCACAAGCGGCGTTTCTTGAATGGCGAGGGTGGCACCGTCTAAAAACGTGTTGCGGGTTTGCACTTCAAAGGCAAACTGTAAACTGGCGGGTTCAACGCAGGTAAATTGGCCGACGGTTAAGTGAACTTTGGCGATCGTAGGACGTTCTGGTTGAGATTCCCACCAGTCTCTTACCGTCAGGATTAACGCTTTCGTCATGTCGGTTTCGTGCATGGTCAGGGGGTGAGGATAGGGAGTGGGAAGAGACGTGAAATTTTGCGTCTGTATGGGAGTGGAAATTATGTCCAGGCGACATCAACTTGCATGTTGGCTGCTGGGTTGATGTAGGTGGGCTTTTCCTGACGGGGGAGTTGTCCCGATAGAACCATGTGGGCCATGGCATCGCAGATGACGCGGGTGGCCATGAGGGCAGTCATGTCGCTAACATCGTAGGGAGGGGAAACTTCTACGACTTCAATGCCGCAGACCGGAGCGCGTTGGATAATTTTACCCAGAAGGTAGAGGGCTTCACGGGGCAGCAGTCCGCCGGGTTCGGGCCATCCGGTTCCAGGGACAAATCCGGCATCGATGCAGTCAATATCGAAACTAATCCAAACACAATCGGTTCCGTCCAGTGCCTTATCTAGGGCAAAGTCAACGGCGGCATCCAGTCCCATTTCCATGATGTCTGTGACGGTGAGAATGTTAGTTGCCCGTTCTCGACACACTTTCACGCCTTGCCGGGGAACTTGCCACCCACCAATGCCAAGCTGTACTAAATTCTTTGCAGGAGCATTTGCCATGTTTGTGGCGTGAAACCAGGGGCAGGTATGCATCCGCTCATCCAGATCAGTCTCTTGCGTATCTACATGGCGATCGAAGTGAATGATTCCAACCTTCTTATCACCTAGATGCCGACAGATACCGCGAACGGTTGGAAACCCGATCGAATGATCACCACCCAGAATGATGGGGAACGCACCTGAACTAAAGATGTGAGCAATCCCTTTAGAAATTTGATCGAATGACTTTTCGTTGTTACCCGGAATAGTAAAAATATCACCCACATCGCAAAGAGTGATTTGTTCGCGTAAGTCAACACCCAACTCAAAGTTATAGGGAGTGTACAACGCTGAGATACGTCGAATCCCCTGTGGCCCAAAGCGTGTACCCGGACGATAGGTTGTTCCTGAATCATGAGGTACACCAACGATCGCCACGTCATATTCTCCCACTTTACGAACGTCTTCCAGGTAAGGAGCTTTCAGGAAGGTGTTAATTCCAGCGTAATGAGGCAATTCACCGCGAGAAAAGGTGGAGATGGAACGATCGCGAATGCTGTCTGCTGCTTCGAGTCCATAGGTCAAGCCTTGGGAGACTTCCTGCTGCCATCCCGTTAAAGGCAATCGGGCTTCACTCTCCAGGGCGCGTTCTGCTTCTGTGGGAACGTGTCCATTGGCATCAGGACTTTGAAACACTGGATTTTCAGAAGGATCTGTGGTCATTTAAACCGCCTTACTTGTTGAAACACTACACGAAATTCAGTGGCATAACACAACCGACCATATGCAAAAAGCCCGAAAGAAACGAGTCAGTTGAACAAGACAACTGAAACTTCTCCCGGGCTTTTCCCCCGCCGTGTGGCTAGCAAATTCTTGAATGGGCAAGATTCTATCTTTGAATGCTAGCTTGCTCCTCTTGGACCAGACACTCAACCTTCAGAACACATCGCTGACAGCAACAGGCGATCGTCCGGTTGAATCGGAACCCTAGAAGCATTCTTTTTAAGCCTAGACTAAGGGATACCAATAGACGAGGATTAAAAAAGTATCATATGCTACAGAAAGCCGGATTCTCTTTGCTGCTGCCATCTCTCAGAGAAGCGGTGCATCACTCATTTATGAGTTACGATTAGGTAAAGATAGCTGATAAATCGTCAATCTAATACGAGTTTAAGGAACGTTTAAAGGCACTCAGGCTTATTGGTTTCTGCCCAATGTTGCCAGATCATTGAACAAGATTTCACACGGTTTGTATATCCAAAATCTGAATTCTATTGATTGCAATGTACTCCTCATTGTTTCAACCTAGCACCATAGGCTACATCGCTGAAATCCCTCCTGGAGCCGAGCAGGTTTACCGCCCAGGAGCTACTGCTGCCGATCCAGATGGCTTTAATCCAACTATTTTATTAATCCTTTTATTGATTGCTGCGATTTGTAGTGTCGCTCTTTTTTTTAAGAATTGATTTTTTTAAACCCACAGCTTTAGAAAAAAGTTGAGCATTGGTGGAAAACCTTGAAGTTGCTGAAGTTCAGGTTCCAACAGTTACAGTATCGCCTCAAGCGTATCCGACGATCGTTTCAAACACCGCGATCGTGGGTTATGTTGGCTGCCTGTCAGGTTTTGATCATTGGGCTGCTACTGCTGTTTTTTTTCAGACCCGTCACCCTGTTGCTGTTGCTGCCCGCCTCTGAAGCAGGAATGTGGGAGCAGATCATCCAAGACTTCCACCAGGAAAATCCCCGTATTCGTCTTCTGACCATTACCGGAGACAATACAACCGACGAAATGGAGGCAATTTACAATATCGATTCAAAGCAACCGCAACCTTCCTATGACTTGATCTACATTGACCTGATTTGGGTGCGGTCTTTTGCAGCTGCGGGAAAGCTCAAAGACTTGACAAATCTGGTATCTGAATCAGAGCTAACCAATTTTTTACCTGAAGATGTAAGGGTGGGGCAGTATCAAGACAAGCTGTATTGGCTACCGCTGCGATCGGATGTCGGAGTACTTTACTACCGAGAAGATTTGCTCGAACAAGCAGGCTACGATCGCCCTCCTCAAACCTTCCAGGAGTTGCTGGAAATGTCTCAACAGATCCAATCTCAGGGACTTGCTGATTGGGGCTACATCTGGCAAGGGCGACAGTATGAAGGGTTGGTTGCCATGTTTCAGGAAATATTGGCAGGCTATGGCGGCTTTTGGATGGATCAAGACACCCAAGAAATCGGGTTAGATCAACCGCCCGCCCTGGAAGCAGTAAAATTTTTGCAAACAATGATTCAGGAGGGAATTTCTCCGCCAGAGGTACGGAGCTACAACGAAGATGCTTCCTTTAACCGCTTTGCAGAAGGCGATACGGTTTTCCTCCGCAATTGGCCCTATATTCAACCCCGCCTGGAGCAAACAGATACTGTAAGGAGTCGGGTAAAAATTGCGCCAATGGTGCATGCTCCCGGTCGCACCAGTGCTCCTTGTAAGGGCGGGTGGGGGTTTGGCATTTCCAGCAAGAGTAATCTGAGGCGCACAAGAGCCGCATGGCGAGCCATCCAGTTCTTCACCCGCGAAGACAGCCAGCGTAAACTCATCCTGGAATCCGGTTATTTACCCAGTCGGCGATCGTTGTTTAGCGATCGCGCTTTGGAAGAAAAATTTCCTGCCTTGCCAGATTTATACACTGCCGTTCAGAATTCTGCTCCTCGCCCATTGATTCCCCGTTACCGAGAAGCTTCTGAAATTTTGCAGCGTTACCTCAGCGATGCTTTGAACGTGCCACCAACCGCCGACTCTGATCAAAGAGTAAGAAATCTGATGCAGAATGCGGCAGAAGAAACGCGACATTTGCTGCAATCTCTCAGGAATGGAAATTATGGTAACGGATAGTTAGGTGAGGACGCTTGAAGTTGCCGAGCCTAATCAACGGATAGGGCTGGAAATACAGAAAGTGTTCTAAGCTAGATGGCTACGGCTATAAATAAACTGAAATTCTTGTGGGGTGGGCATCTTGCCCGCTCAGTCAACCAAGCAGAACCCTGCACAGATAATTCAATCCATGATCCTAAGGTGGTTTACCCAGAAGCGGTCAATTATTCAGAAATTGATGGTTCAAAGCTGGGAACTGGGGGAGTGGGTCGGTAGTGATCTCGTAGAAAGATGCCCCAGGTGAGCATCTGGAGAATTAATAATCCAATATTGAGAACAATGAGCCATCGTAGCTGAGGGAGTTTGGGATCAGTAGGGGCAGGAGCTTGGGTAGGAGTTTGGGAAAGCAGAGCGGTGGGTGTAGAACGAGTTGCAGTGGCAGAGGAGTCCGTGAGCCGTTGCCAAATTTCCTGAGTGTTGAGCGGCCGCTGTCCTGGAAAGGGAGCCATCAGGTCATCTAGCAAATCTGCCAAGGTGGATGAAAGCTGGGGGGCGGCATCACGCCAGCACAAGGCTCCGGTCTCCGTATCTTCAGGAAAACTAATGGGGTGCTTTCCAGTGAGCAAATAAACAAACGATCGTCCGAGGGCATAGAAGTCAGACTGGGGGACGGCTTTTCCATTCACCTGCTCTAGCGGGGTATAGCCAGGAGAAACAATGCTGGTAATTTCTCGCTGACCGCCGCCGCCGATCTTGGCAAAATAGGTGTTGGTCATGGGGCGGGTGCTGCCAAAGTCGATCAGCACCAACTGTCCATCGGGTCGCAGCATCATGTTTGAAGGCTTAATATCCCGATGAAAGACTTCGTTTTGATGGACTTGCTCTAGAATTTCAGTGAGCTGCTTGAGCCAGTCGATCGCCTGTATGGAATCAATCGGCTGATGGTCTGCTAACCATTGCTCCAGGTTTTGCCCGGCAATGTATTCCATCACCAAACAATGCAGCAGTTGAGATTCTGGTTTGTGTGAGTTCTTGTCTAAAAGAAGGGTGAAATAACCGTCTGGTTCGACCTGCGGAATCCCCGGATGCCGAAGTTTTTGTAAGGTGCGAGCTTCTCGTTCAAACATCTGCACCGGATCTTCTGGTTCAAAAAGCTGTAGCCGTTTTGGCTCTTTCAAGATTTTTAGAACTTTAGATGTACCGCGATCGTTCACCAAAAAAATTTCACTTTGCCCGTAGTCATCCAGTTCTCGCAGGGGTTTCAGCAAAATATATCGCTCCTGAATCAAAAGCGGTGTGCCACACGTCTGGCAAACCTCCAGCGAGTCCGGATTGTAGCGATTTGAACAGTGAGGATTGATGCAGTAGCTCAAGCTTGCTTCCCTTGGCTTCTTACCGGTCGGGTATTGTTGATTAAATGCAGTTCGCGCACCCATCCTAACAGCCAATTCTTCGCCTATTCTAAAAACTGGTTCACGTAGGCTGCGATAATGGGCTGTAGCGTGAATCCTTGGGTGGCACCCCGTTCGACCAACGATCGCCTCACCAAAGATTCCAATGCCTCCAAGACATTACCCTCCAATGTCGGCTGTAGGGACTGTTCCAGTTCAAGTAAGGTGACAGGTTGTTGAACGCGCGCCAGTTCTTTCATTACTTCTTTTTCAATATTAGACAGACAGCGAAATAATTGATCTAAGAACGGCCTCATGTCTCCGGTGATGTATGTCTTTCGCGTGAGAAATGCATTCACATTGTCACCATACATATCCTGAATCGTGACCGCCGCAATTTTTAGCAGAAGCGGATTGCCCCGGTACACTCGAATCAAGCCATTCCACTGCTCGTCTTTCAATAACCCTTTGGTATACAGCACACTTCGGGCAGCCTCATCGCTGAGTCCATCTAGCTTCATACAGCGCACGGGTAGCGTGTTTCCTGCAATGACATTAATTTCTGAAGGGTTCACTTGGCTGGTAAGTAAGATACAGCTTTGGTGACGTTCCTGCCCCACTCGCTTGAGCAATTCACCGTAGCCCTGGTACTCCGTCTGATAGCAACCGGCAGACTGCCCCTTTTGAAAAATCGTTTCTAAACTATCTAGAACCAGCAAACAGCGTCGCTGCTGAAGAATTTGGATTAAGCATGAAATTTGATCTTCAAGATGATCAGGCACTTGCAGATCATCCTGTTGGGAAAGCTGCCTTAACCATTTCGTCAAAATGACCTTTGGTGCGATCGGATATAGGATCGACTTCCAGATTAAACAATCAAATTCATTTTTCACCCGATCTGCCACCTGTGCTGCCAAAGTGGTTTTACCAATTCCTCCCATTCCCTGGAGGGCAACCAGTCGGCAGCGATCGGTGACAAGCCACTGAATTAACGTTGCAAGTTCAGTCTCACGTCCAAAAAACACTGAAGCATCCAACGCTTCTCCCCAGTCAATGATCTTGCCATTCGAGGCGAAGGATGCAATAGATTCGATCGACTGCGTTCGGTAGCCTGCACTTTCCAGCCATTCTTTTACATCGCTCCAGCTTCGCAATTCATTGGGTTGTCGTCCTGTTAATGCCTCAACGTAGCGATAGATGCCATTCGACAGGTCAACTTTTACAGAGCCAGGCGTTCTGAACAGTTTTTCAGCAATTTTGGCTGGGTTATAACGGCACAGCAACCCTTGAAGAAGCTGCTTTTCAACGACTGTAAGCCCTGTCGTATTGGGCGCAAATTCTTTTTTAACAGATGCTAAATCCTCATACAACTTCTGCAAATTCCATTCATTTGCAGCCTGAGCAAACGGTTCCGGGGACGGTTGGTGCGATTGCATGGCGAGAGTTGTTTGAATGTTCTTCACTTTAATCCTCATCATAAAGCGAAAGCGGTTTGGAAGTCCCTATTGTTCGTCCTAACCAAATTCCTAACCAAATTCCTAACGCTAATTAGAACACCGAGTCGATCGACTCCTATTAACCTGAAAGACATCAGTTCCTACTGCTTTAGAAATGACTGCTTTAGAAATTAGGACACAGCAGTTGCAGAGGACGAAACTTTGCAAAATTAAATCTTGAATCAGGAGTATTCCAGATGAGAATTTATCGGGGAAACAACAACAGCAATCGGTTTCAAGCCTTTGTTGATCAGGAGGGATGGCGGCCCTGGCTCATGTACGGCTATGGCGGCAACAATACGCTGATTGGCGGTGCCAATAACGATACGCTGATTGGTGGGGCGGGAAATGACTACT
>PVWD01000394.1 GCA_003003615.1 filamentous cyanobacterium CCP2 | reverse complement strand
CCCGCTCTGACCCCGGCACCACAAAGGCTTTCACCCCTTCTGCAACTTGGCGACCCTTAGCAATTTTTGCTGCTTCCCGCAGGTCACTCATCCGTCCGTTGGTGCAGCTACCGATGAAACAAACATCAATTTTGGTGCCTGCGATCGGCTGCCCAGGCTGCAAGTCCATGTATTGATAGGCTTCCTGAGCGATCGTCCGTTCTTTTTCGGGGAGTTCGTCGGGGGTGGGAACGGGTTGGTCAATGGCAATTCCCTGACCGGGAGTGATGCCCCAGGTGACAGTGGGCGGAATTTCTGCCGCATCAAACACCACCACATCATCGTATTCAGCATTAGCATCACTGCGGAGGCTCGTCCACCATTCCACCGCCTTATCCCAATCGGCTCCCTTTGGCGCAAAATCTCGACCTTTGAGATATTCAAAAGTGACAGCATCGGGATTTACATATCCACATCGCGCTCCACCCTCGATCGACATGTTGCAAACGGTCATGCGTTCTTCCATGTTCATTTGCTCAAAGGTGGTTCCGGCATACTCATAGGCATAACCGACTCCACCCGTGACACCAAGCTTCCGAATGATGTGCAGAATGACATCTTTGGCGTAGACCCCTGTGGGTAAAGTGCCATTCACTTCAATCTTCCGAACTTTCAATTTTGAGAGGGCCAATGTCTGAGAAGCCAGCACATCCCGTACTTGGCTCGTACCAATCCCAAAGGCGATCGCGCCAAACGCACCATGAGTTGAAGTGTGGCTATCTCCGCAGGCGATCGTCATTCCCGGTTGGGTTAAACCCTGCTCTGGGGCAATCACATGGACAATTCCCTGACTGCCCGACCCAATGTTGTAGAAGCGAATGCCGTTGTCCTTGCAGTTTTTCTCCAATTCCTGCATCATCTCTTCGGCTAATGGGTCAACAAACGGCCGCGCCTGATTTTCAGTTGGCACAATGTGATCCACCGTTGCCACTGTGCGATCGGGATACATCACCTGCAAGCCCCGCTCCCGCAGCATGGCAAAGGCTTGAGGGCTGGTGACTTCGTGAATTAAATGTAGTCCAATAAATAGCTGGGTTTGTCCAGAGGGCAGGGTGCCAACGGTATGGGCATCCCAAACTTTATCAAACAGTGTGCCTTTGCTCATAACGGTTACTCTTAGGTCAATAGTGTTCTCAAGCGTTCTCGGTGTCGGTGCGTTCTCGATCGATTGATCCAGAAATAAACATCAAACAAACTGGACTCTTGTGAGGTGGGCATCTTGCCCGCCAGTCAACCAACAAATCAGTTTGAGTGACAGATTTTAATTACAGCAAACTTTGACGGCAACGAACCTCAACTACAACCGTAAAGGCGATCGGCTAGTATGTCCAATATATCTTTACTAGCTAATTAATATTTTTTAGATCTTAATTGCAGTTTTCAGAAAAATTCTCCTGGATCAGGTGAGTATCGGCCGCCGTGAGTCCATACAGTTCGTAGACCCATTGATCAATTTGCCGATCGATTTTGGCAATTTCTTGGATGATAGGTTGCCGCTGATTTACGTCTTGAGTGAGCAAAGATTGGGTCTGTAAAGCTTCAATCATGTTCACTGCTTGGACAAGGCGATCGTGTTTTTGGGTTTCTAGTGGGTTATTAAAATCAATGGCTCGAATGGGAAGCTGCTGGACAAATGTTTTAGAAATATTAACGGTGAGGCGCGATCGGTTGGTAAATTTTTGGCTGTAATAATAGTTGAGTAGCGTTGAGTTTAGAAGGGCTAAAAGATAGCGGATATTGTAAGAACAATTTTCTTGAATGAGCAGATTATTCACTGAAGCAAACGTGCAGTAATTTGCGGTGTCTAATGCAGCAATTAAGGGAAACGCACCCCCACCAATTCGACGCAAAATAATTTTTTCATTTGCTGCCCATACATATTCCGGTCTAGGACGATGCAGTTGCTGACGATCGAACAATACATATTTATTTCTAAAAGTAATGCAATATCGCGTAATATCTTTACCTTCTAGGAGTTTTTTGTAATGATGGCGATCGGCGTTAGCTATCACCTGATCCCGCTGACAAACAATTCCTTCAATGATGTCTTTAACCAAAGTTTCTAAATGAATGGAGCAATTCTCCATATGCTGAAACAGAGACTGCTGTGGCTCATCCATAAAAATGCTAAAAACGTGGCTCGCATTTGTCAGAAATGTTTTTTTATCAAGCCAGCGAGGTTCAGCCTGCTGAATTCCATTCAAACATTGCACTCGCATATCAGCCAAATTTTTACCTAAAATTAAAATTGCGGTGGAGGCAGTCACGCCTGGAAAAGTTTCACATCCTAAATCAACAATTTGCTGAATATTGCAATGTTCCAGAATGTATTTACGAGCTACATCATAGATTGTTGTTCTAAAAAATGTATTGGGTAGAACAATTCCCGCCAATCCTTCCTGATGCGTTAACTGAACCATCCGAATTAAAAACAAAATAAATAAATTGATTTTCCCCGTCTGTTTTGCCTTGCCTTTTTGAGTAGTTTGAATCCCGTTAAGATATTTAAGCTGATAATATTTTTTAACCCGATCGCCAAACTGGACATCTCTCGTAAATACCCAGGGTGGATTCCCAATCACCACATTAAACCCACCCGATCGCATCACCTCAGGAAAGGCTTTTTCCCAGTTCAATCCCTTAATTGAATTTATATCAGGATCAAATAATTGTTTCTTATCCAAACCCTGATAGAAATCGGAATCAATCAGCGCATTACCACAGTAAATATTTCTATCCAGCACTGAACTATCCACAGGAAAATTCGATCGCACCTGTCGAGCCTGTTCCTCCTCGGAAATCCCCGCTAGTAGCTGTAACAGCAGCGATCGTTTTGTGATTTCCACCGCCTGCGGATCAATATCAACCCCATGAATATGCTCTAACAGAATGTCTCTCCGTGCTTCAAACGTCAATCGCCATCCACCATTCCCCTTGTAGAGCTGCAAGCCGTATCGATCGAGTTCAGCCACGTACTGCATCTTGTACCAATTCAACAAAAACTGATAAGCAGCCAGCAGAAACGCCCCAGAACCGCAGGCGGGATCAAGAATTCGGAGTGAGCCACACAAACCCTGAGATGCGGGTTGAGCAGCCTTCTGAGATGCCTTGAGCAACTGTTTACCCAGCGTGTGGGTAAGAATATAGTCCACCACTGGCCGAGGCGTGTAGTATGCCCCGCCAGACTTCTGAGACGATCGCTCTGTCGCTAAAAACTGTTCGTAAACTTGTCCCAACCGCTCGATCGGAATTTCTGTTTCCTCTTCCCTGAAAGGCTTGAAGCAGCGAATCATTTGCTGTAGCGAGTCATTCTCAAGGCCAAGGTTCGGCTGCACAATTCCTGCAAGATGCTGATGAGGCTGAACACCATGTTCATGACAGAGTGCAAGCAACAGCAGATAACTCACCATATCCTGAGCCAAATTATCCGGGTCTTCCCGCGTTTCTTGATGCCGCCGTTTCAAGTCAGCGAGTAACCGTTTGCGCCAAATCTGAATTTCCTTGAGTGGCTCAGCCATTACTCTGATCCCCTTTCACCCAGTTTGAAATTCAGTTGCCCAAGTGCGCCCTCCATTTGTTTCATTCGTCACCCAATCTGCTTTCCATCCATCGCCCCATTTCTACCAAAAAAGAGGGTGGAACGATCCACCCCCCTAGCTTGATGTACAAATAAAACCGTTTATCAGTCGTTACCTGATGTCAAATCCTCAGTTTCAAAGTTTAAGGATCATAGGTACGTCTACCAGTGAACTTGACCGCAGCAGGCTCCGGGTTGCTGCCAATGTTGCGACCAATGGTGTTCACTTGTCCACGTCCCTGATTGACCTTTTCGGGGAATACACCATCTGCTGGGTGCAGATATTGGATCTCACCGTTTGGATAAATCCGGTAGATCTTGTAATCCTCGATCCTTGGCTTGTACTTTGACCGCAGTTGAGCACCCATTGCAATGCAATGCTCCTTACGGGCAAGGTACAACAGGTTTTCGCCCTGCCGCATGATGGCTGCACCACCCGTTGGCATTTCAAACACCTGTTCTTTAGGACTTGTCCAGGTAATCGCGTATTTTTCTTCTTCGTCAGCTTTGCTCAGTAGCCCGCCGGTGCTGCCACCGAACAAAGGTGTTTGTCCAGTAAGAGCGTCTGTCATGCAGTTTTTTTCTCTGAACATTTTTCAGGAATCCTATCATCGAGTCATGTCACAAATCTCGACTTTGTGAGGATCTGTAACAGTTCTTAGCGGAGCGGTGAAGGTTTATAGATAAACCATTTGACTGCACATAGGGGGGAATTTTTCAACTGCTCTCAACCCTTTTTAATCACTCTTTCCTGCTGACCACTAAACATAATCCACCAAACATAATCTATCAAACACAATAGGAGGTGCAAAACGATGCACCCCCGATCGCAGATTCTAGTTTTCAAAAAGCCACACAAAAGCCACAAATGTGGGTGAGACGGCGTAAAAGAACGGTTTACCGGAATAAACCTATCTGAACCGACGCTTGCGACGAGCCATAATAGCCTTACGTTTGCGCTTCTCTAAGGGCGTTTCAAAGTGGCGATGGCTCTTAACGTCTGCCAAGATACCAGCTTTAGAAACCTGCCGCTTAAAGCGACGTAGTGCAGATTCAATTCCTTCGTTCTCACCTAAGACCACTTGGGTCATGCGTTCACTCTCCTTTTACTTGGTTGCGATGTAATTTGCAAAATAACCACTAACACAAAACCATTGCTGAATATTTTAAAAATTCTACCCACTATCGACAAGCTGCGACCAGCCTTTTTAGGAAGTCATGGCAAAAAAGATAGGTTGATAGAACCAAAGTTAGTCGTTAGTGCCAGGTTTAAGTTTTTTAAAGCCTGGATTAGCCATTGTATCGTATCAGTGACCGTATCCTTGCTGCACGCTTCATAGTGATTGCACAAGATGGAAAACCACTCAGTCCTCAAGATTTTTAAGCTCATCCT
>PVWD01000393.1 GCA_003003615.1 filamentous cyanobacterium CCP2 | reverse complement strand
AGATGTGTATAAGAGACAGTACCAGCAGCGTTGTTCTGTGAAGTTTTGAATGTGGCGATCGGGGCAAGCGGGATACCCCTGAAGGTTGATGTGGGGGGAAGGATGCCCGTAGCGTCCATGCCAGGATGGGCCAAAGAGGGTGAGGGTTGGCACATTAAGGGCAGCAGCAATGTGGGCGATCCCGGTGTCTGCGGCGATGACTAGATTCGTTTCAGCAATCATGGCTGCCAGGTGGCGCAATGTTCCCCGTTGCCAAACTTGTGCGAATTTGCCGATCGCCTCAGCAATGGATTCTGCCTGTTCTGAATCTGCTCCTGCAACGACTACAATCGATGCACCAAACTGCCGTTGCAAGGCTTGTCCAACTGCAATGAAGTTGGCGGCGGGCCAGCGTTTAATGGCCATACCTGCATCTGGACAAAGCACAATCACAGGTTGATACAGTGCTCCCAGGGTGGAGCGAACGATCGAACGTTCTGTGGGAGTGATATGGATTTGTGGCTCACGGGGTTGCTCAGTATTCGCAGAAATAATTTCTTCCGTTCGTAAAATCTCTAAAAACCGATCGCTGACTCGTTCATTTGGAGGAGGAGATCGCCATAAATTTGTAATTGCTTTCTGAGTTTGGCTCTGTTGAATGAGATTCGCAATGCCATCATAGTTTGTATCAGACACAATTAAATCAAACGATTCCTGCGCCAGAATCGTTTCTACTGCTTGCCGAGCCTGACCCTTTTCGGCGTAAAGGATGCGATCGATGTAGGGATCTGCTTCCAATAGTTCCCCACTTGGAGTAAAGGTCAGAACCGTGATATGGGCATGAGGATGCGATCGGGCGACCGCTCGAATTGCAGGTAGCGCAATCACCAAATCCCCGATTCCGCCCAATAACTCCACAAATAGAATCCGACAAAATGTCATTTGATTCCCCCCATTCACCCTTACCGATTTCCCATAACCTCTAGAACCTGTGGTGCATCAATCTGGCGATCGGAAATCGTGGTTGGCAGTTCCTGATGATACACGCCTGATGGCATGATGCCGCATCCTCCATAGTGAGCCATTACCCGCAGTTGGGCCAAAACATCCTCGCCGCAGTGGTTGGGTGGTAATTCTTGCCAAAACTCAAACCCACCAACGCTCCGCAGTTTTGCTGTATCAAATAAAACGCATCCCGGCACCCAGGCAACCCGATACTTGCGTGGAGCATCCGGCGTGAGGTTTAACCGTTGTTGAACATGATAGAGATTAGCGGCATTGTGCAGTCGATACCGTTCCCATTGCGGTGTTCCCGATCGCACCACTTCCGGCTGAACGGGCTGATCCCAAAACTCAACAAATTGTTGGTGGGGGCGCACATCTTCTAAAAAGCTCAGCCCAATGATCGCTGAACCGACAAAGCCGCAATTTTCTGCCTGAATCGCAGAGAGTAAACTATTGATGACCCAAGGTTCCAGGATCAAGTCATCATCTAAAAACAGGACATAGGGAGCCGTTGCTTGATCCAATAAAAATTGTCGCTGTTCTCCCATGCCCCGACGGGGCAAATGCTGATGGGTTATCACTTCCTGCCCATGAGCTTGCAGTACTCGCAAAGCCGCATTCACTTCTCCTGCTTGTAGTGAGGCAGGTACATCCGATCGATCGGATTGATCTGAGATAATGACTCGAAAATTTTGGTACTGTTGAGAACATAGACTTGTGAGGGTTACAGCCAGGGCAGCCGGACGACAGAAGGTTGGAATGAGGACATCAATTAAAGCAGACATGAGAAGGAATTTGGATTTTAGAGTGAGTTGTTAATAAAAGAGAGAGAGCCGCCTCAATCACTGCCTTTGGTTCAACTAAACGTAAACAGTGATGATGTTCTTGGGGACAGATACTCTTATAGCAAAGTTTGCAAGGTACGTCATGAAAGAGAACATGATGAGGAACACTCCAGGGGGTGTGTTGAAGATTAGTAAGAGCGTATAAATCAACGATGGGTGTCCCTACCGCAGAAGCAAGATGAACGGGAGCTGTGTTATTAGAAATCAGCAATGGAGATAATTTAAGGAGGGCAACCAACTCGCTTAAGGATAAACGATCGACTAAAGAGTAAGATGATGTGTTCATCATGGTGCGAATCGATTGCACCAATTCTGCTTCCGGCTGTGTTCCCGTAAAAACGACCTGAATATTCTGATTTGTCAATTGTTCTGCGACGATCGCAAAGGATTCAGGAGGATAGCGACGAGAAGCTGCCGTTGCTCCCGGATGCACAACAACCCAGGGTTCCATTAAGTTCATTCCGATTTCAGTTAAGAGCGATTGGACACGATGCAGGGATGCAGGATCAAGATGCAATAATTGGCGATCGTTGGTTGGATCATCTAAAAGTGGGGTGACATCGCAGTCAATGCTGGCAACCAAATCAAGCTGGCGACGGACTTCATGACGAATGAACTGGGTTGGTTCAGGGTCAGGAATCCAGTGGGTGAGCAATTGGTAAGGATTTTCATGGCAGTGTGCTAGTCGAAGGGGAATGTTTGCCATGTAGCATAGAAATGCTGACGGTAAAGGGTTTTGGCTATATACCGTGAAGATCACAGCAGCGTCAAACTGTGCCTGCTGGAGCCGCTTAATCATGTCAAATTCAGGCAGACTATCTGTACGCGGTGCGGTTGCCTTTAGCCAGGGTGAATCATAAATGATCAGATCATCTAAATCCAGTAATGGAGCGATCGCAGCCCCAGCAGATGAAGTCATTAAGGTAATTCGGCGATCGGGCTGAGCCGTTTTAAGGGCAAGCATGGCCGGAGCCGTCATGATCACATCGCCGATTGTGTCTAGTCGAATACAAAGAATATTTTGAGCAGTGTGCCATTTAGACATAGTGATTTGGAGGGGGCAAGGCCCGTTTCTGCCGCAGGTGACTAATGCTGAAGGGCGCGAATTTGATGAATCAACCGAGTTGTAGAACGATTATCGACATAGGGCACAATTCGGACTGTACCTCCCAATTCTTCGACCAAACTGGCTTCAGGTAAAGTGTCTCGCGTGTAGTCACCGCCTTTCACGTAAGTATGTGGACAAATAATCCGAATGAGATTGTGCGGAGTTCGATCGCTAAAAGGAATGACATGATCCACACAGCTTAATGCTGAAAGCATGGTTAACCGATCGCTTAAGGGATTCACCGGGCGACCTTCTCCTTTCAATTGCCGTACACTTTCATCCGAATTTACACCAATAATTAATACATCTCCTAAAACTTTTGCTTGGGATAGGTATGTCACATGACCAGGATGTAGAATGTCAAAACACCCATTTGTAAACACAATTCTGCGATTCGCTGCGCGATATTGTTGGACATAGGTTGCTAAATCAGATTGATCCAGAATTAGCTTATCTGGACTGCGGGCATCAATTATCGATTGTCGTAACTCTTCGGCACGGCAGGCAGACGTTCCAGGCTGTTTTACGACAATGGCGGTGGCAGTAGATGCCAAGGATGATGCAGTTGTGGTGGAAGCTCCTGATGCCAAAGCCAGCGTTAAGGCACTGATGAACGTATCGCCCGCTCCAGAAGTTTGGTTATGGGGTGCAGGATGGGCATAGGTGCGAAGTGGAGAACTCCCCTGTTCAAAAACGATCGCCCCTTCCGTATCCAGCGTTACGGCAACGATCGCCGCTCCCGTCAGTTTTAGTAACTGATCACCATAGGGTTCGATTTGTTCAGCCCGATCGTGCTGCTGTTTGGGTAAGTCTAACAGGTAAATCGCCTCATCATAGTTTGGCTTGACCGCCGTTGCAGATAGATGTTGGTAAGTGTGTAAATGGCGAGAATCAATGACCAGGGTACGAGGGAACTGGGACTGCAACCCCTGGAGCGTATGCATTATGCGAGGGGTGAGAATGCCGTAGCCGTAATCGGAAATAATAACCGCATCACATTGAGGGAACTGCTCTGCTAAACGGGCAATCATCTGCTGTTCTAAATCAGCCGAAACGTCCTCTGTACTGCCCTGATCCAGACGGACTAAAATTTGCGATCCTGCCAAAACTCGCTGTTTCGCCAGAGTTTTTCGCTGCGGACTGCTGATCAAATAGGACGATGAAACGCCACGCTGCTCCAGGGCTTGCCGTAACCGATCGCCTTCTGTATCTGTCCCAATTACCGAGAGGAAAACTACTCTTCCCCCTAAACTCGCCAAATTTGTGGCAGTGTTGGCGGCTCCTCCTGGAACGTCTAGCTGTTGCTGAATCGCGACTACTGGGGCAGGGGCTTCCCGACAAAGGCGATCGGTACTGCCATTGAGGTAGCTGTCTAGGATGGCATCGCCAATCACCAGGACGGTGAGTGATGTCCAGGAATCAATTAGGTGAAGTAGGTCAGAACTCATGGGAGGTAGAGGTTTCAGTGAGGAGAAGGGAAGGCGGAACATAAGAAATCGGTTTTGGGGTCTGAATTGCCTGATCGATGGCTAAAATGACCTGGGCGGCTTCGTAGAAATTCGTCACGCAATGGTGGGGCAACCGTTGGCAGGATAGCTGCCATTCAGTTTCATTGCCGTTGTCAATTAAAACAGTGCGACAGCCTGCGGTGCGTCCGGCTTCAATGTCATTTAGAATGTCTCCAATGAGCCAGGATTGTTTCAGATCGATCGCATGTTCCTGGGCAGATCGATACAACAGACCGGGTTTAGGCTTACGACAATGACAATCGATCGCATAGGGTTTAACGATGCCATCGGGATGATGGGGACAGTAATAAAAGCCATCTAGCCAAACATGATGAGGAATCAGCAGTTCGTGTAATCGACGTTCAACGGCAAATAATTCAGATTCAGGAAAATATCCGCGAGCAATTCCAGATTGATTTGTTACTAAAATGAGTTGATAGTTCGCAGATTGAAGAAGTTTTAGCCCTTCGATCGCTCCATCGCAAAGCCAAACCTTTTGTGGATCAACGTTATATGGAACGTTCTCAACTAG
>PVWD01000392.1 GCA_003003615.1 filamentous cyanobacterium CCP2 | reverse complement strand
GGGAGTAGGAAAATATATCGTGTCTTGGGATACGGAACTTAACCTGCCTTTTGCATTAGACAGCAGTACATTAGCAGCAGGATGTAAGCATATGGAACAAGTGCCGATGAACCGATCGCTTCGATCGCTGGGAATGCCGCCCAATGCTTGGTTTGTGGATGCTGAGACGGCAGATTTGACTCGTCCTCCTGTTCCACCTCGGTTACTCACACTGCCCACTGACACCAAAACGCTGCGCCTGGATTTGGCAAAAGCGGCCATGATAGTGGTGGATATGCAAAATGATTTTTGCCATCCCGATGGCTGGTTGGCCCACATTGGCGTAGATGTCACCCCTGCTCGCGAACCGATTCACCCGCTCAAAACCCTCTTGCCCGAACTTCGCAATGTTGATGTTCCAATTATTTGGCTCAATTGGGGGAATCGTCCTGACCTGTTGAACATTAGCCCTGCTTTACGGCATGTTTACAATCCAACGGGAGAAGGAGTCGGGTTAGGTGATCCCCTCCCTAAAAATGGTGCCCCTGTATTGATAAAAGATAGCTGGGCGGCGGCGGTGGTGGATGAACTGGCGATCGACCCAATTGACATTCAGGTAGACAAATACCGCATGAGTGGCTTCTGGGACACTCCGCTTGACAGCATTCTTCGCAACCTCGGTAAAACCACTCTCTTTTTTGCCGGAGTCAATGCAGATCAATGCGTCATGGCAACTCTGCAAGATGCCAATTTTTTGGGTTATGACTGTATCCTGCTCCGCGACTGCACCGCCACCACCTCTCCCCACTACTGCTTTCAAGCCACGATTTACAACGTGAATCAGTGTTTCGGGTTTGTGACAGATTCAACGGCAGTTTTGCGGGAAATGGGGAATAGTGGAGACGAAAAATTTCACGTCTTTACTGGGGAGTAGGGTTCTCGACAGGCGAGATATTCATCGACCCAATTCATTTTTTAACTTCCATCAACTGATTTTTGCTCTAAGCCCAAACTTTAGTTCATGGCACAAGGAATTTTACGCCTCAACCCAAAGAAATTCCGTTTAAGCGTCAAAAAGCTCCCGCTAAGAGCCAAAACCGCGTTCCTAATGGGTAAGCTTTGCGATAAACTGCTGAACGTACTGTATTCATGCTCTGATAAAGAACGAACCTGATTCAAAGCCAGGTGTGGAGCCATTTCGCTGTCCCATGCAAATTCCCCTCCAGCAATACGGATCGTTCTTGGCAGAGTACCTCAAGCCCCAACGAGGTCGTGTTGGTTGGTTGGCGATCGCCCTCCTCAGCAGCATTGCACTACAGATCTTCAATCCACAAATTTTGGGATATTTCATTGATACAGCCGTGAGTGGCGGTTCACAGCAAAAACTGTACACGGCTGCATTTCTATTCATTGGGCTAGCATTTCTCACTCAGCTTTTCTCAGTAATTGCTGCCTACTTTAGCGAAACCGTCGCTTGGACAGCAACCAATGCTCTACGGATGAACTTAACAAAGCATTGCCTGTCGCTTGATTTATCCTTTCACAAGGCCCGGACTCCAGGTGAGTTACTAGAACGAGTGGATGGTGATGTCAACACTCTATCAAGGTTTTTCTCACAGTTTATTATTCACGTTCTAGGAAATGGGATTTTATTATTCGGAATCTTAGTCACGTTGCTGTTCGAGAATCGGTTAGCAGGAATTAGCTTGACTGTATTTTCAAGTGTGTCTCTACTGCTGCTGCTGGGGCTACGTTCCTTTGCAATTGCCCCCTGGAGGGCATATCGCCAACTCAGTGCCGATTTTTTGGGTTTTATTGGAGAATACCTGACTGGGCGAGAAGATATTCGGGCAAATGGAGCCGTCAGTTACGTGATGCATCGATTTCATGACCTCTTGCAACAGTGGCTTCCGGTCTACCAAAAGGCCCGGTTTGCCAGTACGGTGTTGTGGTCAACGTCGGTCGGTTTATTCACCATTGGCAATGCGATCGCCCTTGGGATATCTGCTTATCTATGGAAGCAGCAAGCCATCACCATTGGCACAGCCTATTTAATCTTTCACTACACCAATCTTTTGGCTCAGCCGATCGAGCGTATCCGCGAAGAATTAGAAGATTTGCAGCAAGTGGAAGCCAGCATTCACCGAATTCAGGAGCTATTTGAACTGCGCTCACGCCTTCCGGATGAGGGTTTGTCTTTTCTGCCAACGGGTGCGCTGTCTGTCGCCTTTGAATCGGTTTGGTTTCGCTATGAACGCGACTGGATATTGCAAAACATTTGCTTTCAACTGCCACCGAATCAGGTACTCGGACTCATTGGGCACACAGGGAGCGGTAAATCAACGATCGTGCGGCTTTTGCTGCGGCTGTATGACGTTCAGGAGGGGGGAGTTTATGTGGGAGATATTCCCATTCATCAAATTCCTTTGCGAGAATTGCGTCAGCGAATTGGGTTTGTCACTCAGGATGTACAGCTTTTTCAGTCCAGTGTTCGCAATAACCTGACGTTTTTTAACTCACACATTCCAGATCAGCAGATTATCGAAACGCTCGCAGGGTTGGGGTTGTCGCAGTGGTTGCAATCCCTCCCTAATGGATTAGATACTCAGCTTGGCGCAGACAGTGTGGGGCTTTCTGCCGGACAAGCCCAGTTGCTTGCTTTTGCCCGCGTTTTTCTGAAAAATCCTGGTTTAGTGATTTTGGATGAAGCATCGTCTCGCCTTGATCCAACAACTGAAATGCACATTGAGCAGGCGATCGATCGGTTGTTGGAAAACCGTACTGGCATTGTCATTGCCCATCGGCTGGCCACCGTGAAACGCGCTGATCAAATTTTGATTTTAGAGCAAGGCCAAATCGTGGAATATGGCGATCGGCATTCCCTCATGCACAACCCTCAGTCTCACTTCTCACGGCTTCTGCAAGCGGAACGTCACGCCTCTGTATTGTTGCCCCAACCTCAGGCTTATCACGGTAAAGAGAATGATTAGGAAGAGGTTTTATGTCTCTTAAAGTTCCCATCTGGCAACTGATATGGCGTATGGTGCGCTATACCTTCAGGCTGTATTTATTTGACAGCTTACTGTGGCTATTTATCACGGGGTTGCCTGCTTTACCTGGGCTGGTACTTCGAGCATTTTTTGATAGTTTAACGGGAGACAGGGCAGAATCTGCTTCCTTGCAATCGCCTTTTGTGTTTGTGGCTCTGCTATTGGCGATCGGCGTTGCTCGGATTGTTGTTATTTTTATGGGGCGAGTAACAAAAACGCAGCATCGTTTCACGATGAGTTCATTGCTGCAACGAAACCTCCTAGAACAGTTGCTCGCACGTCCTGGAGCCAAACCGTTTACAACGCAAAAGCAGAAGGCAATCTCTCCGGGAGAAATCATCAGCTTCTTCCGAGATGATGCGGCACAAATTGAAGATAACGTGGTTGGAACGAATGAAATTCTGAGTGCAGGGATATTCGCAGCTCTTGCTTTAACGATTCTTCTAACTATTAATGCCAGATTGACAATACTTGTCTTTTTACCGTTAGTTTTAATTACTTTTAGCGTTCGGCAGGCTGAACAGCGAATTAAGCGATATCGTCGGGCGAGCCGCCATGCAACACAGCAGGTGACTGGGCTTTTAGGTGAACTGTTTACGGCAGTCCAAGCCATTCAGCTAGCCGGAGCTGAGTCTGATGTTTTACATCATTTACAACATCTCAACCAACAACGGCTGCAATACATGGTGCGCGATCGGGTGTTCACCGCCATAATTGGTTCAATCCTGGAAAACTGCGTCAACTTGGGAACGGGGATGATTTTGCTGTTGGCGGCACAAAGCATGTCTGCTGCGACAAACCCCCTGACGGTTGGCGATTTTGCCCTGTTTGTTTACTACCTGGGATTCACAAGCGATTTTCTGTGGTTTCTTGGCGGCTTCTTGGCATTAACCAAGCAAACTGAAGTTTCATTTGAACGAATGGAAGAGTTACTGAATCAATCCGAACCGGATGAAAACCAGAACGCAGAAGGATTGACATACGCTCTAGTCGCACCTCAACCCATGTATTTACACAGTATTTGGGGACGCAAACCACCGCTTCCATCCATCAAGCAACCCCACCATGTAGACTGCCTGGAAGAACTGAAAGCCGTTGATTTAACCTATTGCTATCCAGAAAGCCAAAACGGAATTTTCAATGTCAGCTTAGAACTCGAAAGAGGCAGCTTAACCGTGATTACAGGCCGGGTCGGATCGGGGAAAACAACGCTCTTGCGGGTGCTGCTAGGTTTGCTTCCTGCCCAATCTGGCAAGATTTACTGGAACGGACAGTGGGTGAAAGACCCTACTAACTTTTTCATGCCATTTCGCAGTGCATATACGCCCCAAGTGCCTCAACTGTTTAGCCATACCCTCCGGGAAAACCTCTTACTTGGGCTAAACCCAAACGAAGCCGAACTACGACAGGCGATCGATCTTGCAGTTTTTGAGTCTGACCTTGCAGGGATGCCAAATGGTTTGGAAACGTTACTTGGAACGAAGGGGGTTCGGCTTTCCGGCGGGCAATTGCAACGGGCCGCTGCTGCCCGAATGTTAATTCGCCAACCTGAACTTTTAGTCTTTGATGATCTATCCAGTGCCCTTGATGTGGAAACAGAGCTTAAACTATGGTCTCGGCTGTTTACCATCAATGCTCAGGATGGTAATGGTAATTCATCAGCATACCCATCTTCTCTCTCTTCTAAAATTTGGACTCCAACATTCCTCGTGGTTTCCCATCGTCGTTCAGTTTTACAGTCTGCCGATCGTGTCATCGTTCTCAGGAACGGCAGAATCAAAGCGGAGGGACAGCTTGAACAATTGCTGAAAAGCTGCGATGAAATGAGCCATTTACAGTGATTGACTGTCCTAACGATTACAGTGAGAGGACGGGCAAGATGCCCATCCCACAAGAAATATCGCAATACAAAAACAATTGGCAGTTTCATATTGCCAAACCCATCTGCTTAAGAGTTCAGTCGCCTGAGATTGTTCCAACTCTTGTCATACACCTTTAGAAAC